>JAJZMD010000220.1 GCA_021803085.1 Actinomycetes bacterium
CCATGAGCGAGAGCGCCCTCCGCGAGACGAGGTAGGCGAACGACCAGAACTGGGAACGGACGGTGTCGGATAGGCGCACGGAGAGGGCACCGTAGTCGGATCGCTCGAAACCGAGACTCCCTACTCAGCGCCCACGATCGAGTTTTGGGACCCTACTGGCGCCCGAGGACGTTGGCGACGCGGCCCTTCGAGACCGTGACGCCGAGCTTCTTCAGTTCTCCGACGATGCGCAAGTACCCCCAGCGCGGGTTCTCCCGCGCCAGGCACACGATGAGCTCGATGGTCTCCTCTGGGAGCTGCGGTCGCCCCGGACTGCGGTGTGGGTAGGACCAGTGCCGCCGGACGAGGACCCGGTGCCATCGCAGGATCGTCTCGGGCGTGACGAGGAACGACGCCCAGCGCTCTTGCGGCACGAGTCTCGCCAGAGTGGCGATGAACGCCCGGTCCGACCAGAAGAAGCGGGGCCTGGTGACCTGCCGGCGAGGGACCGCCAGCTAATGACGGAGCACCAGGATCTCTGCGTCTTTGGCGACGGCGTCCATGCGGTGGAGCGACAGGGCCTCGACGACGCGGCGGAAGAGACGGTAGAGGAAGCTGAGCGCCATGGGCGTGCAGGTTCGCCGTTCGGGTCCTGCCTGGTCAAGGCGCTGATCGCGTTCTTGGACCCTTCACGTCTCCGCCGGTCTGCGCACCAGTGGCAACCTCGCCGGTGCGCGTGCGGCATCACCACACAGACTATAATTCTGGTCGATGACAATGTTGCCCCTGTCCGAGGTGAAAGCCCGGCTGTCCGAGATCGCCGAAGAAGTGGCGACCACCCATGAGCGGGTCCAGATCACCAAGAACGGGCGAGAGTACGTGGTGCTCCTCGCCGCCGAGGACCTCGAATCGATCGAGGCCACTCTCGATCTGCTCGCCGACCCTGAGGCCCAGGACCGCCTGCGGGCAGCAGACGCGGACATCGCCGCGGGCGAGGTGCTCGATGAGCGAGCAGTCCGAGATCTCGTCTCCCGCCACCGTCACCAGCAGTCACGGTGAGCCACCGGGTCGTTGTGGCCCGTAGCGCGGCGCGACGCCTGGCTGAGGACCTGCCCGAAGCGGTCTCTGCGGCCTGCATCGAGTTCATCTTCGGCCCGCTCGCGGAGGACCCCCGCCGAGTAGGAGCACCGCTGCGAAAACCCTTCGAAGGGCAATGGCGGGCTCGCCGCGGCGAGTACCGGGTTCGTTACCGAATCGACGAGGAGACACGGACCGTCTACGTGCTCGACATCGACCACCGTCGCGACGCCTACCGCAGCTGAGAGCGGCGACTGCGCGACATCCACCAACATCGAGAAAGAGGCACCCATAACGCATCATCTCATGTTCTTCCGGGATCGCTCGGTGGCTCGGCCGTCTCGGGTGGACGGCGACGAGGGAGTCGGCTGGCCAACGCCGGGCCGCTCCGGGGAGCGGATCTGCGGGCCACGATCCCGAAGGTGCGTCCTCGTCACGGCGTTTCTCGGGACCTCGGCTCGTCCGGGCGAACGTTGATTAGGGCAACCGCCCAGGCGGCTGCATAGGGCAAGCTCCCTGACCAGCGGGTCCGTCGGATCTGAATCCGACGGTCGCGCGATGGTCCTGAACCCCCGCCACCACGACCGCTGGTCGGGCGCGCACCTCGTGTAGGGTTGCAGGCGCCTGACCAGCGGTTTCTCGTTTCGGCCTTCGTCGGAGATGCGGGTTTCTCGGGTGTTTTTCTCGGGGCCTTATCAACGCTGCGTAGGGCATGCCATGGCAGGGTGGCGCGGCGCGTGCGGTCGCTGAGCAGCAGGTTGGCGGCGGCCTTCTCGTTGGAGCCGCTGGTGCATAGGGCTGCACAGGGCATGCGTACGCAGTGCACTGCTCAACGTGACCTCGACGGGACCGCGCCCGAAGTGGTCCTCGGGGTGCTGCCGCGGCATCGCGTCGGGCGATCTGGGCGTGCGTTCGGTACTCCTGGTGCCGCTCGCGGCTCGGGACATTGCAATCCCGAGCCGTCTGATCGGAGCGTGCTGGCAACTCGCGACCACGATGTTCTGCGGCTCCTCTGGACCTGTAGGGTCCAAGAAACTGGACCTCTCGTAGGTGCCGATCACGTGTCGCAAAATGGGGGAGCTGTTCGCGGAAGGTCTTCGGGCGCGTCCTGTGGAGGGTCTCGGGGTCGGACATGACTTCGATGCCGGCCACCAGGCTGTCGCGCACGGTGAAGGCGAACACAGCGATGGGTCGCCCGCCGACGGCGACGACCGCCCCGGCCAGACCGTCGACGAGACACAGCCGCGCGGCCCGGGCCCCGTCGGCGAAGACCTGGGCGACCGCGTCGACGCCGCGCACCTCCGCGTGCAGCTTCGGCGCGTCGACGCTCGCTCTGGCGGTGGTCTCGTGGCGATCCCTCACCGTGAAGGGTCCAACAACTCGATTCGGCGTCGTTTGGGTCGGGAAGCGGGTTCGCACGAGCGCATTGAACGCAGCCCGTACCCGCACATCCTCGGCGTCCCGGTGCTGGCCTGGTGCCGATGCGCGGTGGGTGCCGCACAGGTTGGCGCGATGGTCGACGTCCAGCCGGCGGAAGGCCCGCTTTGGGTCAGGCAGCGAGTTCGTATTCGTGGATGAGCCCGCCGAGGACGTCGCGTCGGCGGACTACCCCGCTTCGGTCGCCGGCATCCACGGGCTGCGGCGGAT
>JAJZMD010000192.1 GCA_021803085.1 Actinomycetes bacterium
TCAGTGGACATCGGCGGTCCCCCCTTCCCGAAGGACGTCACGCGCCGCCCGGAGCGCTCCGGCAAGCGCCTCGTCGGCGATCGTCTCCGCCTCCTCCCACGTGAACCACCGGACGTCGGGGCTCTCACCTGGCGGGGGCCGAGGATCGCGGTCGTCCGCGACCAGGAGGAAGCGGAGGTCGAGATGGACGTGGTCCCCTGCTGGATGCACGTCGAGATGAAGCAGCCTCGGACGACCTTGCGGATGCCGCACGTCGAGACCCGTCTCCTCCACCGTCTCTCGCAGCGCCGCCTGCGACGGCGACTCGCCCGACTCGACGTGACCCCCGGGTTGCAGCCAGCGACCGAGCCGCCGGTGACGGTGGAGGACCGTCCCCCTGCTCCCGACGACCACGGCCGAAGCCGTCACGTGCACGGCGTCCGCATCGCGATCGAGCGGACTTGTGAGCCGGTCGAGCTCGGCCAAGAAGCGCGACCGCGCCACCCGCTCGCGCTCGTCGCGCGCGCGGTGACGCTCGACGAGCAAGCGCAGCCTCTCGCCGACCGGGGACACCGTCCTGCCGCACGCCGAACAGGCTCGTGCGGGCCCGATGGCTGTCGTCGGCACGGGCCCATCGTTACCACAGCGACTGGCACGACCGTTCGGTCCGCGTCTCGGCCGGCGCCGGGCACACGGCGGTCGGCGGCCGAGCTCAGCGCGACCGCCCGGCACTCAGCGACACGGCAGCATCGCCCGTGACCTCCCCACGGAGCACGGTCACCGCTCGGCCGGTCACTCCTACCCGCGTGCCGCGGACCTGCACACGCAGCACTCCTCTTCGCTGGGAGAGCTGCGCCGCGCAGAGCTGCACGCGGCCCAACGCCGCCGCCCAGTACGGCCCGAGGTAGCACTGGGCTGACCCCGTCACCGGGTCCTCGGGCACCCCGACACGCGGCGCGAAGAACCGGAGCACGTAGTCGGCGTCTGCCCCAGCGCGGGCGCCCGCGTCCCCACCGGCGCCCGCGTCCCCACCGGCGCCCGCGTCCCCACCGGCGCCCGCGTCCCCACCGGCGCCCGCCCTCGCGGTGACGGCCACGCCGCGGTGGGGAAGGGACGCAAGGTCGACCGCAGCCGGGTCGAGGTCGCGCACGGCCTTCTCGCTCTCGACCTCCACCAAGAGGTCGAAGCGAGTCGTCGCGGCACGCAGCACGGGCCAGCGGGCCGCGAGCACCGCTGGCACGTCGACCGGTCTCGGCACCTCGCCCGGCAGGTCGATCTCGATCTGGTCCCCGTCGGCGGTCGCCTCGATCCAGCCGCTCTTCGTCGCGAAGCGGGCCCGCACCGCGTCGAGACGTCCCGCGCCCGCAAGCGCGTGCGCCGCCGCGACGGTGGCGTGGCCGCAGAGGTCGACCTCGGCGACGGGGGTGAACCAGCGGAGCCCGAAGCCATCCTCTCGTGGCCAGACGAAGGCGGTCTCGGAGAGGCCGATCTCGAAGGCGAGCGACTGCATCGCCTCTTCCGGCGCAGGGTGCTCGAGCAGGCAGACCGCCGCGGGGTTGCCGGTGAAGGGGCCGTCGCAGAAGGCGTCGACCCAGACGATGGGCACAGCGTCGGCCGACCCTGCGCTCCGCTCACCGCCGGCGCCCGTCGGGACCCCGGGACCGGACGGAGCCGTCGACACGCGACGGGATGGTACCGGCCACGGAGGCTCATCGGGGGGCCGCCCCGTCCCGGCTGGCTCGGCGCGGCGGCCTATCGTCGGTCCGCCCGTGCACGACCCCGATCCGCTCCAGCCGGCGCCGTTCCGCGTCGCCACCTTCAACGCCCACGCGGGCGTGGACGGATGGGGACGCCCCTACGACGTCGAAGCGGCCTGCCGCCTGATCGACGCGGACGTCCTCGTGCTCGAGGAGAACTGGGCGCCGGCCGAGGGTCCCAGCCTCGCCGCACGTGTCGCCGGCGCGCTCGGGTACGAGACCCGGGAGCACGCGCTCGCCGGCGGACGCCTGGCGGGCCCCCACCCGAGCGCCGACGCCAGGTGGATGCGCTCGTTCGACTGGCGCGGGCGGAGCCACGCGATCTTCCTCGACAGCGAGCGGCCGTTCGCACGTCGCGTCGCGCGCTCCTCACGCTTCGTGGCGGCGGGTCCCGGCCGCTGGGGGATCGCGGTGCTCAGCCGGCTCCCGATCACCGCGACCGAAGTGGTCGAGCTCGGGCGGCTCGCGCGCGACCGTGCCCGGCGGGCGGCGCTGGTGGTGACCGTCGACACGGGGGTTCCGGTCACCGTGATCGGCACGCACATGTCACACCTCACCTACGGCGCGCCGCGTCAGTTCGTGCGGCTCGCCCGCGCGGTCGAGGCCGAGGTCGGGGCCGAGGTCGGGGAGCGCCCCGCAGTCCTCGCCGGCGACATGAACCTGTGGGGCCCGCCGGTGGGCCTGCTGCTCCCCGGTTGGCGGCGAGCGATCCGGGCGAAGACCTGGCCCTCGTGGCGACCGCACAGCCAGGTCGACCACGTGCTGGTGCGCGGGCCGATCGGGGTGGTCGGCGGGGAGGTGCTGGAGCCGGTCGGCTCCGACCACCGCCCGGTCCGCGTGACGCTTCGCATCGGGGGCGCACGGTGAGCCCCCGGCACCGCGCACGCGTCGGCACCGCGCCCGCGGGCCGCCAGGCTCACCCGCACGCGGCGGCGGCGGTCGCCCTCGGCACCGCGGCGATCTTCGCCGGCGTGGCATCGGGCGCGAGGCCCTTCACCGTGCCCGCAGACGTGGCGGTGTCCGTGCCCTCGGCGCTCTTCTTCGGCGCCCTCGCCCTCGAGCGGCTCCGGCCCCGTGCCGGCCCGTGGCGGCGGATGGACCGCGCTCGACCTGAGGGAGGCAACGGGACGGCGGTCCCCTGGCTCGTCGTGATCGCCGTTCTCGTCGGCGTCGAGCTCGCCTCCTACTTCCACGGCGGCCCGCGTGCCGACTACCCCACCCTCAGCTCCGCGATGGACGCGCTGCTCCGCCACCGCGCGGCGAAGGCGGCCGCCTGGCTCGCCTGGCTCGGCATCGGCTGGTACCTCGTACGACGATGACCTGGGCCGACGTCACCTACGCGCTCTGGGCGGCCGCCGCGCTCGGCGCGCTCTTCCTCTGGCTGGCGTCACGGGGCGCGTGGCCCGGCGGGCGGGCCCGGATCGGACGCCCATCGACGCTGGTCCGCGACGTCCTCGGCGACCGGACGTGGCTCCGCGTGGTGGTGGTGCTCGGCTGGGTGTGGGTCGGCGTGCACGTCTTCGCCCGCTGACCCGAAGGAAGGTTCACCCCAGAGCTCCTCGGGCTCCTTGCCCTTCGTCTCGGGCAGGAGGAGGAGGAAGCCGGTCGCGAGCACCATCGGGAGGAAGACGACCGCGCTCGCGAACTCGAGGTGGTTGGACGTCCCCCGGACGTCGGCCGCGGCGCCGAAGGCCAGGAGTCCCACGACGGCGCCGACGACCCCGGCCGCGATGTACCACCCGGTGACCGAGGCGCGCACCGACGTCGGGAACAGCTCGTTGGCGAGCGAACCGCCGGCGGGGGCGAACACCGCTCCGCTCGTCACCCCGGCGACGTACCCGAAGAAGAGCGCCCAATCCGGCCCCGAGTACGCCAGCACGCCGAACACGGCCATGCCGGTGATCGACAGCGCGACGGTCGGGCGCCGTCCGAGGTGGTCTGCCAGCCACCTCCCGACGAGAAGCCCACCGAGCCCGGCGGCGCCCGCCGCGACGACCATGCCGCTCGTCGTGATCCCCCCGAGATGGGCGAAGTTCTGGGCGTAGATGAAGACGAGGCTGTTCGCCGGTCCCGTGATGACCGAGATGGAGAAGGCGAGCGCGGCCACGATCAGCAGGCGGCGGCGGTGCGGGCGCGCGACCGGGCCGAGCACCGGCTCGGCCTCGGTGGCCGAGACGGCGACGCGCGCGAAGCGATCCGGCTCGACCAGCCTTCGCACGAGCACCGGAAGGAAGATGATCGGCACGATCGCCAGCGCGAAGATCCCGCGGAACCCGAGCGTGCCGGCGGCGAGGCTGTGCACGATCGCCGCGATGCCCGCGCCCACCGCGTAGCCGGCAGCCGCCAACGACACCGCCTTCGCGCGATCACGCGAGGTGGTGAGCTCCACCGCGCACACCTGGGTGAGCCCGACGGTCGCGCTCAAAAACGGGCGCCCCAGCGCGAAGATCGCGACGAACCACCAGTAGCTGGGGCTCAACGTGGTGAGGACCGTGAGGACGAGCCCAGTGGCGCACGTCGCGCCGAGCATCGGCTTGCGACCGAACCGGTCCGCGAGCGAGGCCAGGGGGAGGCCGAGGAAGGACGCGGCGCGGATGATGGCGAGCCCGACACCGAGCACGGTCCCCGAGAGGCCAGCCTCGTCGGCGAAGGTCGCACCGCTGGTCGTGTGGCCGAACGTCTTCGCCACGTTGCCGAGGGCGGCGACCGCGCCGAACTGCCCGAAGCCGGAGGCGACGGCGACCAGGGCGACGGCGACCAGCACGGGGTCGGTCCAGCGGTACGTGCGGAAGCCCGGCAGCTGCGCGCCCTGTGCCGCGTCACCCACGTCGTCGGGTCCCCCCCACCCGTCCGAGGTTAGGCCGAGCGGAGCGCGGCGCCCAGGTCGGCGCCGGCGCCACGAACGCCGCCGCCGGGACGGAGCGACGCGTGCCGTCTGCTGGGATCGGGCAATCGCCCCGTCGATCTGGTGCTCGACAAGCCTCGACAGCGCGCTGGTCGCCTGTCACCATCGAAGTGCGCGCGAAATCCGCGCCCCGCGTCCATCGACGCGCCCGAGTCCCCAGGTATACCGGTAGCAGATGCCGCGCCCAGTCGAAGGATCGAGCTCGTACAACGCAGGTCTGGACGGCATCCGAGCGATCGCCGTCCTCGGCGTCATCGCGTACCACCTCGATCTCGGTTGGGCGAGCGGGGGCCTGCTCGGCGTCGGCGTCTTCTTCGTCCTCTCCGGCTACCTGATCACCGACCTCCTGGTCGCCGCCATCCGCCGCCGTGGGGCACGGTCCTTCGGGCAGTTCTGGGTGCGCCGCGCACGCCGGTTGCTCCCCGCGCTGTTCGTGATGCTGCTCGTGACCGTGGCGTGGGCCACCCTCCTCGACCGCCAACAGCTCCCGTCCCTGAGGGCCGACGTGCTGCCGGCGGTCTTCTACTACTCCAACTGGTGGTACATCTTCCACCACGTCTCGTACTTCGCCCAGTACGGACCGCCGGCGCCGCTCGGCCATCTCTGGTCGCTCGCGATCGAAGAGCAGTTCTACCTGATCTGGCCGTTCGCCGTCCTCGGCGCCCTCCGCTGGGTGCGGGACCGCCGCCTGCTCGTGCTCGGCGCGCTCCTCCTCGCCGTCGCCTCCGCAGTGGAGATGGCGCTCCTCTTCGTGCCCTTCACCGACCCGACCCGGGTCTACGACGGCACGGACACGAGGGCCTTCGAGCTGCTCATCGGAGCCGCGCTCGCCTTCGCCTGGCCACGGGACAAGCGGATCGGGACGATCACGCCGCGGGCACGCACCATCCTCGACGTCGCGGGTGTCGCCGCGCTGGCGGGCATCATCGTGATGTACTGGCAGACGGGCCAGTACGACCCGTTCGTCTACCGCGGCGGGATGGCGCTCCTCTCGGTGCTGACCGCGGTCCTCATCGCCGTCTGCGTCCACCCCGGCGCGCGGGTGGGACGGGCCCTCGGCGTCGCCCCGCTCCGGTGGATCGGCGAGCGCTCCTACGGCATCTACCTGTGGTCGTTGCCGGTGATCGTCCTCACCACCCCCGAAGGCGTAAAGCAGAGCCTCCTTCGCGACGTGCTCCAGGTGGTCGGCATCATCGTCGCCGCGGCGCTCTCGTGGCGCTATGTGGAGCAGCCGGTGCGCCACGGCGCGCTCGGCCGCCTCTGGCTCGCCGTGCGAGACCGGTGGCGAGACCGCCAGTGGAGCGCCCTCGTTCCCGGCACCCAGGGCCTCGCAGCCGTGGGCGTCGTCCTCGCGGGCGCGTTCATCTGCTCGCTCGGGCTCTCCGGGGTGATCTCGGGCTCGACAGCGCCGCCGGAGGCGACGAGGAGCATCCTGCCCCCGGTCCGCCCCGGCGACACGACGACGACCACGACGCCGACCACGACAACGCCCACCTCCACGACAACCACTACGCCGACCACGTCCACGTCCACCGCCGTCGGAGGGGGACCTCCCGCCGGCGGCCCGGGCACGGCCCGCAGCCACATCGGCCTCCCCGCCGTCGGCACGGCGCCGACAACGACATCGACCACGACCACGACCACGCTCCCGGCGGGGACCGGCGTCACCGTGATCGGTGACTCGATCATGGTCGACGCCGCTCCGTACCTGCGCGCGATGCTCCCCGGCGCGGTGATCGACGCGCAGATAGGCCAGCAGCTCTACCAGGTCCAGTCCGAGGTGCCCCAGCTGAAGAAGGACGGCGACGTGGGCGACGAGCTCATCGTCGAGCTCGGGACCAACGGGTACTTCTCCCCCACACAGCTGAAGTCGCTGCTCCGCTCGCTCGGGCCCATGCGGCGGACCGTGCTCGTGAACACCCGCGAGACACGGCCGTGGGAGCAGGCGGTCAACCAGAGCATCGCCACGGTCGCGCACAGCCTTCCGAACACGACGATGGTCAACTGGTACGCCATCAGCGCGACCGCGCCCCAGTACTTCTACCCCGACGGCGTCCATCTCGATCCGCAGGGCGCTCAGTTCTACGCGTCGTTGCTCGTCCACGCGCTGGAGACGCCGCCCTCACGGCCGCTTGCCGTCGTCCGCCACCGCGACGCCACCTCGGCAACGACGGCTCACGGCCCCGCGAAGGAGCGGTGAGCGAACCCACCCGGCGCACGCAGCCCCGCCCGGAACGGTACGGTCGGGACGATGGCCCGATCGCACGGCGCCGAGATCGGGGAGCGCTCCTCGACCGGCGCACGCCCGTGAGGAGGGCGTCCCGGCGAGCGTTGCGGGCCCCGACCGACGCGGCGAGGTCGAGCACCCGGCCGCCCGCGGCGGCGCTGCTCTTCGTGCTCGCCGTCGCGGCCGTGGTGGTCGCGCTCGTCACCGCGGGCGCGGGCAACGGCGCGGGCAACGGCGCACCGGCTGCCGCCAGGGGCGCTGCGCACGCACGTGGCCAGGGTGGCCAGGGTGGCCAGGGTGGCCAGGGTGGCCAGGTTGGCCAGGGTGGCAGAGCGGGGGCGCAGCACGCACCGGGGGCCGGATCGTCCCCCTCCCTCTCCACCTCCCTCTCCACCTCGGCCGCCGGAGGCGTCCCGATCGCGCGCGCGCGCTTCGCCCGCGGTGCGTGCGTCGGCTTCGCGCCGACCTCCGGCGACAACCATCGCACCGTCTTCATCGACGCCGGACACGGCGGCGTCGACCCGGGCGGCCCGGGGGTCACCGAGACCGGTCGGGTGATCTACGAAGCGGGAGAGAACCTCACGATCGAGCTCGAGACGATGAACCTGCTCCGGGCGCGAGGGTTCCGGGTCGTCGTCTCGCGCACCGTCAACACCGACATCATCAAGCCGACGCCCGCCGATCTCACAGGCGGGGTGCTCTCGGTCGCAGGCGCGAGGGCGGACGTCGCCGCGCGAGACGTCTGCGCGAATCTCGCACGGGCGACAGTCCTCGTAGGGATCTACTTCGACGCCGGCACATCACCGCTCGACGCAGGGTGCATCACGACCTACGACCCCGCCCGGTCCTTCGCCGCCGAGAGCAAGCGGCTCGCGGCGCTCCTCCAGCGCGACGTGCTCGCCCGCATGAACGCGCACGGCTGGCAGATCCCGAACGACGGGGTCCAGCCCGACACAACATTGGGGGGCGTCCCCCTCACAACAACCGCCGCCTCCTACCGCCATCTCCTCCTCCTCGGGCCGGCGGACCCCGGCTGGTTCACAACTCCGAGCCGGATGCCGGGCGCCCTCATCGAGCCGCTGTTCATCTCGGACCCCTTCGAGGGCTCCATCGCCAACAGCGCGGCCGGCCACCGGGCGATCGCCGAGGGCATGGCGCAGGCCATCGAGCAGTACTTCGGCGCCCCGTCGTGACGGCCCCCGCGCGGCGACGCGGCTCAGGCCACGGCCCCCCGGGACCGGAGCCCCTCGATCTCTTCGGAGCTGTAGCCGAGCGACCCGAGCACGTCGTCGGTGTCCTGCCCCAGACCGGGCACCCGGCGCGCGGCCGACGGCGCGCCGAGGGGGAAGCGCACGACGGGCAGCGGCCCGACCGGCGACGTCGCGTCCACGAACATCTGGCGGGCGAGCAGCTGGGGGTGCGCGAGCACCTTCTCCATGGTGCGCACCTCGCCGTAGGGAAGGCCGGCGCCGCCGAGCCGATCCAGCCACGCGGCGCTCGGCAGCCCGGAGATCAGGCGCTCCACCAGACCCTCGAGCTCGTCGCGATGCGCCCGGCGGGCGTCGACCGTGGCGAACCGGGCGTCGTGCACGAGCTCGGGGGCGATCAGGACCTTCTCGCAGAGCACCTGCCAGTCGCGATCGCTCGCGACCACGAGGTTCACGTAGACGCCGTCGGCCGCGAGGTACGGGCCGTAGGGCGTCAGGTACTGGTGGCGCATCCCCGTGCGCGGAGGCTCGGTGCCCTCGTGCCAGTAGTGGTGGGGGAAGTAGCAGAGCCACGCCGCCACGGCGTCGAGCATGCCCAGGTCGATGGAGGCGCCGACGCCGCTCGCGGACCGGGCGACGAGAGCGCTCAGCACGGCGATCGCCGCGGTGGAGCCGCCGATCAGGTCCGTGATCGGCAGCCCGACCTTCGCCGGGGCTTCGGGGGTGCCGTTGGAGAGCAGGACGCCCGCCTCGCCCTGCACGAGGAGGTCGTAGGCCTTCACGTCGCGGTACGGACCCGTCTGGCCGTACCCCGACAGGCTGCAGTAGACGAGCTCGGGGCGCTCCGCGCGCAGGTCGCCCTCGGACAGCCCGAGGCGGGCCGCGACGCCGGGGCTGAAGTTCTCCAAGAACACGTCTGCGGAGAGCGCCAGGCGCCGGGCGACGCGCCGGCCCTCGTCGCTGCCGAGGTCGATGGCGACGTCTCTCTTCCCCACGTTGCAGGCGACGAAGCCACTCGACAGGCCCCTGGCGACGTGGTCCCACCCGCGGACCACGTCACCTCGCCCGGGGCGCTCGATCTTGATGACCTCGGCGCCGAGCTCCGCCAGGATGAACGAGCAGAACGGCATCGCCACCGCTTGCTCGAGCGCGACGACCCTCGTGCCTGCGAGCGGAGCCGGCTGTCCGGCCGAGGCGTCGGTCACCGTCCCTCGACGGCGGGGAAGATGTCGGTCCTCGGCGCGTGCTCCCGCTTCCACACCATGACCGACCTCCGGTAGCGGATCACGAGGTCGCCGTCCTGGTTGTAGCCGCGGGTCTCGACCTTCACGACGCCCTGGGTCGGGCGCGACCGCGACGGCCGCACCTCGAGCACCTCGCTCTCGGAGTACAACGTGTCCCCGGCGAAGACCGGGTGCGGAAGCTGGATCTCGTCCCACCCGAGGGCGAACCCGTTCTCGCTCACGTCCGCGACGCCCATCCCGGCCACGATCGCCAGCGTCAGCGCGCTGTTGACCAGGCACTGTCCCCACTCCGTGCGCTTGGCGTACTCGCGGTTGAAGTGGATCTGGTTCGTGTTGTTCGTGAGGAGCGTGAAGGTGATGTTGTCGGACTCGGTGACGGTGCGTCCGTAGCGGCACCGATAGACGTCGCCGACGGCGAAGTCCTCGAGGTACCGCCCCTCCCAACCCGCTCGAACCGTTCCCATGCGCCTTCCTCCTTGCTCCTCGGGTCGCCCGCTGCTCTTCGGGTCGCCCGCCCCTGTTCCGGTCGCCCGCCGCTGTTCGGGTCGCCCGCCCCGCTTCGGGTCGCCCGCCCCGCCGGGCTCCTCGCCGCCAACTCGGGACCGCGCCGGGCTCCTCGTGCAACCAGCTCAGTACGACTTCGGCATGCCGAGCACCCGCTGCCCCAAGTAGGACAGGACCAGGTTGTTGCTGACCGGCGCGATCTCGAACAGCTTGGTCTCGCGGAACTTCCGCTCGATGCCGTACTCGGAGGCGAAGCCGTTCCCGCCGTACGCGGTCATCGCGGCGTTCGCGGCCTGCCAGGACGCCGAGGACGCCAGGTACTTCGCCATGTTCGCTTCGGCCCCGCAAGGCTCTTGGCTGTCGAAGAGCGACGCGGCGTGGAAGCGCATCAGGCTCGCCGCCCGCACCGACGCGTACGCCTGGGCGATCGGGAACTGCACCGCCTGGTTGGCGCCGACCGGCTTGCCGAAGACGACCCGGGACGACGCGTACGCCGCCGCCCGCTCGACGAAGAACCGGCCGTCGCCGATGGCCTCGGAGGCGACGAGGATGCGCTCGGCGTTCCATCCGTCGATGATGTAGCGGAAGCCCTTCCCCTCTTCGCCGATCAGGTTCTCCGCCGGGACCTCGAGGTCGGAGAGGAAGACCTGGTAGGTGTGGTGGTTGAACATGACCGGGATGCGCGAGATCTCCACCGCGTCCCCGGCGGTGCGAAGGTCGACGAGGAGCACGGACAGCCCTTCGGTCGCGGGCTGCCCCTCTGCGACGGACGACGTCCGGGCGAGGAGGAGCATCAGGTCCGAGTAGGCGACCCGGGAGATGAACGTCTTCTGCCCGTTCACCACGTAGCGGTCGCCCTCTCGCCGGGCCCTGGTCGTGATCTTCGTGGTGTCGCTCCCCGCATCGGGCTCGGTGACGCCGAAGGCCTGCAAGCGCAGCTCCCCCGCGGCGATCGCGGGGAGGTACGCCTGCTTCTGCTCGGCGCTCCCGTGCCGCAGGACGGTGCCCATCGTGTACATCTGGGCATGGCAGGCGTTCGCGTTCGCACCCGACCGGTGGATCTCCTCCAGCACGACGGCGGCCTCGGTGATCCCGAGGCCGCCGCCCCCGTACTGCTCGGGGATCAGGATCGACAGCCACCCGAGGTCGGTCAGGGTCCGGACGAACTTCTCGGGGTACGCGCCGGTCGACTCGAGATCCTGCCAGTAGCTGTCGGGGAACTGGGCGCAGACCTCGGCGACCGCCTCGGCCATCGTCTGCTGGTCCTCGGTGAGCCGGAAGTCCATCGCTCCTACCTCGCAGCGGCGGGGGTGGTCGCCTTCACGAAGTCCGCGTTCCTCACGAAGTCGGCGTTCTTCACGTAGCGGTTCAGCTCGCCCGCCAGGTCGTCGGTGCTGGGGACGTAGGCCGCCACGCAGCGGGTCGACCCGGCCTCCGCGTAGCCGGCGAGCTTCGCGGGAAGGCGCGCGAGGTCCCGGTCGGCGTACATCGGCACGTCGTCGACCATCTCGTCGGGGATCAGCTTCCTCGCCGCGGCGAAGCCCTCGTCGCGGTGGGCGGCCTGGACCGCCGACACGACCTCTCCCCAGCCCATCTCCCCGAGCGTCTCGGAGTAGCCGCGCTGGAGCGAGTAGAAGGTGAGGACCTTCTTCAGCGCCCAGCGCGCGGCGTCGACGTCCTCGGACAGGGACACCCGCACCTTCGAGACCACCTCGAGCGCGCTGGGGTCGCGCCCCGCCTCGCGGGCGCCGGCGTGGAAGTCCTCGACGATCCGGCGGATCATCGGCGGGTTCGCCATGTTGACGACGATCCCGTCGCCGATGCGCCCCGCGAGCCGGGCCATCTGGGGCCCGAGGCCGGCGATCCAGACCCGGAGATCTCCCTCCGGCGGCCTGAACGCCATCTTGAAGGAGCCCCGGGTGGAGTAGAAGTCGCCCTCGTAGTCGGGGACCCGCTCGCCCGAGTAGGCGGCGCGCAGGATCTCGACGTACTCCTTCATCCTGCGCAGCGGCCGGCTGAAGTCCTCACCGTGCCAGCCGGCGATGATGGGGTTGCCCACCCCGAGGCCGAGGATCAGGCGCCCGTCGGAGAGCTCGTTGAACGCCGCTGCCTGCAGCGCCAGGGTGATGGGCGACCTGCCGTAGACGTGGTAGATGGCCGTGCCGAGCTCGATCCTCGACGTCACGGCCGCCATCGCCGAGAGGAGGACCATCGGGTCGCGCGAGTTGGACTCCCCCTTCCAGACCGCGCCGAACCCGACCTCTTCGGCCAGTCGTGCCGCGTCGACGCAGATCTTCATCGGGATCTGCGCGGCGGAGTTGAACTCAGTGTCGATGATCACCTCTGCTCCCTTCTGCGTTGCCTCTCTTCGTTGCCGAGCGACGTGTGCCCACGTCGGCGCGGCGGCGAGCGCCGGTCGGCCGTCGCCGGGTCACGCGTCCCTGCGCCGGCGAGCACCGGCGCGGCGGCGAGCACCGGTCGGCCGTTCCGGGTCAGCCCGTGTACCAGCCATTCGGATCGAGCTCGTTGCGGATGAACGCCAGCTGGGCTGCGGTGGGCGCAGGCGTCTCCTTCGGCCCCCCGTCGGGCACGGCAAGGGGGATGGGGGTGTCGGCGAGCACGGCGTCGGGGTGCTCGCCGGGGTGCACGCTCTCGAGCGTGGCGCCGTGGTCGTCGAGGGCGATCACGCAGCGGTCGGTGACCACCGCGCACGTCCCTTCGCCGGGCAGCCCGAGGTCCGCCCGGCTCCTGCCGCCGACCTGTCGGCCGGGGCTCGTGAGGAACGTGAGGGTCTCTGCGAACTTGCGCGCCTGATGGGTCATCACGATGACGATCCGGCCGGCGTTCGAGCTGATGTCGTTCCCGCCGCCCGAGCCCCGGAAGCGTCGCCGCCGCCCGTCGGTCTCCACCTCGGTCGTGTTGAACGACCCCCACTGGTCTACCTGGAGCGCGCCGAGGAGGCCCAGGGAGACCCGCCCGCCGTGCGCCATGACGCCCAGCACCTCGAGCGTCGTGCCGAACGCGGTGGCGCCCCTCCACATCCGCGGGTCGGCGATCCCCGCGGACGGCTCCGTCGGCATCGGCTCGAACACCCCGATCTCGAGCAGCAACCGTGCGGCGGGCGCGTGCGTGCGCTGCGCGAGGAGGGCGGCCATCTGCGGCAGTCCCAGGCCGACCACGGCGACGTCGCCGTCGTGGACCTGCAGCGACCCGGCGACCGCCAGCATCTCCCCACCCGTCCAGCGCTCGTCCGCGCTCATGCCGCCGCCAGCGCGAGGTACTCGTCGAACGTCGACACGCCGCGCACGAAGCGATCGAGGTACGCGTCGTGCTCCTCGACGCCCTCCCCGGCCGCGGCGACGTACGAGCGGAGATGGGCGGCGTCGTAGTCGTAGCGGCCGTAGACGGCCGTCGGGTGTCCGCCGCGGGGGACATGGGCCACCGCGTGGACGAGCGAGCCCGGGATCGTGACCCTGGACGGATCGAGCTCGCCGACGTCGACGATCTCCTCGGCCACGAGCAGTGCGACCCTCGACGCCCGGGCGGTCTCGGGGATGCTCCACAGCGGCCCGTCGACGACCGCGTTGCCGGCGCGGTCGGCGACGTCGACGTGGACGACCGAGAAGTCGGGGCGCAACGGCGGCAGCGCCAGGCACGGAGCGCCGTCGAAGGGGCTCTCGATCTGCTCGACCTGCCCGGCGGCCACGAGCGGCGCGAGCAGGTCCGACCCGAGCATCGACCGGGTGGTCACGAACGGGAGGCCGAGCGCGCCGGCGTGAAGCCTGAGGGCCAGGGCGAGCCCGGAGTACTCGATCAGCTCGAGCCGGCCGGTCGCGACCCCCCGGTTGACGGCGTGAAGGAGGCCGAACCGGTCGAGCGACCCGCTCGCGTAGGTGAGTCGATCGACGGCGCCCCCCGCGACGAGGAGGTCGGTCTCCATCCCGCTGAACACCTGGGTCACGCTCAGGCCGGAGGTCCCGGCGCGGATCAGCTCGTGGGCGAAGGCGACGGCGTTGCGGGTGATGGCGAAGCCCGCCAGCGCCACGTGGCTGCCGTCGGGGATCCCGGCCGCGAGCTCCCGCAACGAGACGACCCGGTCCGGCCGCGTGCTCATGGAGTGCCGGAGCCGCCGGTCGGCTCGAGGCCCAGCAGGCGAGCCGGGTTGTCGCACAGGATGGTCTTCACGTCCTGCGCGGGGACGCCGAACCCGAGCAGCGCGCGGACGAAGACGCGCATGCCCGCGACCGCGTCCAGGTGGAGCACCTGGCCGAAGTCGGACCCGCTCACGCACCGGTCCGCGCCGACCTGCTTGATCGCCTCGACAGACTCCATCGGGTCCTGGACCGGCTGGTACAGCGAGGGGATCATCGGCTGGCAGTAGACGCCCACGAACACGCCCAGCGCGGCCAGCTGCTTCATCTCGTCGATGAGCAGCTTGTTGAGCTCCAGGAGCGGGTGGTCGAGCACGGCGCGGACGCCGAGCTCCTTGGCGAGCGTGCACAGCGGCAGCAGCTCCTCGAAGTCGGTGTGGCCGAGCGCGATCGCGATGCCCGCCTCTGCAGCCAGCTCCATCACCCTCCGGACGTTCGGGAGCACGTCCCCTGTGGGTCCGACGAGCCGGACGTACTCCTCGGGGTCGGGGTCCAGGCCCGCCGACCGGGCCCAGCCGAACGACTTGAACGTGGGGAACCAGAGGCACTTCATGTTCGGGTACTTGAGCGCCACCTCGACGGCCTCGGGGTTGACGCCCAGGTTCAGGCCGAGCCCGCCGTAGACCTCCACCCGGTGCTCGAGCCGGCCGTCGAGCACCATCTCGTCGATGTGCTTCTGGACGAGGTACGCCGCGCCGGCCGTGAGGTTCCAGTGGTCCTTGAAGGCGATCGCGCGCATCTTCGCCCGGGACGCGTCCACCGCGATCTCCACCATGTCCTGCCCTCGGTGGACGAAGTCGGGATAGGCGTGGATGTGGTGGTCGATGGCGCCCTCGAGGATCGGGTTCTCGATGCCCGGATAGACGGCGGTGAGCTGAGGGTTGTCCTTCAGCATCTCGTAGAAGTAGGTGGGCGAATTCAGCTGCCGCACCCGCTCGACGGTGAGCGTCCTCCCCACTCGCGTCTCGCCGATGGCCGCTTCGTAGACGGCGTGTTCGTCGCACATGCTCCTGGTCTCCTCGCTTCCGCGGTCCGGGCAGCCGCGCTCGCACCGGAACCTCGTACCTCGCATCTGACAAAAGTCCTGTATTACAGGATTTCTGTTTCTCTGCTCAGGACTATACGCCAGCGGCCGGTCGCGGGCGAACCCGTCCCGCGGCTTCGGGCGCAGGCGGGGCCATGCAGGCCCCGCACGGACCCCCGGCATCGCGGGCCCGTGCGGTCCCCGTGCGGGCCCCCGGCATCATGGCACGCGGGCGCCGCCGGGGCTCACTCGCTCGTGGCGCCGCCGGTCGTCACGGGCTCGTGGCGCGAATGAATCAGCTGTCGATCTCGCTGAGCGTGGCCCCGATCTCCTGGGCGGACGTCCGGACGAGCTCGACGGTGGCGTCGAGCTGGCTGGCGTCGAGGCGATGCTGGGGCATCACCACGGTGAGCCCTGCGATCACCTGGCCGGGGCGGCCGAAGATCGGGGCGGCGACGCCCACGACCCCCGGGTCTCGCTCGCCGTAGGTGACGATGTAACCACGCCGGCGGATCTCCCCGAGCCGGGCCCGCAACGCCTGTGGGTCCGTGATCGTGCTGTCGGTGAACCGTTCGAGGGGTTCGGAGCCGAGCGTCCGGTCGAGCTCGGCGTCGTCGAGCCACGCCAGGAGCACGATCGCCGAGGCGCCGGCGTGCACGGGCAGGATCTGCCCGCGCTCGTAGGAGAGACGCAGGTTTCGGGAGCTCTCCTCTCGCTCGAGGCAGATCACGTGCCTGCCGGAGCGACGCGTCAGAAGGATGGTCTCGCCGACCTCGGCGACCATGCGGCGCATGACCGGCGCTGCCACCTTGGAGAGCCCCAGGCCCGATCGGGCGATGCGCGCCAGCTGGAAGATCCGAGGACCGAGCCGGTAGCCGGCCGCGTCCTCTTCGAGGAGCCCGGCGTCACGAAGGCTCTGGAGGTAGCGGTAGGTCGTGCTGCGCGACATGCCCAGCTTCCCCGCGACCTCGACCGCCGACAGGACCGTGCACCGCTCGTCGTACAAGAGGAGAAGCTGGATGGTCCGGTCCGCCGTCTGATTGCGTTGCGCCTTGCTGGGCTGGCTCACGGAGCCTCCTCGGGGACACCTGGAGCGCGACGCTGGCACGCAGACCGGGGCCACCTGCGTCGCGACCGTTGACGGGCTATAGTCCTAGTTAGTCCTAGCTATAGGATCATATGTCCCATATTACAGGACACTGGAGGGTTTGGGAAGTTGACGTCGGCGGCCGGGCACGAGTCGACCACCGCCGCATGCGGGGCGCGCACGCCGCGGCAGGGTGGGTCGAACGGCCCCTACCTTCTCTGCCCCGCATGGACGGAGTCTGGCACGTGAGCGCGACGGCGACCCGGGGCGGGTGATGGCGACCAGCCTCCAGCGTTCCTTCATGTTCGTACCCGGGCACACGGCCCGCTTCGTGGAGAAGGCGGCCGGCGTCCCCGCCGACGGCGTCTTCCTCGACCTCGAAGACGGCGTGCCCGTGCCAGAGAAGCCGGCAGCCCGGCGCCTCGTCGCAGAGGTCCTGGGCCGAGACGGCTTCGGTCCCCGGCGCTTCGTGCGGCTGAACTCGATCACCTCTTCGTGGTTCGCAGACGACCTCGAGGCGGTGGTCGTTCCGGGGCTCGAGGGGGTGTGCCTCCCCAAGGTCGAGTCGGCCACAGAGGTGCACCGCCTCTGTGGCCGCCTCGACGAGCTGGAGCGGGAGCGGTCGATGGAAGCCGGGGCGGTGCGGGTCGTCGCTGCGATCGAGAGCGCCCGGGGGCTGCTCTCCGCCCCGGCGATCGCAGCGAGCCATCCCCGCATGGAGGCGCTCATGTTCGGAGCAGAGGACTTCGCCTTGGACCTCGGTCTTGGGACCCACCGGGTCGGCGAGTCACGAGAGCTCCTCTACGCGCGCTCGAGCCTCGTGGTCGCGGCCGCTTCCGCCCGGATCGCCAGCATCGACGGCGTCTTCCCCGACCTCGACGACCCCGAGGGCCTGGCGGCCGACATCATCCAGGCACGGCGCCTCGGCTTCAGCGCCAAGTCCACCTTCAACCCCCGCCAGCTCGACGACATCAACCGCGCCTTCAGCCCGTCGCCCGACGAGGTCGACTACGCAAGGAGGGTCGTCGCCGCCTTCTCTGACGCCCAGTCCCGCGGCGAGGGCTCGGTCGCAGTGGGCGGGCAGCTCGTCGACCTGCCCATCGTGATGCGGGCGAAGCGGCTCTTGGAGGCGAGCGAGGCGGTCGCTGCGACCGCCGCCGCGACCGCCGCGAAGGCGCCGGGCGAGGGCGGGTAGG
>JAJZMD010000206.1 GCA_021803085.1 Actinomycetes bacterium
GGAACGCCTCGACCAGACCCCCGGGGCGACCGGCCGGCGCGGCGAGGAGCGCAGCTACCCCGACCTCGAGATCGGCGGGGACGCGTTCGGCGGGACCTTCCACGCCGTCGACGTCAAGATGGCCCGCCTCGCCAAGAACGGGACCCAGACCCAGTCCCGCTGCACCCTCTACACCGGGAACACCTACTTCAAGTGGCCGACCATCCGCTGGCCGGGGATGTTCCGACCCTTCGACGACTACGCCTCCCACCTCGACATCATCGGCGTCTACCGCCTCGACGTCGACTACCGCGGCCGGGTCCGCGACCTCGAGCTGTTCGTCCACGAGCCGTGGCGCATCGCCTCCAAGGAGCGCTCCAGCACGACCCGTGAGTACCTGGGCGCCGTCATCGAGGTGGCCGCGCTGCGCGAGGGGAGGGGCGAGTTCGACACCGAGGACGCCTTCTACAAGTACTGGCGCGCCTACCCCTTCCGGGTGCCCAAGGCCGTCGAGCGTCAGCTCCAAAAGGCGCTGCGCGAGCAGGAGGGACGGGCGTAGTCACACCCTCGCCGTAGCGTCGAGCTCATGTTCGATCTGTGGTCCACCCAGGAGGCGACCGAACCTGGCAGGATCGAGCGCGTGACGGTGCATGGGGTCGCGATCTCCCTCTTCTCCGGCGCGGGCGGCCTCGACCTCGGCGCCGAGCAGGCCGGGTTCCACACCGCGGCCGCCGTCGAGATCAACGACGACGCCGCGGACACGATGGAGAAGAACTTTCCCGGCCTCGCCAGCCCCGTCGTGCGCCAGTCGATCCTCGACGTTCCGACCAAGGAGCTGCTCCGGGCGGCCGGGCTCAAGCGCAGGGAGCGGCCCGAGCTGCTCATCGGTGGCCCGCCGTGCACGCCGTTCTCCAAGTCGGGCTTCTGGCTCGAATGGAAGCGCGCCGGCCTCGACCCCGACGCCAGCCTGCTCCAGTGCTACACCCGGGTCCTCGCCGAGGCCCGCCCCCGGGCCTTCATCCTGGAGAATGTCTACGCCCTCACCTACCGCAACAAGGCCAGTCGCCCCGCCTTCCAGCGGCTCCTCCAGGAGGTCGACGAGGCCGGCTACCACTGCCAGTGGCGGGTCCTCAACGCCGCCGACCACGGCGTCCCCCAGCTGCGCCCCCGGCTCTTCGTCGTCGGCACCCCCAAGGGCACCCCGCTACCCGACCTGCCCGAGGCGACCCACTCGGGGCAGTGGGAACGCCGGACGAGCGGCGGGGGCGGCCGACCGCACGTGACCGCCGGCGAGGCCCTCGCCGGGCTGGTCACCGTCGCAGAGCCCGAGGAGACCGTGCGAGGCCGCTGGGGCCACCTCCTCGCCGACATCCCGCCCGGTGACAACTACCTCTTCTACACGACCCAGCGGGGCCACCCAGACCCGGTCTTCGAATGGCGCAGCCGCTACTGGTCGTTCCTGCTCAAGCTGTCGCCGGACCGGCCGTCGCCCACGATCCAGGCCCAGCCCGGCCCCAACGTCGGCCCCTTCCACTGGGAGAACCGACGCCTGCGGGTCCCAGAGCTGCGCCGGCTGTTCACCTTCCCCGACGACTTCACCTTCGCCGGTCGCAGGTCATCGGTCCAGGCCCAGGTCGGCAACTCGGTCCCCCCGCTGCTCGCCCGCCAGGTCGCCGACTGCGTCGCTCAGGCCATCCGGTAGCAGCAGACATGCCGGAGCGCTGGCGCGCCCCGTTCGCGTCCAGTGAAGCGGTCCACCAGAAGATGAGCACCCTCGCTCGACGCGACACCGCTCCCGAGCTGGCGCTCCGACGCGTGCTCCACCGGCGCGGGCTGCGCTATCGCGTCCACCGGCGCCCTCTGCCCGACCTCGCCCGGCAGGCCGACATCGTCTTCCCGCGTGCCAAGGTCGCCGTCTTCGTCGACGGGTGCTTCTGGCACGGCTGCCCAGAGCACGGCCGACGTGAGCACCGCACCAACGGCTGGTACTGGCCGAAGAAGATCGCAGCCAACAAGGACCGAGATCGCGACACCGACGAGCGATTGCTGTCCGCTGGGTGGGCACCGATCAGGATCTGGGAGCACGAGGACCCTGAGGTGGCGGCCGACCGAGTCATCGCTTCTGTCCGCGCGTAGCGTCGACGTCGTACTGGTTCGAGATCAGGATCGCTGCGTCGTGCGGGCGGGCGGGCGCGAGGATGGCGTTGTGGATGAGGTGATCCCGTCCTCCGAGCGCGTCCGCCAAGCCATGCGGGCCCAGCGGACCCGAGATACGAGGCCCGAGACCACGCTGCGCCGGGCGCTGCACCGTCGCGGACTGCGGTACCGGGTACATCAACGTCCCCTTCCGGACCTGCGCCGGACTGTCGACGTAGTCTTCCGGCCCGCACGGGTGGCCGTGGAGGTGCGCGGTTGCTTCTGGCACGCGTGCGAAGCCCACGGCACCTGGCCGAAGGCGAACGCTGACTGGTGGGCCCGCAAACTGGAGGGCAACCGACGGCGCGACGAGGCGCTGGCCGCGGCGCTGGCTGAGGCGAGCTGGGAGTTGGTCGTGGTGTGGGAGCACGACGATCCCGAATCGGCCGCCGACTTGATCGCCCTGACGGTGGCCAATCGACGCCCCGTCCACACGAGCTTTCGTAGCCAGCCGCCAAGCCGCACGGCGGCGCACACCGAGAATGCTTGTGGAGGTCTCACCGAGGTGTCAGACTGAGCCGGCCAAGATGTCCTCGGTGGACTGCGTGTCGGCGTCGTGCTGGCACTCCCCGGGGTCACGAGAAGGCGCCTGAGGTGAATCGTGACCACGCCCCACACGGCGGCGGTCTCCGAAACGGCAGTGCCGTTTCCGGTGGCCCCCCACTCCGTTCCCGGTCTCTCCTCGTGCATGGAGGAGCGCCGCCTGCTGGCGGACGGTGTTCCGGTCCCGGTAGAGCCATGCGATCTCGACGCCCTCCGTCTGGTTGAGCATGCGGTCGCCCTTGGCCGCTCCGTTCTGCTGATCCCCCCTGATCCGCTTGGTCAGCTCATCGCGCTGATCCCTGCGGCGGCACATCTCGCCTCGTTCGTCGGCGGCTACCGCCGGTACGGGGTGACGTCGGGCAGCCTGTTGCGCATCGCCGTGGTGACCGGCGACTACCACCTACGCGGCGCCTACCGGGGGCTGGCGATCCGTCCACGTCCGGGCGCTCCGGGGGAACCGCTGCGCTCGGTGGTGCCTGCCGGTGCCATAGGGGCGGGCGGGGCGGTGCACGTGCTCGACGACGCCGGCAGGGGATGGTCGACGGTGTTCCTACGGTCCGTGGCCGATCTTCGACGGGTCGGCCCAGTGGACCTGGTGGTGGTCGACCTCCCGGCGGCCGATGCACCCCGGCTTGTCGAGGTGAATGGCCCGGTCGTGTTCGTGTCTCGGGACCCCGCCGACGCGATGACGCTGACCCTGGCCGATACGGTCCCGACCTTTGCGTGGGACGGGGCAACCGTCCACAACGATGACAACCAGGATGGAGCCTCTCTCGCGACGAGGCGGATGGCCAACCGTCGTAGGGAACAGTTCGAGGTCATCCCCCTGGCAGAGCCGGCCGTGTGCGAGAACGCCGAGCTGTTCTGGGACGACATCGGACCGCTGTGCCGACTCAGCGGCCGAGGGCTTGGCCCCGAGATCGCCCGGGAGGCGTTCTCGCTCTTCCTCGATCTTCTGGGTCTGGCTCTCCCGATGAAGGTCTACGAGCGCTCGACCGGGGACTCGATCGACGCGAGGGTGGGGTCGCTGGGCCGGGCCTGTGCCCTCCTTGATCGCGGGGACCTGCGCGACCTGTACGTGCCGATGGTGGAGGCGGAGCTGGCCGGTCTGGCCGACGCGGTGCGGGGCGCCGGATCGAAGCCGGAGCTGTTGCCCCGGCTGCTCGCCGAGGCGCTCGACGACGGTCATGAGGTGCTCCTGGTCGCCCGTACCGCCGCGCTGGCGCGGGCCTATCGGCAACATCTCGACGGGCTCCACCTCGGTACGGTGAGGATCGCCGCCCTGGGCGAGTTGGCCAAGGTCGCGCCGGCTGACGTGGCGGTGCTCACCGGCATGGCGCCGACCTGGGGCCGGTGGGTGTACCGCGCCGGGCTTGCCCCCCGGGTGCGTGTCCTCGCCTACGGCCGAGGGGCGCCGCCGGACGGCCGCTTCGACGAGGCGGAGCGAGTAACGCGGGCGGCGACGGTGCAGCACGAGGCCGAGGCCCGGCTGGCCGTCACGGAACGCCGCTCGTGGTCGTGGGCCCGGCTGACCACGGCTGCGGACCTGCCGGCCCCCAACCCCGTGTTGGTCCCCCAGGCGACGCCGGTGCAGTTCGTTGATGTGCCGCCACCGCCGGAGGTTCCTAGCGGACTGTGGGCCGACGGACGCTGGCTGGCCGACCTGGAACCGCCTGCACATCGGCGGGCCGGCGCTGGCGGCGAGGGCCGCCTCGACCGGATGACCCAAGGGGTACGGGTCGACCTGGCCGACGGGAGCCGGGTCGTGCTCGCCGCCGACATGGCCGTATCGCGCTGGCGCTCGAACGCCGGGCGGATGGAGACGGTCCTACCCGCCGAGCTGAGGGCCGGCGACCAGCTGGTGTTCTTGGACGAGGACGCTCACCAGACGTTGATGGGCAAGGTGCTGGAGGTATCAGAGTCCGTACCGGCCCTGGCCGTGGCGGGGGGATGGGTCGACCACTGGCGCACCGTGCTCGCCGCCGCGTACCGTGAGGCGGGTAGTTACGCGGCGCTCGCCGACCGCCTCGCCGAGCACGGATGCCATCTGCAGGCCCAAACGGTCCGGCTTTGGGTCATCGGTGTCACGCTGGGCCCCGACGACCCCGACGATATCCTCCGGCTCGGCGCCGTCACCGGCGACCCCACCCTCCTGGCCGCTCACCAAGAGATCCACCGGGCCATGCGTACGCTGCGCGGCGCCCATGTACGCCTCGGCCGCCGCCTGGCCGAGCTGACCCGCAGCCTTGGACCGGCCGCGGCTGCAGGCCGGCTGGCCGCCGACGAGGTCGTTGACGAGACGAGTGGGCTCACCGCCGCCGACATCGAGGCGGCGGTGACCGTCCTGGGGATCACCGCGATCACCCCGGTGGGCGACGTCCCCGCTGTGCTCACGGGCCGGCGCACCACGACACGAGAGGACATCAACGCATGACCGTCGACACCGAACCTTCGGTTGAAGTGCAGGAGGCGATGGCCGACTATCTGGTGCGAGCCGTGGTGTCCGACGCCACCGGCGAGGCCGACGGCGACCGCTGCGTGGGTGAGCCACCGTCGGCCCGCTACTACCTCGCCGTCCTGGCGCCCGGCGATCTTGACCTCGGCACGTCGGGCCCCCGGCGAGGCCGGGAAACCCCCAACGCGCTCGGGTTCGAGTTCGACATAGCCGGCGGACGGCGGGTGCTCCACCTGGAGGCCGAGGTCTCCTGTTATTACCGCGTGCTTCCCACCCGCGCCGAGCAGCTCTCCTACGCTGGCGGTGCCGACGAAGCCGGCGTGCGGGCAGCCGCCGAGTACCGACTGGCGCCGGTCTTTCAGCGCCGCAGCGTCCGGATCGCCGCACACGAGGTTGTCGTCGACGACAGCACCACCGTGATCACCGGCATCGGACGTGACCGGTTCGCAGACGCGTTCGCCGAGATCAGCGCCGTAGCCGCCGCAGACCCCCGCGTCGAGCGGCGCGACGGCGACGAGCGGCGCGAGCGCTTCGTTCCCGGGTCGCTGCTCGACGACGAAGACGCCTTCGAAGCCTGGCTGGCCGCCTTGCCCGGCACGCCGTTGGTCCCGGAGTGGTCCGCGGCTCTCACCTTGATGGCCCGACCGGCCGGCGCCGGCCGGCGCCGCGTCGTCGCCACCCTGGAGAACCTGTCCGTCGACCCCACCGTGGTCGTGCAGGGGCGTGGCCGATCCGCCGGCCACACGCGCCATGACGACGCCCGTGACCACTTCCTGTTCCGGGCCCGGCTCACGGCGCAGGCCGAGCCGGGGACGATGCTGCCGATCCGCATCGACCTCGGTCCCGACGCATACCGCTACGACCCCGACCTCGCCGCCTACGCCAACAACTGTGGGGTCAAGCCCACCTACCTGGCCGGCGACTTGGTCCGGGTCGACTCGGTACCCGCCCCCGAGCACACCACGACGCGGGCGCTGCCCCGAGAGCATCCCGCCACCGCGTTCGACACCCTGGCCGCCGACCCGCTCCCGGACCTCGAACGCCTGGCTACCGAGCTCGCCGACTATGTGAACGAGCCCGCCTGGTCACAACCTGAGGATCTGCCTCCCGAGCTGGCGGACCGCAGAGAAGCCGATCGACAGGCGTTCGGGCAGGAGGCGGCCCGCTTCGCCGAGGGCGTCCGTTGGCTACGGCGCGACCAGGGATTGCTGCTGGCCTTCCGGCTGGCGAACCGGGCGATGATCCGGGCCGGGCAGCTCAGCGGGAGCACTCATCCGGGCTGGAGGCTCTTTCAGCTGGTGTTCCTGGTGAGCCAGCTCCCGGCGCTCGCCTGGCGTGAGCATCCCCCCGAGGAGTTCACCCCCGGGCTGTGGGGCGACCCCGACGGTCGAGACCCGACGGGCGCCGCGACCGTCGTCTTCTACCCGACCAGCGGTGGTAAGACCGAGGCGTACCTCGGTCTCATCGTGTGCTCGCTGTTCTACGACCGGATCCGCGGCAAGCGACGGGGGGTGAGCGCGTGGTGCCGGTTCCCCCTGCGCCTTCTCACCTTGCAGCAGACCCAACGCCATCTCGATGTGGTCGCCGCCGCCGATGAGATCCGCACCGAGGAGACCGAGGCGATCCACCGCGCCGGCGGCGACCCGGGCGACCGGTTCCTCGTCGGCTTCTTCGCCGGTGAGGGCAACACTCCCAACTCCCTCAGCCGCGATGCCGGTCAGGTCGACGGGCTTCGCCGCGACCCCGCTGCCCGGCGTCGGATCCGGGTTGTCGACATCTGCCCCTACTGTCGGCAGCGGGCCGTTGAGATCCTGCCCCCCGATCCGACCGCCCTCCGGCTCGTGCACGGCTGTACCGCCTGCGACCGGGAACTACCCGTGGTCGTGGTCGACACGGAGATATATCGGGTCCTTCCCGGCGTGGTGGTCGGCACGCTCGACAAGCTCGCCAATATCGGCCTCTCCGACCGTTTCGGGGCACTCCTCGGCGACGTCGACTGCGAGTGCGCCCTGCACGGCCTCGGCCGGGGCGGCAAGTGCCACGAACGGCGCGCCCCCGGGCACCCCGCCAACATCGTCCGTCCGCTGGCCCGGCCCCTGTACGACCCGAGCCCCAGCCTCGAGATCGTCGACGAACTGCACATGGTCGACGAGGAGCTGGGCGCCTTCAGCGGCCACTACGAGGGGCTGCTCGCCGCCGTGCAGCAGACCCTGTCGGAGCGCGGCCGGCCCGACGGCCGCGGGGTGCGAATGAAGGTGGTGGCCACCACCGCCACCATCCGGGGCGAGGACCGTCAGTGTGAGCACCTCTTCGGGCTGCCTTCCGTCGTCGTTCCGCTGCCCGGCCCCTCGTTGGAGGCGTCCTTCTACTGGCAGCTTCACCACGACAAGCCGCTGCGCCGCTTCGTCGGAGTGCAGCCGTCGCGGGCGACGGCCGAGATGACCATGGTCCGCATCCTCACCGCCGCCCACCGCGCCATCCGCCGCCTCGAGGACGGCGAGGTTCCGGCCGGGCTCGCCAACCTTCCCGCGGACCGGCTCGCCGATCTGGTCGACCTGTACCGCACCAGCCTCACCTACGTCACCAGCCTGGTCGACTTCGGAAAGCTCCGCCGGTCGATGGACACGCAGGTCAATCAGGCCCTCACCCAGGACGGACGACGGGCGGTCACGGTCGCGGAGCTGCGGGGCGAGACCCCCTTCGACCGGGTCCGGGCCACCCTCGACGACCTGCAGACCCCCGGCGGGTCGATCGAGGCGGTGGTGGCGACCAGCATGGTCTCCCACGGCGTCGACATCGACCGGCTCAACCTCATGCTCTTCAACGGCATGCCCCGCTCGATGGCCGAGTACATCCAGGCCTCATCGCGCGTCGGACGGCGCTACCTCGGCGTGGTCTTCATGATCTTCAACCCGGTGCGCGAGCGGGACCGTTCCCACTTCCGCTACCACGCCAAGTTTCACGAGTACCTCGACCGCATGGTGGCCCCCGTCGCCATCAATCGTTGGAGCCGCTTCGCCGCCCGCCGCACCCTCCCCGGCATGCTCATGGGCGAGATCCTCCAGGTCGCCAACCGCTCCTGGTGGGACGCCGGCAATGCCCCCGCCCATCTCCACGACCTCTCCAAGATGCAACGCGCCCTGCGGCCACCGGGCGCCGGGGGTCTCCGCGACGTCCAGCCCGACGAGCTCCTCGACGCGCTCGAGGCGGCCTACCTCGCCGACCGGCCCGAGGCACTCGAGCTGGTACCAGAGCTCGACGACCGGGTCCGCCACGCCCTCGCCACCGTGCTCGCCGCCGGCGCCGGCGCCGCGGCCGGCTCGGGCGGCCGGTTCCGCTACCGGGGCACCGCCGACTACCTCGGCCTGGAGCACACGCCCATGACCTCGCTGCGCGACGTCAGCGAAGGCCTCCCCTTCTTCACCCTCTCGGAGAGGAGGCGCCCGTGACCTTCGACCCCAAGGACCGCAGCATGTACCGCGACCGCGGCCAGCTGCTGTTCCGGTACCGACCCGGGCAGACCTTCGACCACTCCGGCGGCTACACCGCCCAGGTACGCCAATACGCCCGCGACGACACCTACGCCGGACCGGCCATCGACCGCGACTACCTCGTGGGCGAGGCCATGCACCTGGTACGGCGCTGGCGCAGTGAAGGGCTCTACGCCCCCGGCGCCGAGCCCGGCTCCAACCGCGCCCCGGAGTTCCCCGGTGACACCCCCCTGGCCGACCAGCACTACGAGGTGGTGATCCCCGGCAAGGTGTTCGCCGCCGTGTGGCCCCGGGTCGTGCGCTGCGCCCGCGCCGGGTGCGGCCTGGTATGGGAGGCCGACGACCCCCGTCCTGGCGTCGACGACTGGCCCCCTGCCTGCCCGGCCTGCCACAACCTCGACGGCAACCGCCAGCTCCAGTTCGTCTTCGTTCACCAGTGCGGCGAACTGCTGCCGATGCGACCGCCCCGTAAGTGCGGCCGGGGCCACACCCGCGGCTTCAGGCTCAACGACCGGGTCAGCCGTTTCAAGGACTTCCGCTGGGAGTGCCTCGAGTGCCGCATGTCGCTCAACGTCCAGGCGTTCTGCCCCAACAGCAACTGCACCTGGACCAACAAGCTCATGCAGCCGCTGCTGCACACCGCCAGCAGCGCCCACTCCGGCCAGGGCATCACCGTCGTCAACCCGCCGCTCGCCAACTTCGCCCAGATGATGCTCCAACCCGGATTCGTAACTGCCACCATCGGACGCTGGCTCGGCCTCCTCGACGACGACGAAGCCCACCACCTCCTGACCGACAACGCCACGCCGGCGACCCCGGCTCCCCAGGAGGTCCTCGACTCGATCGAGGCCATGGAACGCGCCGGACTGCACGACCAGGCCGCCAAGCTGCGCCAGGCGTTCGTGCCTGCCACCGCCGACGATCTCGCCGAGCAGGTCACCAAGGAGCTCGGCTGGGACCCCCTCGCCGACCCCGACCGCGGCTACGCGCTGGCTCGCAACGTCTCGGTCTACCACCGGGTCCTCGAGCTGGACCGCCTCACCATCCCCCGGCTCACCGAGACGGCCCGGCGTCGGGACCGGGCCGAGCTCTACGCCCGGTACCCGGAGGTTCTTCGCGGCGGCGGGTTCGACCCCGACGGCTGTTATCTCATCACGGACTTCCCGATCATCTACCTGGCCGTCGGCTATACCCGAGGCGGCTTCGGGCCACGCGAGTGCGACCTCGTCGCCTACCGCGGGCGCGCCGCACGCGGCCAACAGCTCACCACGCTCCTGTACGCCAACCCGGCCGAGACCGAGGCGCTGCTGTTCAACCTCGACCGGGCCCGGCTCACCGACTGGCTTGTCGCCAACCGTCTGGCCACCCCTGCCGAGGTCGACCAGGCCGGCGGCGTCCAGCGATGGTTCGCCTCGCGCATCGACCCCCGCCACGGCCAGTACCCGACCTGGGACGGCGAGCCGCCACCCGACCATCCCGACCGACCCGCGTACGACGTCTTCGGCCTGCTGCACACCATGGCCCACCAGATCCTGAGGGCCCTGGCCGTCGACAGCGGCTACTCCGAGGAAAGCCTGTCGGAGTACCTCTTCCCCTACGATCTCGCCTTCGCCATCCACCCCAACGGGGCAAGCGAGTTCACCATCGGCGCCCTACGCACCGTCCTCGAACAGAACCTCGACCAGATCGTCGAGCGGGCCATGGACAACGACACCTGCCTCTATGACCCACACTGCATGCTCAGCAACCAGGGCGCCGACCACGGATGCCTCTACCTGCCCGAGACCGCCTGCCAACTGTGGAACCGCAACCTCAGCCGCTGGCACCTCTACGGGTCGCCGGACCGCTCCCACGTCGGGTACTGGACCCTCAACACCTGATGCGATAAGCGGGGGTCTATGTCAGGAGCTGTCTCCACCAGTAGACTGACCGGCCGTGGACGAAGAGAACGGTGACCACCTCGTCGACGCCGCCGAGGTGGCCGGCATTCTCGGGCTCAGTCAACGCAACAGTGTCTCCACTTACCAGCATCGCTACGCCGACTTCCCCCGCCCCGTCATCGACCGTGGCCCGCGCAAAGCCAGGTTCTGGCGCCGAGATGACATCACCGCCTGGCAAGTGACGCATCACCTGGCGGTCCGACGGTGACCGCCAGATTGACCGTCGTGGACCTGTTCGCGGGATGCGGGGGAGGGTCGCTCGGATTCCGCGCCGCCGGGCTCACCCCGGTCGCTGCGGTGGAGATCGACCCGGTGGCCGCCGCTTCTTACGAACAGAACCTCGGCATCACCCCCATCACCAGGGACATTCGCAAAGTCGCCGGTGCCGACCTGCTCGCTGCCGGACACCTTGGCGTCGGCGACCTCACCCTGTTGTTCGGCTGCCCGCCCTGCCAGAGCTTCACCGTCCTCCGCCGCGGACAGAACGCCACCGCCAAGGACAAACAACGCAACCGGCTCCCACGCGAGTACCTTCGCCTGGTGGGCGAGCTACGCCCACGCCATCTGGCGTTTGAGAACGTCCCCGGCATGCTCGACGGCTCCGGCCGGCCCGAGTTCGACCTGCTCATCAACGGCATCGCAGCGCTCGGCTACCGCGCCGAGTGGCTGATCGTCGACGCAGTCGACTACGGCGTCCCCCAGCGCCGCCGCCGCCTGCTCGTCATCGCCAGCCGCGTCACCAACCCCGTCCTACCGGTGCCCACCCACGGCCCCGAAGGCAGCGGCCTAACCTCCTATGTCACGGTGCGCCAGACGATCGGCCACCTTCCCCAGGCTGCCGACTCCACCGACCCGCTCCACACGCCACGACGCCACAGCGAGGTGGCACTCCGCCGGCTTCGCGCCCTGAAGGAAGGACAGGCGCGGGCCGACCTCCCTGCCGACCTACAACTCGCCTGCCACAAGGGCCACAACGGGCACTACGACATCTACGGCAGGATGTGGTGGGACCGCCCCGCACCTACCCTGACCTCCGGGTGCACCAACGTCACCCGGGGTCGCTTCGCACATCCCGAAGCAGACCGCGCAATCACCGTCAGGGAGGCCCTCATGCTCCAGACCTTCCCTCCGAACGCCGTCGTTACCGGCGGAGTGGAGGCGATGGCACTTCAGGTCGGCAACGCCGTCCCACCCCGCCTCGCACAGCACATCGGCGCCACTGTCGCCAGGATGGACCGCAAGGCAAAGGCCAGCAGGTCGGGCCAGGGAGGCCGCCTCCTGTCCGGTTAGCCCACCGGTTCATCCGTCGGGTGAGCGGCACCCGGAGACGATCGAGTACCCGAACTGGCCATTCAACTGTCCCACCTCGGACGACGAGGGTCTTTGGCTAGCCTCAGAGCCGATGGGGGGTATCGATCACGTACTCGACGGGTTGGAGCGCCACATGGATGACTCCAGCTTCGCTGCCACGGCTGCCGCTGCGCCGTCCGCCGATGTTGACTGGCTCGCTCGATTGGCCCGCATCCTCGGCCTCGTAGGCGGTCGGTCGGTAACTCCGACCGCGTCCGACGTTGTGGACATCGCGTCGACCGGCGGTCCGGGAAGCTTGTCGACCCTGATCGCCCCGCTGTATGCCCGAGCCCTAGGCGCAAGAGTGTCCAAAATCGGCGTGCCCGGCCGGCCGGCCGGGGGTATCGATGTCCTCGGTAGTCTTCCGGGCTATGAAACCCAGCGGAGTGCGGACAGCGCACGCCGCGTGCTTGACGCATGCGGCTACTTGCATGTGGCGGCGGGTGTCGAATTCTGCCCCCTAGACGCGCGCTTCTTCTCCTGGCGACAGCACTACGGGGCGCAGGCGGTTCCGAACCTGGCCATCGCCAGCCTGCTGGCCAAGAAAGTCGCCGCAGGCGTCGGTCGGTTCGTCCTCGACGTGCGGGTAGGACCCCACGGCAACTTCGGCGCAACCCTCCCCGAAGCTCGCGAGCACGCTCGACGGCTGATCGCGGTCGCCGAGCAGCTCGGAATCGTCGCTGTGTGCGTCCTGGAGAAGTCTGCCGGAGTCGCGCAGCCCTGGATCGGTCGCGGAGAGGCCCTTGTAGCCTTGGCGAAGGTCTTCAGGCGGGGCGAGCTCGGATCCCTACTGCGAGACCATGTCAATCGATGTCTTATCATGGCCACCCTGGCGGTCGGGTTGGACGAATCTGTAGCAACATCGGCCAGCCTCGAACTTGCAGGCCTGCACGAGGACATGCTGGCGGCCCACGGCGCGGACCCACGAGTTTTCTGGACGCGCCAGGAAGCGGTTGCGTCGGCCGAGCGTAGACCCATCGTGGCCGAGAGCCTCGGCATCCTCGCGGTCGACCTGGCCACGATCCGGGAAGTCCTCGTAGGGCGGCAGCGGGAGATGCCTCCCGTACTCGGGACCAGCTACCCGGACCCGTGCGGCCTCGTGCTGACCGTCGCTCCGGGTGTCCGCGTCAAGGAAGGGACCGTGATAGCGCAGGTGAGAGACACGGACAATCCACTGCAGCTCGTGGATGGGCTTCGCTCGGGGTTCACGGTGACGCGCGAACCAGATCGGCGCGATGGTCCCGAAATGGAGGTCATCCGTGGATAGGCCTCTCTGCTGCTTCATCGATCCCGAATACAGCGACGAGCCCAAGGATCTCACCGACATCTGCCCCAGGTGCAACAAGCCTTACGGCTTCCCACTCTTCGACGCCCCCGCCGAGATCGGACCTTTCAAGGTGGTCAAATCCTTGAACCGGGGCTTCTACTCGGCGGTCTTTCACGTGACGCACGGATCACTCGACGCACCCTACGTCCTCAAGGTGGCCTCTAAGGCAATCTACGAAGCCTTCGCCGACTACGGAAAAGACTTCGAAAAGGAATGCCGCCTACACAGTGAGATTGCCGCTGGTTCGGACCACCTCGTACCGATTCGCGACATGTTCGACGCTGACATCCGCTTCGGCGACGTCACCGTACCGTGCCATGTCGCGCAGCTCGACTATGTCCCGGGTGAACCGCTGGAGCAGGTGTTGGCCGCCGAACCGCCACCTGCCGCCCGCACGGTCGCGCAGCTGGCACTCGACTTGCTGCAATTGCTGGAGGAGCTTCAGGCCCGCGAAGCCTTCCACAACGATCTGCATGACGGAAACGTCATTGTGGAGCGCCTGTCCAAAACGTCCCGCCGGGCGGAGGCACTCGACGACTCCATTCGTGCTGTCGCGATCGACATGGGCTCAATCACCGACCGGAGCAAGAGCGGGACCAGCCGCCTCGGAGACCTCGCGTCCGTGGCTCGGCACCTGGAGAGCTTCTCCAGGCGGCTACTGTCCCGGCCGCATGAGACGTCCGACATCGACTACCGCTTGGCAGGCCAGCTGGCGGAGATAGCAGCCCTACTGGCATCGGACGCCGTCAATCAACGGCCACCCGAGTTTGCGGTGCTCCGGGATCGGATCCGTCAGGCCCACGACTTTGTCGCGTCGCCGTGGAAGCAGCCTCCACCCCTTCGCAGCATCGACGACTCCTATAACGCGCAGACGCTACACCCATGGTTCGTTCCCAAACTCCTTGTCGACCCGGAAGGCCACTGGCGCAACGCAATTAGTGTCCGGGGTCCGCAGGTGATCACCGGAATGCGGGGCTGTGGGAAGACGATGCTGCTCCGCTCGCTTATGTTCCACGCCAGGGCCGCAGAGATCCAGAGTGAGCGGGAAGACCTACTTGTAGACAAGCTTCAGCAAGATGGCTACGTCGGTTTATACGTGTCATGTAACCGCCTGCTGGACCCGCTTGGCTCCACGGGTCAACTGCATCAGCCAGACGCTCGACTCTTCGTCGCGTACGTGCGAGAGGCGCTACGGGCGGTCCGTCATCTCCGGGAGCTTGACCGTTCGCTGCCTGTGCCGGGAGCAGTGCGGCGCATTGGGGAGGTGCTTCACGACTACGTCGGCGCGGTCGATCAGCCTGACACTGACGACGAACTAGTGCTGGAGCGCCTCACTCTGCGTATTCTGGCGTCTTTACAGCGCAGCGACGAGGGCCATGGTCTCCTCACCGACCCGTCAGCCGCATTTGTGGCTTTGGCCGATGCCGTCAAGGGCGTCTCGTCTGTGTGGGCAGGCGCGACGGTGTTCTACCTCCTGGATGACGTTTCCACGCGCCATCTAGACGAGGACAGCATCCGTGCACTCGTCTCGCGGCTTATCTTCTTAAGCGACATTTGCGCTTTTAAGATGACGACTGAACAGCAGACGCTGGAGTACGTACTCAAGTCGCCGGGCCTGGTTGAAAAGGCTCGTCCCGGACGTGATTATGAAGTGTTCGAATTTGGCTCGGCGGTGTACGAGAGAATCCGAGAGCCACTCCGCAAAGGTGGAGGGACGAACTTCATTCGCGACGTCCTGGCATTGCGCGCGGCTCAGTATCCGGCTCATCCCGACAACGTGACGCCGGCCGATCTGCTCGGCAACGAGCGCCTCGAGACCATTGCCCAGCAGCTGGCGCTTCTTCCTCCTGCTGCAGCGGAGCGAAAGCGCATCTATCGGGGACTGCGTGCTTTGACTGCGGTGTGCGTTGGAGACATCGGGGATGTGTTGGCCATATATGAGTCGATGTTTCGTCGAGGTGGTGGAGAGAGGGTCGCCATCGCACCCGAAATCCAGCATCAGTGCTTCCTCGATTACTGCTCCCAACGGCTGTATCACATCAACCATCGAGATGGAAGGTTCAAGGATGCCGCACTTGGGTTTGCCCAGGCGGCGCGTGATCTGCTGGTCGCTTCAGCACGCGGGGACGGCCGGTTGCGACAGTACTCAAGTCTCTATGTGCGGGTCACTACGGAGGACACCGAGCGTCAGTTCGAGCAACTCCGGACTTTGATAGACGCCGGAGTGTTCATCCTTGAGGGCGGCGCCCCCCGTACGAAGACGCGTGATGATGACCCGGTGCAGCAGTTCATCTTGAAATATCGCAAGCTCTTTGGTCTCGCAAGTCATATCGGTTTGTCAGATAGGGATAGGTTTGAGCTGAGCGGCGAGGATCTTCGCGAGTGGCTGGAGGAGCCCAAACGCGGAAGAGAGATCCTGATGCGCAACCTAGGGGGTCCGCTGGAGGAGGGTGACGAGGCGGAGCCGTCCCTAGAGGACGGGATGAAGACAGCCGTCGAACAGGTTGAGGACAGCCCCCGCCCGCAGACCCTATTCGAGACGCTTCCCGCCAAAAGTACAGAGGAGCCTGAGACGGTGTCCCGGGCGGATCTGGCCCTCAAGAGGGCCCCGACGGCGGCGGAGGTGTCCACCCAGCATCTGCGAGATGCCGGCATCAGGTCGGTGGTGGTCGGTCTGGGATTCGAAGAGCGCACGCGGATGTCAGCGGAACGGATGTTCTCAGTTCTCAAGCCGGAGACCGCCGTCCTCGTGCGCTACGCAGAGCGGGGGTTCGGGGCTGAGATCGAGGCTCTGGCTGAGGCGGGAGCGGAAGAGGTCATGGTGTTCGACTATGACGCGCTCGGGCCTACTGCGGAAGAGCTACCGCCAGGAGGACCCTGTCTGATCGACATCACCGGGCTCACCAAGCCGGTCATCTTCCAATGCGTAAGACGGGCTCTCGGTCGTGACGGCGTGGTTTACGTCGCCCACACCCAGGCCGAGCAGCATTACCCGCTCGATGAGAGCATCGAACCGGTCCTGGAAGCAGAGAAGGACGGAGATGTCTGGACCGTGCTCGACAGGCTTGACGATGTTTGGTCAGGGGAAGCGGGCCCTTATGCGTTCGAGCAGATATTGATGACCGACGCCGATGAGTCCCGGCGGCGTCATCTGTTCGCTTCGGCATCCCCGAAGCATCAGCGGCTTCTCTCCCTCGTCGAGCAGCGCGAGTTCGACCGCATGGAGATTCTGGTTCCTTCTGGAGAGGCCCCCCGTGACATGCTGGCGCGGAAGGCCGCCGAAGTTGCTCGCGGGCTCGTTGAGGACTCAGAAATCAGGGAAGTGGGTTCTGACGACCTCTCGGGAGCCCTTCAAGAGATTAGTCGAGCGCACCAGCGCTTCTATGTCGACGGCAATTTCAATTTTGAGGTAGGGCTGACTGGTTCGAAGCTTCATGCCGTGGCACTTGCCGCCGCGAGTTCGACGACGCTGTTCTCCCAAGCGTGGTATGTACGTCCGGCGTCATTCGATGCGACCCGCTTTAGTCTAGGGGTAGGCGAGACGCGATACTTCGAAGTACGGATCGCCCTTTCGGACCGCTAGCGTCACTCGCAACCCGCTACTATTCCGCCGCTCTCAGGGCCGGCAGAGCGCGCCTTCGAATCGCTTCAATCGTGCCTCGGCGAAGGTCGTCGTCGTGGAGTTCCTCGGGACCCGGCACATCGGAGCCAACGTTGAGTAGGGCAACCACTCGGGCGGCTGCATAGGGCAGAGCCCTGACCAGCGGCTTCGTCGGGTCTGTAGCCCGAAGGTGCGTGCTGGTCCTGAACCCCCGCCACTAGGAGGTCTTCACGTTTTGCGTGGGGACCCAGTTCACGTTTGGGCCGTCGTCATCGTGCCATGGCGGTGTGACGCGGCTGGCCGGTGCCCGTAGGGTCGG
>JAJZMD010000141.1 GCA_021803085.1 Actinomycetes bacterium
CGGCCCCCGACCACCGCGCGCCGGCCCCCGACCACCGCGCGCCGGCCCCCCTGACGTCGCCCAGGTGCTCGGCCCAGTAAACTCGTCCGTTCGCTCGGCCGCTTGGGAGGACTTCGACGACGTGACCCACGAGCAGGACGTCCAGGAAGAGCAGTTGTTCCTGGACCGAGCCTACGACGGCCTCGATTCGATGCGCGCCGAGGCTTCGCGCATGCTCGAGTCGGTCCTCGATCTCGGGCGTGGGGGAACTTTCCAGTCTCGTACCGAGCGGGACATCGTGGTCCGCACGAGCATGGCGCGCCTCGCGCAGCTCGACCTCGGCGACCAGGCGCTCTGCTTCGGGCGGATCGATCGCACGCCCGAAGAAGGCCACGACCGCGGCGAGGCCTTCCACATCGGGCGCCTCGCCGTCTCCGGCCCCGACCACGAGCCCCTCGTGGTGGACTGGCGCGCGCCGGTCGCCGAGCCCTTCTACCGGGCGACGGGGCTCGATCCCCAGGGGCTCGCCCGGCGTCGTCACCTCGCCGTGAGCGGCCGGAGGGTGACCGGAGTCGAGGACGAGCACTTCGCGCTGGTCGGCCGGCTCGAGCCGCACGACGCCTCCGGCAACGGTGACCGCGCCGCCGCGGCGGTCGACGGGCTGTCGCTCGGTGGCCCGGGCGCGCTCCTCGCAGCCTTGAGCGGGGCGCGCACGGGCCAGATGGGCGACATCGTCGCGACCATCCAGCGCGAGCAGGACGAGATCATCCGCTCGCCGCTGGCCGGCGTCCTCATGGTCCAAGGCGGGCCGGGCACGGGGAAGACCGCCGTGGCACTCCACCGAGCGGCCTACCTGCTCTACACGCACCGCTTCCCCCTGGAGCGCCAGGGGGTGCTCGTGGTCGGCCCGAACCCGCTCTTCCTCCGCTACATCGAGCGGGTCCTCCCGTCGCTCGGCGAGACCGGAGTGACGTTGTCGACGGTCGCGGGCCTCGTTCCCGAGATCCGCGTGCGTGCCGCGGAGCCGCCGTCGGTGGCCCGGCTCAAGGGGGACGCGCGCATGGCGGCCGTGATCGCGAAGGCCGTCCGGACGCGCCAGCGGGGGCTCCGCACCGACCTGTACGTGCCGTTCGGCGCCACCACGCTCCGCCTCCCGGCCGAAGAGACCGAGCAGGTGGTCACCGCCGCCCGCCGTCGGCGAGGGCCGCACAACGCGCGCCGCCGCTTCGTCGAGCAGCAGGTCCTCCAGCGGCTCGCCGAGCAGTACGACGACTTCCGTCGGCGCGGGGCTGCCGGCTCCATGGAAGCCCCCGACCTCTCGGACGCCATGCCCACAGTCCTGGCGTCTCCCGGGACCTCCGGCGCCGGCGCCGTCCGCACCAGGACGGGTGAGGCGGATCTGGCCGAGCTGCGGCGCCAGATCCGCAGAAGCCCGGTCGTCGCCGAAGCGCTCGAACGGATGTGGCCGCGTCTCTCCCCCCACGAGCTGGTCCACGACCTCTTCGGTGCCCGCCCGCTGCTCGCAGCCGCGAGCAGCGGGATCCTCTCCGACGCCGAGGTGGCGCTGCTCCACCGGTCGCGCGGCCCGTCGCTCGACGAGGTCGCCTGGACCGCGGCAGACGCCGCGTTGGTCGACGAGGCGCGTGCCCTGCTCGGCCCCCGCCGGCCGCGGCTGCGCCAGCGCGCGGCGTCGCCCGACCGTGGTGACCACCTCCGTGACGAGATCGGCTTCTGGCCGGCGGGGCTCAGCTCGAACCCGCTGCCCTCGCCGGGCGGCAACGGCGGCGCACCCGACGAGGACGTGCGGGTCTTCGGCCATATCGTGGTCGACGAGGCCCAGGACCTCTCCCCGATGCAGTTGCGCATGCTCGCACGACGGTCGATCTCCGGCTCGATGACGGTCGTGGGAGACGTCGCGCAGGCCACCGGGCCATGGACGCCGCGAGGGTGGGCCGACGTCGAGCGGTACCTCTCCCCGACGCGGCCAGCGCGGGTCGCGGAGCTCTCCGTCGGGTACCGGACCCCGGCGGAGGTGATGGACGTGGCGGCGGGGGTGTTGGCAGTGGCCGCGCCCGGCGTGCGGCCACCCACCCCGGTGCGTCGCTCGGGGGACGCGCCGAGGGCCTTTCGTGCCGCGCCGGGCGAGGTGGCGTCCAGGACCGCCCAGGCGGCCGCTGCCGAGCTGGCGGCGGTCGAAGGGGGAAGGACGGCCGTCCTCGTCCCCTTCGGGCTGGAGGGCGAGGTGACCCGTGCGCTCCAAGACGCCGGCCTCGAGCCGGTCGACCCGAGGGAGGCCGCCGGCCCGGGGCTCGCGGCGCCGCTCGTGGTGCTCCCCGCGGCCGAGTCCCACGGTCTCGAGTTCGACGCGGTGGTGGTGGTCGAGCCCGCGGCGATCGCGGCCGGCGACGAAGCGGCGGGCGGCGTCACGACATCCCCGTCCGAGCCGACGACGGCCGGCTACCGCGCCCTGTACGTGGCGCTGACGCGTCCCACGCGGCGGCTCGCGGTCGTGCACGGGAGGGACCTTCCCGAGGGGCTCGTCGTCAGCTGAGAGCGGCGCGGCCGGAGGTGCGGCCACCGCGCCGGCCACCGCGCCGGCCACCGCGCCGGTCACTGCGCCGATCAACCTGCCGAACAGGCCCTTTGGTTCCGAGCGCCCACCGTGCGCACCTGTGCAGGAGGTTGGCGCCGAGGCGGCGGGGTCGAC
>JAJZMD010000070.1 GCA_021803085.1 Actinomycetes bacterium
GCCTGCGCGCCGCTCACAACTGCGACCTTCTTCTTCACCGTGGTCCCTTTCCTATGGGTGCTTGGTCGTGCCCGATCCCTACCAGTTGGCAGGTCTCAGCCTGGATCCACCGACGGGGGTGTTGGCGGTGGCGCTGGGGTGGTGAGCGGGGTGTGGGGCTTGGGTTGACGGGGCGCGGTGGGTGTCGGGCTGGTTCCGGGGCGTGCGGGTCCAGGGGTTCGTGGGTTGGTTGGGTTGTCGGCGCGGGTGTCGGGGCGCCTGCCGTGTCGTGGTCAGGTGGGGGCTGGTGGCAGGGCGCGGATGGCGTTGAGGGCGGCGGTGAAGGTGTCGGCCCAGGGCCATCGGGCTGGGGTGCGCAGGGTCAAGTGTCCGGAGCGGTTGACGAGTCGTCCGGGGACGGCGAACAGCTGGCGGCGGACGGTGCGGGTGACGGTGAGATGCCCGGCGTCGACAACATGTCCGAGGTGGGCGGTCCACCGGACGAGGTTGTGGGCGACCGCGGCGCAGACGAGCCAGGCGCTGTTGGCGGCGAAGTGCCCGGAGGGGACATGTGCCAGGGCGTGGTCTTTGAGGTCTTTGATGGCGAGCTCGACCGTCGCGTGGTTGCGGTGAAAGGCGTCTATGACTTCGATGTCGCCGGCGAGGTCGGTGAGAAAGCCGTGGTGGCGCCAGGTGGCGATCAGCTGCTGCTGGTGTCCCTCGGCCCGCACGCGCCGGACGATGAGGCGCCGGCCGTCGTAGGTGGTCTCGGCCACCTGGGCGACGCCGGGCTCGGGGTAGTTCTTGAGGGTTTTCCAGGCGTGGTCGTCGATGGCGTCGACCGCCGCGGCGACGCCTTTGGTCATCCGCACCCCCATCGTGTAGCCGACCCCGAGACGTTCGAGAAGCTCGATGGTTTCGGTCGACCAGAACCCCGAGTCGAAGCGCATCACGAGCAGCTCGCCGGCACCGGCCCGCCGTACCCGGGCGACGAGCTCCTCGATGAACCGCCGCGCGCCGCGTTGGGTGTTCGCCGACCCTTTGCGCATCCGGACGTGGAGCACCTCGCCGGTGTCGGCCCGAGTGGCCAGGATCGGGTGATACCCCAGGCGGCGGGTATATCCGTAGGCGGCGCCGGCCTTGCCCTTGCCGGCCACGTCGCAGATCGTCGAGTCCACGTCCATCACCAACGTCTCGGTCCCCGGACCCGCCCCGAACGTCCACGCCCGGCGAAGCAGCTCGCCGAGAACCCGGTCCAGTTGGCGGACGTGGCCGAACGTGAAGCTTCGGAGGAACGTCCCCAACGTCGACGGAGCCATCACCCTGTGCCCGAGGACCTTGGCCGTCGACCCTGCCCGCAGCACATCGGCGTGGTCGATATGGCTCGCCCCGGCGATCATGGCGTGCACCAACGTCAGCACCTTGCGGCCCGGAGCCGCCCCACCGACCCGACCATCGAGATGGACCACCGCGTCGACCAGCCTCGCGACACCGAGCCTGGCGGCCAGCGTGGCCACCAGCACCAACCCGGCGTTCGCCACCAGCGACGGCTCGTCGAAAGTCACCGCAACCCGATCCAACCCGCGCGATGATGACCTCACAGAAAGTGCCTCCTCCGACTGGCGTGATGACTGGCCTCGTAACCGTCATTTTCCCAGCAGGGGAGGCACTTTCCGCGGACCCCACGCCTACCGAATCACCTCACCGATCGGTGGATCCAGGCTCAGGCGGGGGACCACCGCCTCACTTCAACAACCTCGGGGACACCGTCCTCAGATGGGGGTTCGAATCCCACTCCCCCCGCCACGTTGCACGGCCGGCGATCGGTCCGACCCACGCGTTTGGCGCTGGAGCGTGCGGCGAATGCCACCTGGCCCATGTCGGGGGACGGAGCGGGGCGCAGCGGGGCGGGTCCGAGCGGGGCGGGTCTGAGCGGGGAGGAGCGGGGAGGAGCGGGGAGGAGCGGAGCGGAGCGGGTCTGGGCTGCAACCGTGCGAGAATGGACGTGTCGGACCGTAGGGAGTGCTCTGTGCCCACCAATTCAGCGTCGTCGGGCTTACTGGCCCTTGGGTGGGATGGTGAATGGGCGGCGGCGCTGACGGCGCTGGGCGATCCGACCGTGGTGCCCGCACGGGTGTCGCGGGTCGACCGCGGCATGTGCACCGTCATGACCGGAACGGCCGACGTTCGGGTCGCGACACAACGGAGCATGGAGGTCGCGGTCGGCGATTGGCTCGGCATCGTGCCCGGCTCCGCCACCGAAGGTGGGGCGCGTATCGTGGCCGTGCTTCCCCGCCGGTGCGTCTTCCGCAGGCAGGCAACCACCAACGGTGCCCTGCCGCAGGTCGTCGCCGCCAACATCGACACCGTGCTGGTGTGCGATGCGCTCGACGGACCGCTCGGCCCTCGCCATCTCGAGCGCTTCCTTGCGCTGGCGTGGCAGAGCGGAGCCACCCCCATCGTCGTCATGACCAAAGCCGACGCCGTCCCGGCAGCGGAAGCAGCCGACACGGTCAGAGCGGCTCAAGCGGTCGCGGCCGAAGCCCGCGTCCTCGTCGTCAGCTCGGCGACCGGGGAGGGCATCGGCGATGTGGCGCCAATGCTGGTACCGGGGCGCACGATCGCGCTGCTGGGTCTGTCCGGGGCTGGGAAGTCCACGCTGGTGAACCTGTTGGCGGGCTC
>JAJZMD010000085.1 GCA_021803085.1 Actinomycetes bacterium
AACGGGAGGTGGCAGATGATCCCTGCGAGCTTCGAGTACCGCCGCGCCGACTCCGTGGAGCAGGCACTCGGCTGGCTCTCCGAGGACCCCGACTCGACGAAGCTCCTCGCCGGCGGTCACTCGCTCCTGCCGCTCATGAAGCTTCGACTCGCGACGCCGGCCGTGCTCGTGGACGTCGGCAGGGTGCCCGGCCTCTCCTACGTGCGAGACGCCGGCGACCATGTCGCCGTCGGCGCGTTGACCCGTCATCGCGACGTCGAGATCTCCGACGTCGCCCGTGCGTACGTGCCGCTCCTCGCGCACGTGGCCGGGCAGGTCGGTGACCCGCAGGTCCGGCACCGCGGCACGATCGGAGGCTCGATCGCGCACGGCGATCCCGCTTCCGACCTCCCCGCGGCCGTGCTCGCCCTCGACGGGGTGCTGGTGATCGACGGTCCACGCGGGAGGCGGGAGGTGGGGGCCGGGGACTTCTTCCGGGGATTCCTCGAGACCGCGCTCGCCCCCGACGAGATGCTCACCGAGATCCGCGTTCGAAAGGCACCGGGGGGCTGGGCGTTCCAGAAGTTCAACCGCCGGGCGCAGGACTGGGCGATCGTGGGGGTGGCCGCGGTCGTGAACGGCGGCGCTCGTGTCGCACTGGTGAACATGGGGGCGACGACCGTCCGCGCCCGGGGCACCGAGGAGGCGCTCGCGGCGGGCGCGGGCATCGCGGAAGCGGCCGCGCGTGCCCCAGAGGGGCTCGAGCCGCCGAGCGACCTGCAGGGGAGCGCCGAGTACCGCCGCCACCTCGCGACGGTGCTCGTCCGCCGTGCCCTCGAGGAGGCGACCGCTGCAGGTGGCTGAACGCAGCCCCGGCGCCTCAGGGGAGGCCGCCGGTCCAGACGACGTGCGCGGCGCCTTGCGCGCCCACGGCTATCTCGCCGACGAGGGGCTCGCGACGGTGGTGTTCCTCGCGCTCGCGCTCCGTCGTCCCCTGTTGCTCGAGGGGGAAGCGGGCGTCGGGAAGACCGAGGTCGCCAAGGTGCTCGCGCGATGGCGCGGGAGCGAGCTTCTCCGCGTCCAGTGCTACGAGGGCATCGACGTGAGCCAGGCGGTGTACGAGTGGGACTACGCGCGGCAGCTGCTGCACCTGCGTGCCGCGGAGGCACTGGCCGAAGGGCGTGATGGCCCGGTGCTCGCCACCGTGGAGGACGAGCTGTACTCGGAGCGTTTTCTCGTCCGGCGCCCCCTGCTCGCGGCGATTGCTGCACCCGCGGACCAGCCGTCACCGGTGCTGCTCGTCGACGAGGTGGACCGCGCCGACGACGAGTTCGAAGCCTTCCTCTTGGAGGTGCTGTCCGATTACTCGGTCACGGTGCCCGAGCTCGGCACCTTCCATGCAGTGGTGCCGCCGGTGGTCGTGATCACCTCCAACCGGACCCGCGACGTCTCCGACGCGCTGAAGCGGCGCTGCCTCTACCACTGGGTCGAGCACCCCGACTTCGAGAGGGAGGTGGAGATCGTCACCGTCCGCGCGCCCGAGGTGGTGCCGGTGCTCGCCCGCCAGGTGGCCGCGGCGGTCGAGCGGATCAGGACGCTCGGGCTCTACAAGCCGCCGGGCGTCGCAGAGACCATCGACTGGGCACAGGCGCTCGCCGCGCTCGGGGTTCGGGGACTGGACGAGAAGAGCGTGGCCGTGACGCTCGGCGCGGCGGTCAAGTACAAAGAAGACGCAGAGCGTGTGCGGGAGGCCGGCATCGCGGCGCTCGCCCGCGCCGCGGTGGAGCGCGCCGGCGTCGAGCGGACCGGCGTCGAGCGGACCGGGTGAGCCTGGACGACGTGTCGGCGGTTCGTGGATCGCCGCACAGCGCCCTCGCCGAGCCGGCGCGCCTCCCCGTCGCGTTCGTGCGGGTTCTGCGTGCGGCGGGCCTCACCGTTCCCGGGGGCGCGCCGATTCACTTCGCGCAGGCGCTCGCTGCGGTGGGCGTCGACCGCGAGTGCGCGGTGTACTGGGCCGGGAGGGCGACGTTGGTGCGCCGGCCCGAGGACGTGGAGGTCTACGACGCGGCGTTCCGCGCCTTCTTTCGGGGTGAGACGTGGGTCGGCCGGCGCCCGGCCGCGGTAGAGACGGTGACGCTGGCTCACGACGACGTGGAGGCGGAAGGGAAGCCCCCTGACCCCGACCCAGAGGAGCACCGCGAACAGGTACGTGAGCTGCGGTACAGCGCGACGGAGGTCCTGCGCCGGAAGGACTTCGCGCAATGCAGCGCGGAGGAGCTCGCGGAGGCGCAGCGCCTGATGGACCGCGTGCGCGTCGAGGGGCCGCGCCGTGCGACCCGCCGCCGCCGCCCGGCCCCGCGTCGCGGGGACTGGCCCGACCTGAGGAGGACGGTCCGCGGAGCGTTGCGCACCGGTGGCGAACCGCTCCGGCGCCGGTGGTTGGAGTCGGGGGAGCGGCCGCGGCGGATCGTGTTCCTCTGCGACGTGAGCGGCTCGATGTCGTCCTACGCCCGGATGTTGCTCCGGTTCCTCCACGTCGAGGTGGCGGGACGCCCCCGCGTGGAGGCCTTCACGATCGGCACGAGGCTGACGAGGGTCACCCGCGCGCTGTCCGCGCACGATCCCGACGCCGCGATGACCGCGGCCGGACGCCTGGTCCCCGACTGGTCGGGAGG
>JAJZMD010000193.1 GCA_021803085.1 Actinomycetes bacterium
CGCCATGTGTCCACGTTCGCGAGCGGTTGTGCCACCATCTGGAGCAGGTCGAGGCGCGTCGCGCTGAACTTCGCGCCACCCGGCGTGAGCTCCAGGACCTCGCCAGGCACGCCGAGACCGTCGACCCGGCGTCGTGTCCAGAAGAGGTCATCTGTTCCATCCTCGTGCGCGAGGGATAAGCGGTTTCATAAGCTTTCGGTAGCCAATGCGGGCGGGTGACGCCCGCGACGGTCCTCGACGAGACAAACGGTGTGACCTTTATCGGCGATCCCTGCCCGGTCGGCGGTGAGCCCACCTGGCCGCGCCAATCACTCGTCGTTACCGTCGAGTTGGGAGGCAGCAGTGCTTGTACTTGGCGCCGCTGCCGCATGGACAGGAGTCATTACGGCCGGTGGCCTGCCAGATCCGCCGCTCGGCGTGTTCGCTGACCTCGAGCTCGCCCATGATCGCCGTCAGGGAGGACCCGGTACGCGCGAGCTCGGCCATGCGGATGAGGAGGGGGAGGGCGTGGTCGTAGAAGCGGCGGTACCCGGCGCAGAGGTAGTTGAGCGTGGGCTCACCGCCCGGGGCTACCACGAAGCGGTCCTTCGGGCAGCCGCCGTGGCAGAGGAAACGGACCGGACAGCAGTGACAACACTGCGGCAGACCATCCCGCTTGGCCGCGCCGAAGGCGGCCTGCTCGGGCCCGTCGAGTAGCGTGCCGAGCTCATTGGTCATGATGTCGCCGAGACGGTGGGCGGGGTCGACGAAGTGATCGCAGGCGTACAGGCTGCCGTCGTGCTCGAGGGCGGGGACCCGCCCGCAGGTCTCGGCCATGACGCAGAGAGTGGCGGGCTGGCCCGAGACGACGAGGAGCGGCTCGAGGAAGTTCTGCACGGCGATCCGCCCGACGTCATAGCGGACCCACTCATCGAAGACCTGCGAAAGAAAGGCTCCCATCCCCTCGGGATCCACCGATCGCTCCGACACGCGGCCGTCGACGTGGGTTTCGACGATGGGGAGGAACTGGAGCCATTGCACCTGCGCGGCCAAGAAGAAGCGGTAGACCTCGAGGGGGTGGCCGGTGTTGGTGGCATTGAGGGTGCACAGCACGTCGGGCTCGATGCCTGCGGCTCGGAGCCTGCGGAGGCCCCCGAGCACCCGGTCGTGCGTTGGGCGGCCCCGGCGGTCTTTGCGCATGGCGTCATGAAAACGGGCAGGGCCGTCGACGCTGATTCCCACACTGAAGCGGTGCTCGGCGAGAAAGGTGCACCAGGCATCGTCAAGGAGGGTGCCGTTGGTTTGCAGGTTGTTCACGCAGCGCCATCCGGGCGGCAGGTGGCGTGCCTGGAGCTCGACAACCAGACGAAAGAACCCGAGGCCGGCGAGCGTCGGTTCCCCGCCGTGCCAGGCGAAGTGCACCACGGGCCCGGTGCTGGCGGCGATGGTCGCTCGGATGTAGGCCTCGAGCACCTCGGGGCGCATCCGGAAACGCTCTCCCGCGGGGAAGAGCTGGGCTTTTGGCAGGTAGTAGCAGTAACTGCAGTCGAGGTTGCAGAGCGGGCCGGCAGGTTTGGCCATTACGACGAAGGCTTCGGCTGGGCTCATGACGCGTCGCTGCTCACCGGGTGAGGTGGCCGAGCGGCGAGGTTGCGGCCGCGATGCCGAGGCGCTGGCCCATGTCGAGGTCCCAGCCGAGGCGGGAGATGCCGTCGATGAGCCGTCCGTGCACGGCATCGACCTCGTCGCTGAGGGGGTCGACGTCGCTCCGCACCAGCAGCCGGCCCGGCATCACCCACACCTGGTAGAGGACGCTTGAGACCGAGAGGAGCAGCATGGTGGTCATCTGGCCGACGCCCGTTCGCGGTTCGCACGCAAGCGGTGCGGACCCCTGGCTCGACGATCGTGAACACGGTGTCCGCGCGGGTGACCAGGAGGCACCAGCGCCGACCCAAGATGAGGAGCTTTCCGTTCCGGTCCTTGTCGCCGGGGTCCGTCATCGGCAACCCAGCGGAGCGGATCACGTAGACGGGCTTGCTCGTGCAGCGAAGGATCACCGGCCGATCGTAGGCTCCGCTGCCCCGGGCCAGTCCGACTGAAATCGGGTGCTCGTCCGCCCCGGGACTCGTTCGCGACCGCGGCGGCCCCGACGGCGCTCGGCTGTGGTCAGTCGGCGACGAGAACTCGCCGCCGGGTCCGTCTGGGGCGCGAACACAGGCACTCGAGCAGACGTCGTGCGGCCCACGGGCCACCCGCGGACGAGACTCTCTCTTGAGCAGTGCATCTGCCCGGGGCATGCCCGATGCAGTCCTGGGCAGCAGCTCAACGGCTCACGGCCCGAGCGCAAAGCCCCAGCCTAAGGGCCGCGCTGTTGGCGCCCATACGCGCCGGCCGTCCTTTCGCCGGAGTCCCCGGAGGCGCCATCCGAATCTCATCGACCGCGCGGACCTTCGAGTTCGTGAACCCGAAGGTCATCCTCGGGTGATCAAGTCACGGAGTTCTGGCCCTGCTCGGCCAGTCTCGCGTGCTATACAACTATCTCGTTAACTATCCGTCTGTATAGCACGGAGGCGTGGCCTGTGTCAGAGACAGCCATACGCACCCAAGGCCTGACGAAGCGCTTCGGCGACGTCATCGCGCTCGACCGCCTAAACCTCGAAATCACCAAG
>JAJZMD010000238.1 GCA_021803085.1 Actinomycetes bacterium
GCACCCGCTACGAACGGCGCGCCGGCGCTGACGAACCCCGCGAGGGTTCGAGGAACGGCTACAGCCCGCTCACGATCAAGACCACGACCGGGCCGGTCACGCTCGGTCGCCCGAAGCTGCGGGGCACCGTTCCCGGTGGCCGGCCGGCTCCCGGTGGCGGCCCTGCGCGGGGGTTTTGGCCCGCCGTGTGCGCTGTTCCTTGCCTTCTGTAGACCTCCCTGGTGCGCCTCCGGGGACTTGAACCCCGAACCTGCGGATTAAGAGTCCGTTGCTCTGCCATTGAGCTAGAGGCGCACCGGGAAGTGTACGCGATGCCCGAAGGTCGACGTCCCGCCGCCGGCCCGTACGTCGCAACGGAAGGCGCTCGAAAGAGGCATCGACGCGCAGCGCTCCCGAGAACCCGAGCGCGCTGTCGCCGACTGCGAGCACGGGGGCTGCGAGGCCCAGCGCCAGTTGGCGAGTGCTGCCCAGCGTCAGTTGGCGAGTGCTGCCCCGCGGCAGATGCACTTCTTGGTTCTGCTCGCCGGGGCCGGGTCCGACGCGACCGCGCGCTAGGGGACTCGCGGTCACCGCACGCGGTGAGCCGCGCAGGTTGGCGATCGTGCCGGCTTTCCTCGAGAGCGCGGCGGAACAAACGTTCGTGCGGGCTCGGTGGACCTGCTGAGATGCGCGCAATGCCGAGTGAGAACGAGTGATAGAAGGAGAGCGCATGAGCACGCGTGGCAGGCCGATCGCGGCGCTTGCGCTCACGCTCGTCCTCTTCGCCGGTGTCCTCTTCGCCGGTTCGGGAGGTCGAGCCGGCGCTGTTCGCCGAACGCACCTTCGTCGCACGCACTCCCTGCGGTGCCCCGCGGGTGTGGGGACGGGAGCGCCCGGCGTGACCAGGACGCAGATCAAGGTCGCCGCGATCTCGACGCTGTCGGGCATCCTCGCTGCGGACTTCGGCTCTCTCGTGCCCGGCATCAAGGCGTACTTCGACATGGTCGACGCCCGTGGAGGGGTCGACGGGCGCAAGGTCGTGCTCGCGTACGACCTGGACGACGAGGGCCTGTCGAGCCAGTTCCAGACGGACGCGCGCACCGCGATCGAACAGGACCACGCGTTCGCGGTCGTGGTGTCGTCGTACTGGTTCACGCCGTCGTACTTCGTCGCCACGTGCACCCCGACGTACGGCGACAACGTCGACGGGAACTGGTCCGGCGCCCCGAACCTCTACGCCGCGGGCGGCTCCGTCCTCACACTGAAGACCATCGTGCCGGCCGTCGCGTACCTCATCGACCGGACGCGCTCCAAGTCCGTCGCGATCCTCGCGTACAACGTCTCCACGTCTTCGGATCTCTGCCGCACGACCGGCCAGCGGCTGCGAGCCGCCGGATACCACGTCAGCTTCACAGACCTCCGGCTCCCGCCGATCGACGCGAACCTGACGCCGGACGTGCAGCGCCTCCAACGCGCGGGTGCCGACTTCGTCGTCTCGTGCATGACAGTGACAGGCAACGTCGCGTTGGCACGCGACATCCAGCAGTACGGGCTGCACGTGCACCAGCTGTGGTTCGACGGAGCGGACGCGACCGTCGTGAAGCGGTACAGGGGCCTGCTCCAGGGCGTCTACTTCGACGTGCAGAGCGTTCCCGAGACAGCGGCGCGTCTCTACCCGGGTGTCTACCCCGGTCTCCAGACCTACCTGAAGGCGATGGGGCACTACAGCCCCGGCTACGCCGACAACGCGTTGTCGCTCGTCGGCTGGGAGTCCGCCGCGCTGCTCGTCGCGGGCATCAGGGCTGCTCGCTCGCACCTGACCCAGGCCGGCGTCGTCTCGGCGACCAACCGCTTCACCGCCGACACGGCTGGCGGGCTCCAGCAGCCCGTCGACTGGAGGACGGCCCACTACCTCGGGACAAAGGAGTCCTGCACCGCGTTCGAGGAGGTGAAGGGGGTCCACGCAGTGCCGGTGCTCGGGAAGGGCAAGCAGGTCTTCCTCTGTTTCGCCACCTCGCACGTCCGGCACCCCGAGCCCGTGGCGCCTCCTCGGGGCATCCCCGGTCCGCGCCAGAGCTGAACCGCAGCCCATGGAGCAGCTGCTCGGGTTCGCCGTCCCAGGGGTGCCCTACGGCTGCGCGTACGCAGTGTTCGCCGTGGGCCTGGTGCTCACCTACCAGACGACCGGCGTCTTCAACGTCGGCTACGGCGCCCAGGCGTATGTCTCTGCGTTCATCTTCGCATGGCTCGTGGACGACCATGCGTGGCCGACCTGGGCGGCGTTCGTCTGCGCGGTCGTGATCGTCGGGCCCGGGCTCGGTCTCGCCCTCGACCGGTTCCTCTTTCGTCGGATCCCGAGCTCCAACACCACGGCCAAGATCGTGACCGGCCTCAGCCTGCTCGTCGGCATCCCGGCGCTGCTCCCGGTCGTCTTCGGCAACCAGAACCTCGTCGGCGCGCCGAGCATCGTGTTCAACCCCGACACCGTCTACTTCCATCTCGGCGCCGACGTGCCGGTGAACGGGATCTACCTGAGCGCGGTGCTGCTCACCGTGGTGATGCTGGTCGTCCTCGTGCTGCTCCTGCGCACGACCAGGCTCGGGCTCGAGATGCGGGCCGCCGTGGAGAGCCCGCGCCTGCTCGAGCTCGAGGGTGTGAACGCTCGGCGCGTGACCGCGACCGCATGGGCCGTGTGCGGTCTCATGGCAGGGCTGGCGGGCGTCCTGCTCGCCCCCACGGAGGTGACCGTCCAGGCGCAGGACTACGTGACGCTGATGGTGGCGGCGATCGCCGCCGCGGCCATCGCCGCCCTGCGGTCGATGCCCGTCGCGGCGGTGGTCGCGGTGCTGATCGGCGTCCTGAGCCTGACCGCGCAGGGCTACCTCCCGACCTCGAGCTTCTGGTACTCCGCGGCGCTCCCCGCGTTCCCGTTCCTCGTCCTGGTGGGCGCGCTCTTGTTCGTTCCGGGACTTCGCCATCTCGACGAGGCGACGGACCCGCTGTCCTCGGTCGACCCTCCGCCGCCGCCCCCCGCGGCCCGGGTGCGCGGGCGGGAGGTCGACCGGCTCGTGCGCACGGTCTACCTCGCCCTGCTCTTCGCCTTCGTGGTGTCGATGTTGACGTGGATGCCGCCCACCTGGGAGACCGTCTTGAACCAGGGAATGGCGTACTCGCTGGTCTTCCTCTCGGTGACGCTCCTCACGGGGACGGCAGGACAGCTCTCGCTCGCGCAAGCCACGCTCGCGGGCATCGCCGCGTTCACCGCGGGGCAGCTCGCGAACCATCTCGGACTGGACTTCCTCGTGGGCGGCGCCGTCGGGGCGGTCGCGGCATCGGTCGTCGCCGGGATGCTCGCGCTCGCTTCGCTCCGGCTGCGGGGTCTCGGCCTCGCCCTCATGACGCTGGCGGCCGCGCTGCTGTTCGACGTGGCGATCTTCCCCGCGCAGGCGGTGAGCGGCGGAACAGGCGGGATCACGCTGGAGCCGAGATGGCTGCCCCTGGACCTGTTCGCTCCGAACGGGCACGCGTACTTCCTCGTCGTGCTCCTCGTCCTCGTGATCTGCGCCGGCGGCGTGGCCCTCGTCCAACGCGGCACCGTCGGGCGCTTCCTCGCGGCGATGCGGGGGAGCGAGCTCGGCGCCGCGGGCATCGGGGTGAACCTTCCTTGGCAGCGGGTGCTCGCGTTCGCCCTGTCGGGCGCGCTCGCCGGCGTGGGTGGAGCGCTGCTCGCGATCCAGCAGACGGTGATCGCCCCGGGGGAGTTCAACTACCAGCTCTCGCTCGCGTTCGTGGTGATCGTCGTCACGACGGGCGTCGGGACCGTCGAGGGAGCGATCCAGGCGGGCATCGGCCTCGTCGTCGTGCAGCAGCTGATGCAGTACGCGCCGCAGCGGCTGCAGGGGCTCACGTTCGTCCTCTTCGCCCTCGGGGCGCTCGCGTACGCGGCACACCCCGAAGGGGTCGTGGAGCTCGAGAAGCGGCGGTGGACCGAGCGCGCCGAGCGCGCGCTCGCGCGCCGACACCGAGCGCCGGCGACCCCGGCGGTCACCGGGCGGCCGTGATGCTCGCGGTGCGCGGGCTCACGAAGCGCTTCGGCGCGACGCTCGCCGTCGCCGGCGTCGACCTGGACGTCGCCGCGGGCGAGAGCGTGGGCCTCGTCGGTCCGAACGGCGCCGGCAAGACCACGGTGTTCAATTGCGTCTTCGGGCAGGTGCGTCCCGATGCTGGCACCGTCGAGCTCGACGGGCACGACATCGGCCGCCTTCCCACCTGGCGGAGGGCCCGCCTCGGCATCGGCCGGACCTACCAGCGCCTCGAGGTCTTCCCGGAGCTGGCGGTACGCGACCACCTCGTCGTCGCGCTTCGCGTCCACCACCACGGCGCGCGCCTGTGGAGAGACCTGCTCGGCCTCGGCGCGCCGACCCGCGACGAGCTCGCCGAGGTCGACTCGGTGCTCGACGCGGTCGGCCTCTCGGACCGCGCGGGCGTGCCGGTCGCTGCGCTCGGCCTCGGCGCGTGCCGGCTCGTCGAGCTTGCACGCGCGGTGGTCGCGAAGCCCCGCCTCCTCCTCGCCGACGAGCCGTCCTCAGGACTCGACGAGCACGAGACCGGGGAGCTGGCGCGCCTCTTGCGCTCGCTCCAGCTGGCGCGTGGCATGGGCATGCTGCTCGTGGAGCACGACCTCGCCATGGTGGAGGCCGTCGTCGACCGTGTGGTGGTCATGGATCTCGGGCGCGTGGTCTCCTCGGGCAGCTTCCACGAGGTGATGAGCGCACGCGCGGTGCAGCGCGCCTATCTCGGGGCTCCGTGACCGGCGCCGATCGCCCGATCCTCGAGCTCGACGAGGTCAGCGCCGCGTACGGTCCCTACCGCGCGCTCTTCGGGGTGAGCTTCTCGGTCGCCCGGGGGGCGGTGGTGGCGCTCCTCGGCCCCAACGGCGCCGGGAAGTCGACCGTGGCGAGGGTCGCGTCCGGGCTCGTGCCGGCGAGCTCGGGGTCCGTCCGGGTGGACGGGAGAGACGTCGCCGGCGAGCCCGCGTGGCGGATCGCCCGGTTCGGCCTGGCCCATGTGCCCGAGGGCCGTGGAGTCTTCGACTCGCTGAGCGTCGAGGAGAACCTCGTGCTCTCGTTCCAGCGGCGCGGGGGACGCGGCCAGATCTCGGCGTCGCTCGCGCAGGCCTACGAGCGGTTCCCCTTGCTGAAAGAGCGCCGGCAGGATCGGGCGGGCACGCTCTCGGGTGGTCAGCAGCGGCTCCTCTCCCTGGCCAAGGTCCTCGTCGTGCCGCCCAAGGTGCTCATCGTCGACGAGTTGTCGCTCGGGTTGGCCCCTGGCGTGGTCGACGACGTCTACGCAGGTCTGGCCGACGTGCGGCGCAAGGGGACGGCGCTCGTCGTCGTCGAGCAGCAGGTCGACCGGGCGCTCGCGCTCGCGTCGTCGGCCGTCGTCTTGGAGCGTGGCACCGTCGCGTACTACGGGCCGCCGTCGGGGGCTCGCGCCGCGGTGGAAGAGGTGGTGGACCGCCGGGCACGAGGCCGAGCCCAGGCTGCCTCCAGCTGAGCCTTCGGTCTGCGTGCCCCGGCAGGCTGGAGCCTCGTGTGGTGACAGAATTGGCAGAATCGGGTTGCGGGGGATCGACGGCCGCACGCCCCCACGGGGGTGCGATCCACGGGCGAACGTCGCGTGGCGGGCACCACGGGGCCGCGCCCGCGTGCCGTCGGGGAGTGCCGGCCTGCCGGGCCCCGCCGGCTGGCGACGGAGCCCGGCAGGAGACGTCAGGAGAGGCGAGGAGCGATGAGCACGACCCAGCAGGCCGCGCCCGGAGAAGCGGCGGACGACCGCGCGCCTGGTCCGGCGGACGCCGTCGAGACGGCGCCGCTCTCGCTCACGCAGCGTTCGTCGCTCCTCATGGCGCCCCACAACCCGAGCCGCGAGTTCATGAGCTGGGTGTACCAGCTGAACGGCAGGCTGGACGTGGACGCGCTGGCACGGGCTGTCGACGACGTGGTGGAGTCCCACGACCTCCTGCGTGTCCGTTTCGAGCCCGGTCCCGGCGGTGACGTGGACACCGCGACCCAGCACGTGACGCCGTTCCGGAGGGGAGTCGTGCGCGTCGTCCACCTCGAGGACCGGCCGAAGCTCGAGGCGCTGGCGGCGGCCGTCGTGGCGGTCGAGGCCGAGTACCGGGACCTCTCACCCTGGGAGGAGCCCCGTTTCCAGGCCACGCTCTACGTCGTCGCGCCCAAGACGCACGTGCTGTCGATCTTCGTGGCGGAAGCGCTCTGCGACGGGGAGTCCGGGACCCTCGTGGCCGCCGAGCTGTCGAGGGCCTACGCGCTGCACGCCGGAAGGACGCCTCCGGACCTCCCGCTCCCGTCACGGGGGAGCTACCTGCGCTGGGTGCTCGACAACCCGGTGCCCGAGCACGTGCAGCGGCGAGCGGTCGACCACTGGCGAGGCTTGCTCGACGAACCGATCGCCGCCGGCGACTGGCCGATGACGCTGCCGGCGGGGACGCGTCCGCGCACCAGGTACTTCAACGTGGCGGCGCCGCACTGGCAGCACCTCGTCGACGTGACGCCGGGAATGGCGGCGATGCCGTTCGTGGTGGTGCTCTCCTGGCTGGAGATGGCCCTCGCACGGGTGGCGGGCGCCGAGCGCTTCGTCGTCACGTCCGCGGTGTCGAACCGCAGCCGACCGGGAGCGAAGGGGCTGATCGGGAATTTCGTCGGGCCGACGCGCATGGTCGCAGAGGTCGCCCGCGACGAGCCGCTTGAGGAGGTCTCGCCGAGGGTGCTCCGCTCGTTGCGCGAGGCGCTCGCCGCGAGCGTCGTGCCCGTCCCGCTGGCCGAGTCCCGCCTCCAGGCGCCCGCGGCGTTCACGCCGTCCCCTCCCACGGTGTCCTTCTTCATGTTCGAGGAGCGAGAGGGGCCCGACTTCTCGGGAGTTCGCCAGCGCCGATTCCGGGTGAACTCGGGACGCGACGTCCTTCGGGTCAACTGCACGCCGGACGAGTCGGGCGGGCGGAACTTCTTCGCGATCTCCGGTTCAGCCCCTCCGGAGCTGATGGACGCGCTGATCGCCGAGCTCCAGCGCCACCTCGGGATGCGAGCCTGATCCCGCACGGGCCAAGAGCCGATCGAGCGTGCCGGTCTCGACGGTCGCTACGCCCGAGCCCGATGCGCGTCAGGTCAGAATCGTGCCCGGAGGACCGCGGCGGCTTCGGCGGACCGGCTCCGGAAGGCGTCCCGCGCGTCGCCGGAGCGCCCGAGCACCCCGGCGAGGTGCTCGAAGAAGAGACCTACGATGAAGGCTCGCAGGACACGGGCGACCGCGGGCGCGCCGGGCCCATTGCAGACGGTGGGCTCGGACTCCTCGAGCCAGCGCTCGAGGGCCGTCTGCGTGGCGTCGAAGAGCTCGACCCCGACGGCATGGGCGGTCTCCTCTCCTCGCATCACCTCGCCGAGCATGAGGCGGATGAAGTCCTCGACCTCGAGCATGGACCGCAGGATGTCGTCGAGCATGTCGGCCAGCCCGTCGAAGTCGTCGCGCGCGATCGCGGCCGGCCCGGTCGACGCAGCGAGGTCCTCGATGAAGCCGCGCTCTTGGAGGACCGCGACGAGCAGCTCCCGCTTCGACGCGAAGTAGTGGTACAAGGACGCGACGTTCAGGCCCGCGGCGCCAGCGAGATCGCGCATGCTGGTGCCGTCGACGCCCCGCTGGGACATCAGGGCGAGCGCAGTGTCGAGGATGTGCTGGCGCTGGGAGACGGCGGTCCGCTCCTGAGCGCCAGTGGGAGATGAGGTCGTCACGCCCTCCATTGTCGGGTCCGGCGGGCCTGGCGTCGAGCGCGCCCGCGTTCTCCCTTGTCAAGACCACTTGCAGCTTCGCGTCGCCGTCGGGCTCGGGTCCGGTCAGCCGCCCCGCCGGCTGCGGGCTCGTGTCCCGGTCGCGTCGTCGCACCCGGGGGCACGCCAGCAGGCGCCGCGGCGTCATCGACGGTCCCCGGTCACAAGTTCCGCGGTACAGAACAGGTTGAGAAGGGTATTGCTCTCTCAGGAACGAACGACTAGAACGTGCTCACCGGAGCGGCGGAAGGCTGGGGGAAGACGGCTGGGCCGGTGGATCGTGAAGCGTTCCATTCTGGACGGAGGGGGCACGATCCGCCGGTGAGCCGTCGTGTCGGGCCGTTCGGAGGTGCCTGCCGCCGGAGGGGGCGGCTTCCCCCGTTCATCGGACCGGTGGGTCCGATTCCGTCGCCGTGAGCTCGGACACCACCGCGCCGGTCGCGACCCTGATCGCCCGCGCGGAGTCGAGGCCGAGCCGGACGAGACGGCCGAGGGCTCGAGGGTCGCGCAGCACGAGGTGCACCGCCTCGAGGACGTCCGCACGCCCGTCGGGACGGAGGAGCGACGCGGCATCCTGAGTCAGGGTGCCCGCAACGTCACTGATCGCTCGGACGACGTCCCAGGGGATCCCCTTCGCCTCGCAGGCGGCGGCGATCGCCGCGGTCTCCATGTCCACCGCCGTCGCGCCGGCGAGAAGGCGGACGTCTCCCTCTCCGATGGGTCCCCTCCCCGAGAGGTGGACCCGCTCCACCGTCGCGAGGACCCCGCCACCGGGCGCGGGCGTGCTGGGCGTGCGCACGACCCCGGACCGCACGTCGACGACGGCGGCGGGGCGGACGAGGTCACCGACCTCGAGGGAGTCGTCGAGCGCGCCTGCGACCCCGGTGATGACGACCCGCTGCGCGCCGAGCGCGTCGAGCACCCGCGCAGCGCCGGCACCGGCCCGAGCGGGGCCGACGCCGACCGCGACGGCGACCACGCGAGCGTCACGCCACGCGGGCAGGTCCCCGACGGGCTCGGGCCGCAGGCGGAGCGCCCGGGCCAGGGGGCGCAGCTCGCGGGGAGTCGCACCCAGGACCACGACCGAGCGGCCGCTCACGGTCCGGCCCTCCTCAGCGGGCCCACCGGTGCCGCCCTCCTGCTAACGAGTACGCGTCCAGGCGTCGACGCGCGACAGCCGGTAGCTGGCGGTCTCTGTGATGTGCTGGGTCCCTTGCTTCACGTCGACATGGTCGAAGATGTCGACGACGTAGCCATCCTGCAGCTGGACCTTCGTGGTGAAAGTGCCCGAGACTGCAGCACGTTGAGACGGTGCGACGAGGTTCCGCGCGGGCTGGGTGTTGTCGAAGTAGGCACCGTGTGCCGAGAAGGCATTGATGGACAGCAGCGCACGGACCGGGGCGAGCACGTCGGTGGCCCTCGATCCTGTGACCTTCTGGTGCTGCTCGATCTTGCCCGACGTGCCGATGAGCTTCTCGGTGAGGTGGTCCGGCGCGGTGAAGCTGAAGGAGATGACGCTTCCCGAGAGCTGGCTCGAGGTGTATGCACCGACCACCCGGCTCGCCTGGAGGGTCTCTCCGGCGCCGTTGTGCACGGCGAGGTCCACGCCTGTCGGCGCCTCGAAAGCTCCGAGGACCGCGCCTCCGGCCGCGAGGAGGCTCATCACGCCGACGAGGACGAACGCCAGTGGGAAACGCCGCATGCCCTCAGGGTACCCGGGATCTCGGGGCCGGCCGGACAGTCAACGCTGCGGCGGTCGTGCGCCTGCTGCCTCGCGCACGAGATCGACGAAGTGGGCCGCCGACGCGGCCAGGCCGAACGCGTCGACCCGACGCCGGGCCGCTTCCGAGAGCCTGCGACGGAGCTCCGCATCGGTGGCCACCCGGTGGATCGCGGCGGCGAACCGCAACGGGTCCTTTGTCGCGAGGAGGAGGCCCGCGTCGCCGACCGTCTCGGGCACCGCGCTCGCGCCGTACGCGACGACCGGTACGCCGTGCCCCATCGCCTCGACGATCGGGACGCAGAAGCCCTCGTGCTCCGAGGCGCACACGAAGACGTCCGCGTCGCGGAAGTAGGCCTCCAGCACCGAAGGGTCGACCGAACCCGTGATCTCCACGACTTCGTCGAGGCCGAGGTCGTGGACGAAGGCGGCCAGCGCCGGGCCGTAGCGCTCGCCGAGCGGTGAGCCCACGAGCCGAAGCCGAGCCAGGGGGTCGAAGACGCGCCGGTAGACGGAGAGCACCTTCACGAGGTCGTGCGGAGCCTTGTGAGGTGAGATCTTCCCGACGAAGAGGAGGTCGATCCCGCCTCCCGCCTTGGCCGCGCCGAGCCTTTTCGTCGCCCGGGAGTCCGGAGACGGGCCTGCCCGCGTCATGTCGATGAGCAGGGGGGCCACTGCGGTCCTCGTGTACCCTGCGCCGACGAGCTCGAGCTCGTTGAAGCGCGAGTCCGCGACGGCGAGCAACGAGCGCGACGCCAGTCGCTCGAGCTGAGCCCGGCCCAGTGAGGCCTCGTAGGCGACTGCAGGCTCCCAGGGCGCGAGCAGCTCCGCCGGGGTGATGTTGTGGTAGTTCACCAGCTTGGGCTCGTCGCGCGCCATGAGCGCGTCGAACACCGGGCTGCCGATCGACGCCTGGTAGAGCAGGAACCGCTCGCGGGTGTGACGGCCGAGCATGCCGATGGGCCTCCCGACGTCCGCCATGTCGGGGGTGCAGGTCCCGTAGAAGATGTCGGACGCGATGCCCGCCCTGCGCAATGCCTGCGTGAGGTTCACGGTGTGCACGCCGATGGCGTCGCGGCTGGCGAGCGACGGGATCACCTGGTCGACGCGCACGGGCCATGAGTGTAGGCACGAGCACGCAGCGGCCTGCACCGCACGCGGCGAGGCGCTCTTTCATCACGACGACGCGGGGTCCGCGGGCCGATGTTGGCGGACGGCTAGCATTGCGTATCGCACGTAGCACCTACCTCGTGGCGGTGCGCCGTCTCGTCACCCTCCTCGGCGTCTCTGCGCTGTGCGGCGTGCTGACCACCGTCTGGACGCACGGCGCTGGTGCGACGGCACGGACGCCCGGCTCCGCGAAGCGGGGTGCGCCGCTCGAGCGAACGACCCGCGCGACGCACGCGGCTCGCTCGACGCTCAGGTCTCGTGCGACGTTCACGTCTCGTGCGACGTTCACGTCCGACGCAGTCGACGTCCGGGTCGCGATGACCGAGAACGACACAGGCGAGCTCGTCGCAGCGTCTTCGAGCGGCGTTCTCGTCGCCACGGGGACGACGGGCGCAGAGGCGGTCGCCTACACGCCCGACGGCAACGGAACCTGGTCGGTGGCGACCGGCACAGGCTGCGGCGGACCGTGGACGAAGGCCGCAGGGGAGCGCGTCACGACACCGGTCGTGCGGCCCGCGACCCCGGGCGCGCTCGTCACGCTCTGCGCGGACGACGGGACACAGCTGCCGGTGCAAGGTGCGCTCGAGGGCGTCTACAACTCGGCGGGGGAGGCCCGCACCGTCAACACGCTCCCGCTCGAGGAGTACGTCGCGGATGTCGTGCCGGGCGAGTCGATCTCGGACTGGGGGACAGTCGGCGCATCCGGGCCGCAGGGCCGGCCCTGGGGGTTCCAGGAGCTGGAGGCGCAGGCGGTCGCGGTCCGCTCGTTCGTGCTCGCGTCGCCGGGCGGCTACGGCGGCTACGCGACAACCTGCGACCTCACCTGCCAGAGCTACCGAGGGGCCAGGTACCTGACGGCGAACAGCACCGCCGCTGCGCAGGACACCGCGGGTGAGGTGATGGTGATGCCGGACGGCTCCATCGCCCCCACCGAGTACTCGTCATCGACCGGCGGCTACACCTCGGGCAGCGAGGAGGGCTCCCCCTTCGCACCGGTGCCCGACGCAGGTGACGCGGTGTGCCTCACACCGTCGAACCCCGGGCTGTGCAACCCGAGCCACGACTGGACGAAGACCGTCCCGCTAGCCTCGATCCACGCGACGTGGCCGGGAGAGGGGACATCGCCGACGGTGACGGTCTCGGGGCGCAACGGCTACGGGACATGGGGCGGGCGCGCCACGGAGGTCTCGATCTCGGGGAACGGCACGAGCCAGTCCGTCACAGCGGCCGTCTTCGTACGCGCGCTCGACCTGAAGTCGAGCTACTTCACGATCTCCCAGGCGGCCAGGTCGATCGTGGTCACCGGCCACGGCTGGGGGCACGGGATCGGGATGGGTCAGTGGGGAGCCTTCGGCTACGCCGTCGGGACAGACGGCGGCCAGGGCAATTGGACCTGGCAGCGGATCGTCGAGCACTACTACGCCCCTGCGACGATCCAGACCCTGCGTGGCACGGGCGGGACCTCCTTCTCGGACGCCCGGGTCGCGGGCCCGACAACCGACAGCACCGCCGCCCACGAGCTCGAGCACCAGTTCGCAGCTGCGTCCGGCAGATGCCCGGGCACCGGTTCGACACGGCCCGTCGTGCTCGCCACCGACGCCGCGTACCCCGACGCGTTGGCGAGCGCCCCGCTCGCGCGCGCGCTCCGCACGGGGACGCTCCTCACCCCGAGCGCGCGGCTCTCCGCTGCGGCTGCCGCGGCGATCCGCGTGGAGGGCGTGACGCGTGTCTACGTGGTGGGGGGGCCGCTCGCAGTCTCGACATCGGTGGTCACGACGTTGACGTCGACGCCTGCGTACTCCTGCGGCGGCGGTGCGAGAACCGGCGCCGGCATCGAGGTGACACGCATCGAAGGGCAGACCGAGTACGACACCGCGGCTCGGGTCGCCGCTCTGGCCGCGGCGCTCGGCGGCGTCGGCGCGCTGGACCTCGCGGGCGCGTACGAGGGCTCGAACCAGCTGGGTGGGCCTGGACGTTACAACGCGACGACCGGTGCAGCGTCGAGCGGGCCCGGATCGCCCGGGGCGCTCGAGACTGCGATCGTCGCCACTGGGACGGGCTTCCAGGACGCCGAGTCGGCCAGCACCCTCGCCTACGCCGATCGGCTGCCGATCCTGCTCACCACACCCGCCGCGCTGTCGGCACAGGTCTCCTCGCAGATCCGTGCGCTGGGCGTGCGCCAGGTCATCGTCATGGGGGGTCCGCTCGCCGTCTCGGACAGCGTCGTCGCGTCGCTCCAGCGGCTGGGCGTCTCGGTGCTGCGGGTAGCCGGCTCGGACGCCAGCGGCACCTCGGTCGAGCTCGCCGAGCTCGAGACGTCGCCATCTCCGACTGGGGCGGGGTGGCGAGGAACGGGCGTCGTGGCGGTCGCGCGCGGGAACGGCTACAGCGACGGCCTCGCCGGGGCGGTGGTCGCGGGCGACGGGCCGCGCGCGGCGGCGCCGCAGCCGCTCGTGCTCACCGAGACGCCCACTTCCGTCGGTGCGGCGCTCACCGGGTTGCTCGAGAGGGCGGGGTCCACGGGGTTGGGCGGCGCACGTGTCGATCGCCTGATGGTGCTCGGCGGCCCCCTCGCCGTGGCACAGAGCGCGGTGGACCAGATGGGGAGGGACCTCTCGAGGTGACGCCGTCTGGCCAGGCGAGGTGCCGGAGGTGCGATCCGAGCTTCACGTGACCGGCTCCAGGGTCCGTCATTCTTCTGCGCCACTCGCCGTGTCGTGCGCCACCTCGCGGCGAGCCGCAGGGCCGGCGGCCGACCGTGCCACCTGCGAGAGGCGGGGATACCTGCTGAGACGGCCGAGACGCCCGAGCCTCCCCGCGTCGACACCGTGGTCGGCCGCCTCCAGCAGCCGCCGGTCTCCCCGGCTGTTGCCGTAGGCCCAGAGGACCGGCTGGGTCGGTCCGAGGCCCTGGGACCGGATCCATCCCATGAGGCGCGCGTACTTCTCGGCACCCCGGCAGTTCTTCCCCTCGTAGCGTCCGGTCAAGAGGTCCCCTCCGGAAGCGAGCCGGGTGGCGAGGGCGGCGTCTGCGCCGATGAGCTCGGCGGCGGGCCGCACGTACGCCTCGGGCGACGCCGAGACGACGACGACGTGGTGGCCTTGGCGGCGGTGCCACTCGAGACGTTCCCGGGTGTCCGCGCGGAGCCGGCGACGTAGGTGCTCCGCGACGAATTCGTGAGCGATGCGGTCGAGCTCGGCGACGGGGAACCCCGCGAGCAGCCGCATGAACAGCGCCTCCTTCGCGTCGTCGGAGGCGGTTCCTCCCACGACTGCCGCGTGGGCGAGCCGCGGCAGGTCCCGGAGCACTGCCAGGACGACGGGCACGACGCCTCGCGCCTTGAAGAGGAACGGCACGACGCTGCCGCCGCGGGTGAGCGTGCCGTCGAAGTCGAACGCGGCGACCGTGGGACGCGGTCCTTCACGCCCGGAGCTCACAGGGCTTCTTCTTCTGCGGCTTCTACCGCGGCTTCAGCCGCGTCTTCAGCCGCGTCTTCAGCCGCGTCTTCAGCCGCGGTCACGGGTGCGCCGCCGCGCCCCGCGCCCCGAGCGAACCGGCGCGCACCATCGAGAGCCTCGCCGGACTCGAAGACGGCGCGGCCACGCCGCGCCTCGTTGGCAGCGGCGTCCCGGTCGGACAGCCTCCACTGCTCGATGGCCGAGAGCCGGTCGCTGCGAAGGCACGCCTGGGGAAAGGCGGCCAGCTCTCGCGCGAGGTCCACAGCGGCGCGTCGAGCGCCCCCCTTCGGCACGATCCTGTTCACGAGGCCCATCACGAGGGCTTCCTGGGCGCCCACGGCGCGGCCGGTGAGGATCAGGTCCATGGCCCGGGAGTGGCCGATCAGGCGCGGGAGCCGCACCGTCCCGAGGTCGACGAGGGGCACGCCGAGCCGCCGGCAGAAGACCCCGAAGACGGAGCCCTCCGCGGCCACTCGCAGGTCGCACCAGAGAGCGAGCTCGAGACCTCCTGCGACCGCGTAGCCCTCCACCGCCGCGACCACCGGCTTGCCGAGGGTCATGCGGGTGGGTCCCATCGGCCCCGGGCCTTCGTCGCGGACCCGATCGCAGTCGCCGGCCCGCAGGCTCTTCAGGTCTGCCCCGGCGCAGAAGTTGCCGCCGGCGCCGGTGAGCACCGCGACGCTCGCGGAAGGGTCGGCGTCGAACGCCGCGAACGCGTCGCGCAGCGAAGCCGCGGTCGCGGCGTCGACTGCGTTGCGAACCTTCGGGCGGTCGACCGTCACGACCGTGACCGGCCCTTCTCGGGACACGATCACGGTCCCCCGATCCATCCGGCGATCATCCCACGCCCTGAGGGTCGGGCCGAGTCCAGCCGTCGGGCCGGAGGGGGGTCGGGCCGGAGAGGAGGAGCGTGCTGTTGCCCGAAATCCTGACCTTGCGAGTCAACAATCGCTGCTAACCTGCCGGGAAGCAGAAACGGGCGAGACCAACGCCTCGAGACCACAAGGGGGCCAGATGGCTATTCGACTCGGCGACACCGCTCCTGACTTCACCGCGGACACCACGGAGGGAACCATTCACTTCCACGAGTGGCTGGGCGACAGCTGGGGGATCCTCTTTTCCCACCCGAAGGACTTCACGCCGGTCTGCACGACCGAGCTCGGCGCCTTCTCCAAGGCGAAGGCGGAGTTCGACAGGCGAAACACCAAGCTGATCGGCCTCTCCGTGGACTCGGTCGAGTCCCACCGAGGCTGGGCGTCCGACATCGAGGACACTCAGGGAAGCGCGCTCAACTTCCCGATCATCGGCGACGAGGACCACCGTGTCGCCGATCTCTACGACATGATCCACCCGAACGCGAGCGACACCTTCACGGTGCGTTCGGTCTTCATCGTCGGCCCGGACAAGAAAGTGAAGCTCACGCTCACGTATCCCGCGTCCACCGGCCGGAACGTCGACGAGATCCTCCGGGTGCTGGACTCGCTCCAGCTGACCGCCGGGTACCAGGTCTCGACGCCCGTCAACTGGAACGACGGCGACGACGTGATCATCGCCCCGGCGATCAGCGACGAGGAGGCGAAGACGAAGTTCCCCAAGGGGTTCAAGACGCTCCGTCCGTACCTCCGGCTCACCCCGCAGCCGGACAAATAGGCGCGCGGCCCGCTCGTGATGTGCGACTGGCACCCGCGACGGGGCCGGTGCCGGCACGTGCGCGAGCGCGTCAGCTCTCCCAGACGGCTGGGTCGCCGGCCCACGCTGGCGGACCCTCAGCCCCCGCGGTCTCGACGCCCAGCACCTGGGCGCGCAGCGCCCGTTTCAGGAGCTTCCCAGCGGGGTTGCGTGGCAGTGGGCGGCGGCGGAACCACCAACGGGTCGGCACGGTGAACGCCGCGAGGCGGGTACCGACGTGGTCGGAGAGCTCGTCGGCGTTTACCTTGTGACCGGGACGCAGCACCACGACGGCGCCGACCTCCTCACCGAGCACGGGGTGCGGGACTCCGATGACCGCGCAGTCCGCCACGGCAGGGTGGGAGAAGAGCGCGTCTTCGACCTCGACCGAGTAGACGTTCTCTCCTCCGCGGATCACCATGTCCTTCGCCCTGTCGACGATGTAGATGAAGCCCTCCTCGTCGATCCGTGCCACGTCGCCGGTGTGGAGCCACCCACGGGTGATGGAACGGGCGGTGTCCTCGGGACGGTTCCAGTAGGCGCGGACGACGTTCGGCCCCTTCACCCAGAGCTCGCCCAGCGTGCCCGGAGGCAGCACCGGCGGCTCGGTGCCCACGTAGCCTTCCGGTGCGACGGCACAATCGTTCACGGGGAGGGCCCGCCCGACGCTGTCGGGCCGGCGGAGGTACTCCTCTCCGGTGTTCACGGCGGCAGCCGCCGAGGTCTCCGTCAGGCCGTAGGCGTTCCCTGGCTGGCCGGTACGGAATGCTTCTCGGATCCGGCGCGCGAGAGGAGCCGGTGCGGGAGCGCCGCCGTAGGAGACCGAGCGGACCGATGACGTGTCGCGGCGCGCCAGGTCGGGGGAGTCGAGGACGCGCAAGACCACGGTTGGCACCCCGCCGAAGATCGTCACTCGCTCGCGCTCGATGAGCTCGAGCGCGAGCTCGGGATCGAAACGGTGCATCAGCACGATCTTCGAGCCCGCCGCGGTGTTCGTGACGAGGACCGCGTGACAGCCCGTGGCGTGGAAGAGCGGGACCGTGAGGAGGTAGCAGCGCTGCGGAGCGTCGCCCACGTCCCCGGGAGCAACCTGCCATCGCAGCTGGCTCAGCGACTGGCTGAAGAACAGGTTCATCAAGTTGGTGGAGCAGT
>JAJZMD010000162.1 GCA_021803085.1 Actinomycetes bacterium
GAGCCCCGCGCCACCGGAGGGTCCCGCGACGCCGGCGAGCCCCGCGCCACCGGCGAGCCCCGCGCCACCGGCGAGCCCCGCGCCACCGGCGAGCCCCCCAGCACCGGAGGGTCCCGCGACGCCGGGGTCCATTGTCATTCCGGTTCCCGGTGCACCCGGTGTCCCCAACGACACTGTTGTCTCCCGGTGGGCTCCGTGCTCCCGGGCCTGGCGAAGCGCGAACCTCACCGCACTGTCCGGCGCCGTCCCCCAAGAGGCACGGACACGCTGGCGTGCGCCTTCCAGCTGCATCGCGGCACCGACCTCCGCAAGCGGAACCAGCCGCAGCAGCGTGAACGGCGTGAACGCTGCGAGAAGAAGGAGTGCACCTCCAGCCAGCACGGTCGAGAAGCCGGCTCCCGAGCTCACGGCGCCGACGGCGAGCGACAACACCGCGACGATGACGAACTTGGACAGCACGAGAGCGACGAGCGTCTCGGTGAGACGCCTGCACCAATGGGAGATGGCCGGCCATATCAAGGTTGCGAGCGCGAGTGGAAGAAAGAGCACCGCGGCGTAGATCGCCGCCGCCCTTACGAGGAGCTCGAGCCAGAGCACGAACGCGCCCACCACGATGAGCAGCCCGCCCACAGTCATGACGAACGTCGGAAGGGGCAGGAGCTCGTGCGAGAGCACCGCACCGATCGAGTGGAACGTCTTGTCGAGCTCGCCACCGGTACCTGCCGTCACCTTGCTGCACAGCACGTCGGTGACCTCGAGCGCGAGCTGGACGATCTGGACTGCGGCCGCAGTGAGCAACGCTGCGAGCGGCAGGTGGATGAACGCAGCGCGGAGCAGGACACCTGCGTTCTGGTGGAACAGGGACTGCACCGCAGCAAACATGAGCATCGGAACGGCGACGATCGCGGCTATGCCGAGCATGACCTTGTAATGGTCCACGAACCAGGTAGCGCGCACGTTGACTGCGGTGGTCGACGTGATCACCTTGCCGAGCTCGTCTAGCAACCAGGTCGCTCCCCCCACGACCCATCCAGCGATCGCAGACAGGACGCCACCGGCTGCCGACGACGTCGCGCCTCCGACCGCGTCACAGACGAGGTTGAGCGGAATGGGACAAGCCATCGCCCGCTCAGTGCGTCAGCGGGTTCACGATGCCCTGGCCCGTATCGAAGAAGAAGCTGATGAGCGTCGGAGCCGCACCGATGAGCAGTGCCGCAACGCCCGACACGAGCACCGCGCGCCTGCCTACATAGGACTGCTGGTAGTTCTGCGAGTGCGAGCCGATAGCCCACAGAGCCGCCCCCACCACCAGGCCTGCGACCGCAAGTATCAGTGCCCAGCCCCCCAGGCCGTCGACCAGCCTGAGCAGGGTGCTTCCCCCGGGGAGCGCGGCCGCTGTGGGCTTGAAGTTCTGGAATGTGAAATTCGTCTTGCTCAGGAGCATCGCCGCGTGGGCGCCGTGCACTCCCATGGGTCGCAGCGGATGGGCGACGAGGACGCTCCCCATCTCCCTCGCTGGTCCAGTCGACGTCATGTCGCTCCCTTCCGTCCGCTCTACCCACCCGTTGCGCTCTCGTATCCTACTCTGCTGTTTCCTGCTGTTTCAAGCTTTTTCTTGTATTTCCCGGTTTCCCGATCTGGAGCAGCGAATGCGCGTGTCGGCGCGATGCGGCTGCCATGCTGAGTGGCGTGGGGTCCCGAAAGCGGAGCGGAGCAGGCGAAGGGGAAACGTGACGACCCTGGTCCTCGTCGCCTGGGGATCGCTCCGCGCGGCCCGGGTCGCGGGGCTCGCAGGGGTTTCGAGCGGCTTTCCCGCTCCCGAGGTCGTGGGAGTCGGCGCGGCGATCTTCGTGGTCGGCGTCACCCTCGCCCTCCTGATCGGCCGCCACTCAGGGCGGAGGGCGATCTCCCAGCGACTCACCGCGCTCGGCTCGCGTCTCGGCATCGAGACGCCCGACGAGCACTCGAGCCTCGAGAACGCGCTCTCCTACCTCGAACAGGTGACCGGAGCAGCTACCGAGGCCGTCGCGGACTCGAGCGCCGACGCCATCCGGCTGCGCCGATCGCTCGACGCCTTCCCCCAGGGCGTCGTCCTTTGCGACGAGAACGCGACGGTCGTCTACCGCAACGCACGGGCGAACGCGCTGATGACGAGCCGCCACGGCGACGCGCTCGCCGCACAAGCGGTCACGGAGCTTCTCGAGGACGCGTGGGACGCCGGGACCGCCGAACGGACGCTGGACCTCTACGGGCCACCTCGCCGGACGCTTCTGGTCCGGGCTCGACTCATCGACGACGGTCGGCGGCCGCTCGGAGTCATTGCCATCATCGAAGACGTGTCGGAACGGCGAAGGCTCGAGGAGATTCGCCGCGACTTCGTCGCCAACGTGAGTCACGAGCTGAAGACGCCGATGGGCGCGCTCGGGTTGCTTGCTGAGACGCTCGTCGCGGAGCCCGACGCCGAAGTGGCACGACGGCTTGCGAACAGGATTCACACCGAGGCATTCCGCGTCAGTCGCATCATCGACGACCTGCTCGACCTGAGCCGAATCGAATCCGAGGCGGCGCCGCCACGCGAGCCTGTCCTTGTGAGTCTGGTGATGGCCGAGGCGGTCGAGCGGGTGCGGGCCACCGCTGAGCAGCGCCACATCACCATCACCATGGAGGAACCCCAGCTCCCTGTGGTCGTGCTCGGAGATCGCAGGCAGCTGGTCTCCGCAATGCACGCGTTGATCGAGAACGCGGTGACGTACTCCTACGACGACAGCAATGTCAACGTCGGAGCAGAGGTTGCACCCGCCACGCTCGCACCTGCCAGCAGCCCGTGGGGCCTCCCCCCGGTCGGCACCCCGGTCGGCACCCCGGGCGGCACCCCGGTCGGCACCCCGGGCGGCACCCCGGGCACAGAGCACCAGGGCACCCAGCCGGGGCAGGGCAGCGGTACCCCGGACGGTACCCCGGACGGTACCCCGGGCACGGAGCACCAGGGCGCCCAGGCGCCTGCTCCGTCCGAGGACGGTGGGCGGGCGGGCGCGCCGAACGCTGACACCCAAGGCCCGGCAGCTCAGGTCAACGCATCGACCCCGCCGAACGATTTGGGAGAGCCGACGACGAACCCAGCCGTGCACGTTCCCAACGGGGGGAGCGTTCTCACGCGCCCCCCACGTGAGAACGTGCGGATCTCGGTCGTCGACCACGGAGTCGGGATTCCCGCGCGGGACCTCGACCGCATCTTCGAGCGCTTCTATCGCGTCGACCATGGGCGCAGCCGTGAGACCGGAGGGACCGGTCTCGGGCTCTCCATCGTCCGCCATGTCGCGAGCAACCACCAGGGCTGGGTCGAGGTGGAGTCTCGCGAGGGAGAAGGCTCCACGTTCACCCTCGTCCTGCCGCTGCAGCTGGACAGAAGCAGCTGAAGGAGCCTTCCGGGCGCGACCGGGCTCCACCCCGGTACCCTTCTCGCGAGAGGGCCATGACGACCGATTCCCGACCCATCAACGTGCTCCTCGCCGAGGACGAGGAATCGTTCGTCGACGCGCTCGTGATCGGGCTCGGTCGGGAGGGTTTCCAGGTCACCGTCGCGCGTGACGGCTCCGAGGCGTTGCGGCTCTTCGACGAGAAGGAACCAGACCTCGTCCTCCTCGACCTGATGCTGCCGAAGGTGTCCGGGATCGACGTCTGCCGGGCCATCCGGAGCCGGTCGAGCGTCCCGATCATCATCGTCACCGCGAAAGGTGCCGAGATCGACACGGTGGTCGGCCTAGAGGTCGGCGCCGACGATTACGTCACCAAGCCGTACAGGCTCCGCGAGCTCGTCGCTCGCATCCGAGCGGTGATGCGCCGCGGCGCCGGTGGCGGGTACGGAGCTGCGAGCCGAGAGGACCGTCGAATGCCCGAGGCCGGGGAGGGGTCCCGCGAGGCGGGTGACGTGCGGGTCGACTTGGACACGCGACGCGTGTTCGTCCGCGGTGACGAAGTGCACCTGCGCCGCAAGGAGTTCGAGCTGCTCGCACTCCTGGTCGAGAACGCGGGGCGGGTCCTCACGCGAGACGTGCTGATCGACCGAGTGTGGGGCTCCGACTACATCGGGGACACGAAAACGCTGGACGTGCACGTGAAGCGCCTCAGGTCGCGCATCGAGGTTGACCCTTCTCGTCCCGTCCTCATCACGACCGTGCGGGGCGTCGGGTACCGGTTCGACCCATCCGAGGTCACCGCACACCGTCCCTGACGACCCGGTCCGCGCACAGGGATCTCCCTGCGCCGCACCGTGGCCCGCCCCGCGCGCCGCACCGTGGCCCGCCGCGCGCCTCACCGTGGCCCGATGGTCGGTTCGGGCCCGAACCAGGGGCTGAGCACATCGGGCAGGCGGACCGAGCCATCCGGCTGACGCCCCCACTCGACCAGCGCGGCCCACACGCGCGACCAGGCCAGGGCAGACCCGTTCAAGGTGTGGACGAAGACCGGGGGGCCGCCGGCCGCTGGACGGAAACGGACGTTGGCCCGCCGGGCCTGGTAGTCGCCGAACCAGCTGACCGACGACACCTCGAGCCACCGGTCAGAGCCCGGCGCGTAGACCTCGAGGTCGAAGGTCCTGGCTGAGGACGTACCCAGATCGCCAGTGCACAGGTCGACGACCCGGTAGGGGAGGGCGAGAACGCGGAGCAACCCCTCCGCTCTCGCCAGGATGTCCGCGTGGAGCGCGCCCGCCTGCGCGGGAGTGGCGTACGCGAACAGCTCGACCTTCTCGAACTCGTGGACCCGCAACAACCCTCTCGTATCGCGCCCCGCGGCGCCCGCCTCCCGGCGGAAGCACTGCGACACCGCGGTCAGACGGACCGGCAGGTCGGCCTCCTCGAGGATCTCACCTCGGTGCATGGACGTAAGGGGCACCTCGGCAGTGGGGATGGCCCAGAGGTCGTCGCGCTCGATGTGGTACGCCTCGTCCGCGAACTTGGGGAGGTGGCCCGTCGACACCATCGTCTCGGTCAGCACCAGGGTCGGCGGACGGATCTCCTCGTACGCGTCCGCATGACGTGACAACGCCAACGACGTAAGCGCCCGCAAGAGGCGTGCCCCGTCCCCACGGTAAAGGGGAAACATCGACCCGGCCAGGCGCGCCCCTCTCGGCATGTCGAGGATGCCGAGGCTGCCCCCGACATCCCAATGCGGAACGCGCTGGTGCTCTCCCGGAACGGGCTCAGCGGTGCCGCGTTCCCAACCGGGCCACCAGTGGCGGAGGATCACGTTGTCCTCTGGTCCTGCACCGTCCGGCGCGTCCTCAGCGGGCAAATTCGGCATGACGAGCAGCAGACCTCGCAGATCGGCGGCCAGACGATCGACTTCCTGGGCCGCTTCCCTCTCCTCCTCGCCGACGCGGCGGCTCTCGTCGGCGAGCGTTGCCGCGCCGTCGGCGTCCCCTGCGCGCCTCCTGTCGCCGACTTCTCGCGACAGCCTCTTCACCTGCGCCCTCAGGGTCTCCTGCCGCGCGAGCGCGGCGCGGTGCTTCCCGTCGAGCCGCGCGATGGCGTCGACCTCCTCCGGAGGGATCCCGCGCCTGGCGAGTGCGGCCTTGACGCGCCGGGAGTCGTCACGGACGAGGTGAAGGTCGATCATTTGTCCGCCGACAGTAGCGTGGCCGTGGTATGCGGGCCGATGGCCTCCCTCCTCCTCACGGGCGCGCCGCACCGGCCGTGCCCGTCGTCCGATGCGACGACCTCGTCGTTCGCTACGGTCCCCGTACCGCGGTGGACCGCGTCTCGTTCGCCGCGGGGCGCGGTGAGGTGCTGTGCATCCTCGGTCCCAACGGCGCCGGCAAGACGTCGACGGTGGAGTGTCTCGAGGGTTACCGCCGACCTGCGGCGGGGGTCGTGCGCGTTCTCGGGCTCGACCCCGTCGCCGACCATGGATCCCTCGTCTCACACATCGGTGTGATGCTCCAGCGCGGAGGCGTGTACCCGATGCTCCCCCCGCGGCGCGCGCTCCGCCTCTTCGCCTCCTATTACGACAACCCCGAGGATCCCGAAATCCTCCTCGACCTGGTCCGGCTGCGGCCGGTGGCGCGTACCCCCTGGCGCCGACTCTCGGGGGGAGAGCAAGCGCGCCTCTCGCTGGCGCTCGCTCTGGTCGGTCGCCCCGATGTGCTGCTCCTCGACGAGCCCACCGCGGGAGTGGACCCCGAGGGGCGCCTCGCCGTGCGCGAGCTGATCCGCGCCGCACGCGACCGGGGCGCCTGCGTCCTCCTCACGACCCACGAGCTCAACGAAGCCGAGCGACTCGCGGACCGGGTCCTCGTGCTCGCCCGTGGGTCCGTCGTCGCCGAGGGCAGCCCGGCATCCCTGATGGGCGAGCCGGGCACTTCGAGGGAGGTGGCCTTCGGTGCCCCTCCCGGTCTCGACCTCGAGCCGCTTCGGTCGGTGATCGGTCGCGGCGTGACGGTGACCGAGGAAGAGCCGGGCCGCTACCGGGTCGAGGCCCCGGTCTTCCCGGAGGCAGCCACTGGCGAGACCGTGGCGCCCGACATCACGTCCGGCGCGCTCGCCGCCGCCGTCACGTCGTGGCTCGCTGAGCGCGACGTCGCCTTCCGGGACCTCCGAGTCGGTCGGTCGCTCGAGGACGCCTACCTCGACGTGCTGCGCTCCCACGACGAAGCGACGGACCCGTACCTGGACGGACGGAGGCGGCGATGAGCCCTTTCCGGCCGTTCGCCGCCCAGGTGGGGGCCGAAACGTACATGACGCTACGACGCGGCGAGACGCTCCTCCTCACCGTCGGGATCCCCGTCGCATTCCTCGTCTTCTTCTCGACGTCCCACGTCGTGTCCACCGGTCCCGGGCCGGCAGTCTCGTTCTACGTCCCTGGCATCCTCGCCCTGGCGATCATGTCCACGGCCATGGTGTCGCTCGGTATCGCCACGGGATTCGAGCGCGGGTACGGCGTGCTGAAACGCCTCGGCTCGACGCCGCTCGGACGCCCTCGCCTCCTCGGGGCGAAGATCACCACCGTCTTCTTCGTGGAGGTGGTGCAGGCGGCGGTGCTCGTACCCGTCGGCTACGCCCTCGGCTGGCATCCCGGGCACGGCCACGCCGGGGCCGGAGCCGCCGATGCGCTCGCTGCGGCGGTGCTCGCGACCGTTGCATTCGGCGGGATCGGGCTTTTCCTTGCGGGGGTGCTCCGCGCGGAGGTGAACCTTGCCGCTGCGAACGGCCTCTACCTGGTGCTGCTGCTCCTCGGCGGGATGGTCGTGCCGGTGGCAAAGCTTCCCGGTGCGCTCGCAGGCGTGGCGCGTGAGCTCCCGGCCGCGGCGCTCTCAGAGGCTCTGCACGCCGCACTCGGGACCGGCGGCCCCGTGCCGGACGCGGCGTGGGTGACGCTCGGCGCATGGGCGGTCGGCTCGTCGGTGCTCTCGACGCTCACCTTTCGCTGGGAGTGACCCGGAGAGAGAGGGCGTGGCACCGTCCTCGAAGAACACCGCCGCCGTCAAGGGTAAAGATGTACGGGCCGCCCGGGCAGCTCCTGACACCACCGCTACCATCGCTCGACGTGCGTTCGCCTGTCGCCACTGACGCACCCAGCAGGCACCGGTCCCGTCTCCCACCGTCCACGGTCCGTCGCATCTCGATCGTCTCTCTCGTCTGCGTCGCAGCGATCCTGCTGTCCGGTGCCGCGGTGCGCCTCACGGGCTCTGGGCTCGGATGCTCGGACTGGCCGACGTGCTCGAAGGGCCGCCTGACGCCGCCGCTGCACTACCACTCCCTCATCGAGTTCAGCAACCGCATGGTCACCATCGTCCTCGTCCTGGTGATCGGCGCAACCTTCGTCGCGACGCTCCTCAGGCGGCCCTTCCGGCGTGACCTCGCATGGCTGTCGGGTGGCCTCATCGGCGGCGTGCTCGTGGAGGCGGTCATCGGCGGGATCGTCGTCTACTCGAAGCTGAACCCCTACCTCGTGATGGTGCACTTCCTGGCGACGGTGGTCCTGCTCGTCGATGCGGTGGTGCTGGTGCATCGAGCGAGCCGCGACTACTCGATACCGGGTCAGGTCCTGGTGCCTCGACCGGTGATCCTCCTCTCGCGTGGCCTCCTCGTGCTCGTCGCCGTCGTTCTGGCTGCGGGCGCGGCCACCACGGGCGCCGCTCCCGACGGAGGGAGCTCCCAGGGGCAGGTGATCAAGCGGATCCCGGTGCCGCTGCGCGACATGGCGGAGCTCCATTCGACGCTCGCTCTCTTCCTGATCGGCGTCGTCCTCTCTCTGGCGGTCCTGCTGCATGCGCTCAGCGTGCCGGAACGCATACGGAAGGCCGCTCGGGTTCTCGTCGTGGTGCTGGTGCTCCAGGCGGTGGTCGGCTACACGCAGTACTTCACCCACCTCCCTGCGGCACTCGTCGAGGTGCACGAGCTCGGTGCGACCGTGCTCGTCATCGGCGTGGTGCAGTATTTCCTCGCGCTGACCCACCACAGCCCCGAAACGGCGGCCGGTCCGTTGCGGGCGGTCTCCGGCAAGGCGAGGCGGGGCGGCGACGGGGCGCCGGGGGTGGTTGCGCCGGGTGCAGCGAAGAGCGCCGTGAGGGTCCGCTCCTGACGCAGCTCCGAACGACGCTGGTAGCGTGCGCCGGAGTCCCGCGAACGGGACCTCGCCCCCATCGTCTAGCGGCCCAGGACGCCGCCCTTTCAAGGCGGTAGCACGGGTTCGAATCCCGTTGGGGGCACGCCACGCCACGTTTGGAGCTGTCCTCGCAAGGGCGCGCTGCGCGCGTGACGCGAGCCGTCATTCCAGCGTCGAAACGCTCGCCTCCTGCGCGGCTCTCGGTGCCCGGAGCTGCCGGCCCTTGGCCAGGCGTGGCCGAGACCGCCGCGGCTCCACGACAAGCTCGGCGTCCACCCGGAGCCGCAGGCGCACGTCCGATGGCGGATTTCGAGGGACGCTGGGGATCCAGGCTCGCCCAGTGCCCGAGGTTGCTCGTGCCCCAGATCCGGCCTCGGCCGTGGTGCACAGCCGTCGCCACCCTGCGCGTCCCCCCGACGGACCCGTGAGGGATGCGGTTCGTTCCCCACGGAAAGTAGTAGGCGCGGGCCCGGGTCCCGTCGTCGTCACGGGTGATCCATCGGCCACGGTATGCCCGCATGGGCACCTCCTCCGCCGCCGAACAGCCCGCCGACGCGGAGGTCGTGTCTCGCGGGGGCGCCGCGCCAAACTCGCCGCGAGGACGCGGAGCGGTGCTCGCCTATAGTGAGGCTTCGCCTTTCGAGGACCTGTGGTGCAGCTCGGAGTGCACGCCGGCCTGTCAAGCCGGAGGTCGCGGGTTCAAATCCCGTCAGGTCCGCGCACAGGGGCCGCCCCCGAGGACGTCTTCGCCGGCGGATACCCTGTCGCCCGCGGTCGGGTAGCTCAGTTGGCAGAGCGCGCGCCTGAAAAGCGCGAGGTCACCGGATCGACGCCGGTCCCGACCACCGCATAGGTCCTGGTCAGGCCGTGCGGTCGTCTTTCCTGCGCACGAACGGCGACTTCGGCGACTACTGGCGCTTCCACCTCGACCACGAACGCCAGCGCGTCCACGAGTCGCGCTTACGGCAAGGGGGTCGTCCCGCTGGCCCCGTGGTCACTCCTGGAGCGCCGCCCCCAATCGACCACAACAACCGGCCGCACTCGACGTACGGCGGCCAGCACGATCCCGTTGCAACAAGCTGACGGGGTCCCCCTGTTGGTCCCGAATCCGCGGCCGGAGGCGACCTCGGGACAAAGGCGTATCCGAGGGATCGACTTTCGCCGAGAGGTCGCGGCCAGCCGCCGAACCCCTACCCCGCGAGAGGGTGCGCCAGCCCACCTGCACCGACCTCGTCAACCTGATGCTCGTCAACCTGATGGTGGAACAGGGGTGGGTCCGGCGGCGGGTGCACGCCTGGGACCGCCGCGCCGTCATGGTCGAGCTGGCGGATCAGGGGCACCGAGCCCTGGTCGCCATCACCGACGCCCAGGTCGAGGTGTTGGATCGTTACCTGGGAGCCCTGTCCGACGTCGATCGCGATGCGCTGGCGAGCGAGCTCCCAAGTCCTTCGAAGCTGATCAGTCCCCTGTTTGGCCACGCGCCTGTGACGGAGCGCGCGACCCGCCGTGTCCTGCCGTCATCTCACCGAGACAGGCAGGGGGGTCGAGGGTATCCCGTTCGCGACCACGACAAGCGTCGCCGCTCCTGCCGGCGCTCCCTTCGGCACCTGGAAACTCGCGTGAGAAGGCAGACCGGGCGTGACCGCCATCGACGACATGTCGAAGGTCCGGGCGTAGACGACCCGCCGGGTTCTGGCGTACGTGAGGCGGACGAGCGGGTAGTTGGTGGCGCTCTGGTAGTCGTCGCCGTAGGAGGCACCTTCGGTAACTCCGTTGAGCTGCCGGCCGAAGATCGAGTAGGTGCCGCCGGGCGCGAGCTTGCGCGGCACCCTGCTGATCACCGGCCTCCAGCCGGCGTTCGGAGCTCCGCTGCCGTTGTAGACCTCCATCTGGCCATCCCGGTCGTTGAAGAGGACCTGACCAGTCGGCAGCACCAGCATGTAGCCCCAGTTCGACTCCAAGGTCGCCGCGTACGGAGGGCTTTGCACGCGGGTCAAGGTGCTTCCGTTGAAAACGAAGAAGTACGAGGGTGCGTGATAGAGCCCGGGGCTCGCGTCGATCAGCACGTTACCGTCGGGGAGGACGGCCGCTGGGCCATCAGCGACGTGGACCTGCTGGCCGTTGATCACGGGAAAGCTCGGGGCTTCCGACCACCCACCGGTGGCCACGTCGAAGACGGCGTTCTGTCCGGTGTCGCCGACGACCAGGACAGTGCCGTTGGGGCGCAGCGCCTGCGGCCCGATCTCGACCCCGCCGGATGTCACGACCGGAACAGGGATCGTGCCGGCTTCGGACCAGGTCCCCGAGGTGGGGTCGTACACTTCCGCATATCCGGAATCGGGTGTGACACCTTGCCTGAGACCGACAGCCAACACCTCGTCGTTCGGCAGCAACGTGAATCCCTCTTCTTCATTGTTGTCCACCTGGCCCGTTCCGGTCATGGTCCAGGTGAGCGTCGAGGGATCGAGCAGCGCCTGGCTCTTGTTCGTGAAGTTGCCAGATCCCCCGAGCATGAACGTCCCATCGGCGAGAACGACAGACGGCGCATCCCCGATCGTGCCCCATGCCGCCCCGACCGGTGGTGTGACGCTCGTCCAACGGTTCGTGAGCGGCTGGTAGACAGCCCCGAGGTTCGTGAGTGCGCCTGTGTGACCCAGGTTGTCCTCGCCGCCTTCGATGATGACCCGCCCGTCCGGTAGCACGGCCGACGCGAAGCTGATTGGGCCGTAGCCAGTGGGCAAGGAGGCGATCTGGCGCCATGAGCCGTCCACGTAGCTACCCATGCCGTTGGGCGTGAGCAGCCACCAGCCAGGTGCTCCGGAATTCGATGGACCCTGGTCCTGCACCATCACGGCTCCATCCGTGAGGAGCAGCATGGCCCCGGGGTGCAGCCGGCCCGGAACGGAGATCGTTTGCCACAGCGGGACGGCGCGCGGACTCGCCGCCGCCAATACCGGACTGTTCACGATGTTGACGGCGGTGCTTACGAGTAGGGCGAGCGCGGCCAGGCCGCGCGCTCGATGACGAGATGGCGACACAGAGGACCTCTCCCGCTCAGCGAGGCGGGTCTTCGCCGACTAGACCGTCCACCGATTCTCGGATCGAATCGGCGTGACCGACGTGACGCACGCACTCCTCGATCATGTCGACCAGCAGGCGACGCATGTTGGCGGTTTCGCTTCGGCGCGTCGTGAACTGGACCAGCTGTTCGAGACCACCTTTCCACAGCGGCTCGGCGAGGACCGCACGGGAGTGCCGACCTTCGCACGGAGGCCCTTCGAGCCGAGGCACTGGCACTTCCATGTCACGATCGCCCGCTCGCGCTCGAGTAAACCGACCAGCGTCTCCAGCTCGGTCCCGGCGCCCGGAAGCTCCTGGCGCGACCGCGCGAAATCCTCCGACATACGATCGATGGCCCCACCAGCTTCTCCGTTCGCGCAATCCTGGCGACCTTCCCGTCCCGAGCGCGACGGAGCAAGAGCTGGTCCCTCCCGTCACGCCTTCTACGACGACCACTGCCACCACCCGACGGTACCGCGCCCCCTGCGGGTGGCGTCACAGTCCGCAGACGAAACGCGTGCTCCAAGGCTGCCATCCGAACTCGTTGTAGAGGAACAGCGCTGCCCGACTCTGAACTCCAGCCGACGCTTGATACGGCCAGCCCGAGTACCCGAGCGACAACCAGGTGATCTCCAAGAACCCATAGGCGCCGCCTGGCGCTGTCGGCGAGTTGTACTGGTCACCGGACTCATGCAGTCGGATACACGCCCAGTCAGGAGTTGTCGTGCTGTTGGAGTCGGTAGGCAGTGACGACGGTGACGACGGTGACGACGGTGACGAGCGTGGGGGTGACTGACGCCTCGGCGACTGCAGTCTCATCTGCGCATGCTTCTCTGCGCGGAATCGCGCAAGACCACGTGCAGCCGTATGTACTCGCACATCTACTTCCCTCCAGGCGGTGAGCCAGTGCGTCGCCATCGGCATGAGAGAGAGCCGGGGAGGGAGAGCGATGCTCGCTTCGCCTTTGCGGTGCTTGGTATCGAAACGATGATGGGCCGCTGCCGTCGACGGGCTGATCATTGCCCCGGAAACGAGAGCTGCGGTGACGAGGCCGCAGCCGGCTGCTCGTCGAAAGAGGCGGGTCGATCTCTTGCTGGTGGTACGAACGGACGCGACCAAGTCGCGAGCCGCTTTCTGTGCGATGCGGGTCCGCATTGCACCTCCCGTAGTCGGGCGCAATCAGCGCCTCACTCCGCTTGGTGTTGTGCGTGGCACCGGCCATCGCATGCAGTCCCCCGGACGGGTTGCGGAAGGCAGTTCCCGTCCTGGCATCTGGCCATAGGGTGTGCGGCCGGTTTGTGTCCGTGCCTACGCGTCAGTTCCTCGGTGATCTCCCGTGGGTTCGTGACGACTGCCGCATTGGCGGCGCGACTGTCGAACGTCGGCTATCAATGTAGCAGATCTGCCGAAGGGCAGTACCAATCGCCTTCTTTGGAGATCTTGGATCGCGGGTAGCTCGAAGTATGCGCGCAGGCGTTCATGCCGAGTACCGGCATGAACAACTACCGGCATGAACAACTACCGGCATGAACAACTACCGGCATGAACAACTACCGGCATGAACAACTACCGGCATGAACAACTACCGGCACTCACGACCTTGGCATCGGTGAGGGCATGGACACGAGGTATCCAAGACTGCGCCCGCGCACCGAGCAGCTCCGAACACAGGCTGTTCGCCACGCAGGCCGGGAGGCCGCAGGGGGCAACGGAACTTGACTCAGAAAGCCGACGGGGCCGAGGCGGCGCTCGACGGTTGTCTTGGTAGCCTAGGGTCTCGGGAGAGTCGAGAGGGGTGCCGTGATCGCGCGCGACGGCAGGCTCCAGGGAGCGGTCCACACGAGTACGCGCGCCGCACTGCTCATCTCTGGGCTCCGGTGGCGAGCCCGGAGCTCGCTCGCGATGCTCGCCGTCGCAGTTTTCGCGACCGGTGTCGCCGCTTTCGGCCCGATCTACCTTCACAGCGCAGATCAGGTCGTGTTGACCGGCACCTTGGCACCCGCGCCCCCGGTGACAACGGGGCTCGAATACTTTCCCACCACCGGGAACCGCACGCTGCCGTGGATCGAGCGTTTCGTCCGGAGCGCACCAGAGCCTGCGGGTGGACCGAGATGGTGGGTCGAGCCACTGTTCACCGAGACGGCCGGTTTCGTATCGGTTCCTGCGAATTTTTCCGCTCACGGGCACGCGTCCGTATCTGCCGACCTGACGGCGACGACATCTTGGCATCGCGGACCTTCATCGCCGATTCATCTCTCCCGCGTGACGCGTATCCCCTACCGAGGCACACTGCCCTTCGCTGGCGCGCTCGTCGCCCGAACCGACGAGTGCGCCCATCTGCAGATCGTGTCAGGAACCTGTGCGAGGGGACGCGGCGTCATCGTGAGCACGCGAGATGCGGCGACCCTCGGAGTGTCGGTCGGACAGGGTCTCCGCGTCGTGTTCGGCTCGAAAGGCGAGATCATCTCGCTACCCATCGTCGGCATCTACAGGCCGGGCAACCCGTCCGCACCCTACTGGTGGTCCTACAACTACTTCATCTACGGCTCGCCGTCCGAACTGTACACAGGTGTCACAAATCTCGACGCCGTGTTCGCCACCCTTCACGGGCTCGCGACCTGGGCTCCGAAGGACCGGATCAATGTCCTCGGACAGGTGCCCTATCACTACGGCTCTCTGACAGTCGACTCGATCAGTGGCTTCCGCCAGCGACTCGACACCTACGAGTCCGTCTCGTACCGGAGCTCGGGAGTTCGCGTGAGCACCCGGCTTCTCGATCTGCTCGACGTCGCCGGGTCCACTGAGCACGCAGCCGGGACGGTCGTCGACGTAGTCGACCTCGAGCTTGCGTTGCTCGGCATCTTCGTCCTCTACTTCGTCGCGAACAGGACGGCAGCCGAACGAGAGCCAGACGTGCGACTCGCGGAGCTCCGAGGTTTCCGCATGCGCAGCACGATCGCGGTTGCGCTCGCCGAGCCGGTTGCGATCGTGGCCGCCGCAGTGCCGTTTGGACTCCTCACCGCGTGGGTGGTCGCCCGAGCGGCTGCTTCGACGGTGTTCGGCCCGGGAGTCGCTGTCTCCGTGACGCAACTCGCCGTCCTTTCCGCCCTCGTCGCCGGTCTCGTCGGCGTCGGCGCGGCGGCTCTCGGGGCACGGCGGTCCCTTGCAGGGGGGCTAAGCGCTGCCGCCGACGCCCTTCCGACCCCAGGCAGCCCCCGCTGGGCGTTGCTCGGCGACGCAGCCTGGGTGGCTCTTGCGGGTGCCGGCTTCTTCGAGCTCGTCGTCAACGGTGACTCCGGGGGTGGTCCTTCGGGCTCGAACCCTCTCGCAGCACTGTCCCCTGGACTCCTCGCGGTCGCCCTCGGCGTGCTCTTCGCTCGGCTGCTCCCTCGTGCGCTCGGCGTCGCCCATCGAAGAACGGCGTTCTCTCCGAAGGTCGCGGCGGCCCTGTCCACCCGCACGGTCGCCCGGCGAAGGGAGTACCGAACTCAGCTGGTGCTCGTGGCACTGGCCGTCGCGCTGACGACGTTCGCGGTCAGCGGATGGATCATCTCGGCTCGAAACCGAGATGCGAGAGCGGAGCTCGGGGTGGGCGCGTACAAAGTGCTGAACGTGTCCGTGCGGACAGGCACCACATTCGTCCGCGCGGTCAGGAGCTCCGACCCGACAGGCCGCTACGCGATGGCGGCGGTCGTCGAGCACGCGGCCGACGGCACCACCCTCGCGGTCGACGCCCAGAGGCTCGCGACCGTGGCCACATGGCCTGCCGTGCTCGGCGTCCCGGCCTCCCAGGTGGCCCGCCGGTTGCAGCCCAAGGGCCTGGCCCCTCAAGTGCTCGTCCGCGGAACGGCCATCTCGGTCACCGCCGACACGACGGGCTCACTCCGCGGCTCGCCCGAGCTCGCAGCGAACGTCTACGACATGAACACACAGTTCTCCTCGCGGGTCACACTTGGGCGCCTGAGCCCCGGTGACCATCGGTACGAAGGAAGGCTGTACGCAGACTGCCCAGGTGGCTGCCGTTTGCTCGACTTGTCGGTCACATGGTCGACCAAGACAACGGCGCAGACTCCGACGGTGCAGCTCGGAATCACTTCGCTGGCCGCTCGTACCCGATCCGCGGGGTGGACCCCGCTTCGAGCGGGCCTTGACAATCTGCATCGCTGGACGAGCACCTCGGGTCGAGCCCGGTTGTACAGGAGCGGAGACGGGCTCGGTGTGCGGTTCTCCTTGGACAGCTTCGGCACAGTATCGGTCTCTCCCGCAGACGTGCCCAGGGCGCTCCCGGTGGTCGTCACGCCGACATCTCAGTCGACAGCGTCAGGCGACGCAGGGCCGCTCGTCGTCGGGCTCGACGGGAGCACCCTCCCGGGCCATCGGGTCGCAGAGGTGCCGGCCCTTCCGGGCGTCGGAACGGACTCGGTCCTCGTCGACCTACGCGTCGCCGAGCTCTACCTCACAGACGGCTTCACGACAGACACCGCAGAGGTTTGGCTCGCCAAGGGCGCGCCGCCGTCTTTCGTCTCCGTTCTCGGGCGTCACGGCGTGCACGTCGCCGGCGTTACAAGTGCAGCCCGCGCCGTCGCGGGACTGGCACGCAGCGGACTGAATCTCGCGTACCTTCTCTACCTCCTCGCGGCCGCGGCTGCGACCTTTCTCGTGATCAGCGTGACCGCCTTCACGTTGTCGTCCGCCGCAAGGCGGCGGCAGGGCGAGCTGTCGGCCCTCCGAGTGGTCGGCGTGGACGCTGCCGCCCTGCGCCGAACCGTACGGGCCGAGCAAGGTCTCGTGCTCGGAGTGGGCGTTCTCGCGGGCGTTCTCGCGGGTGCTCTCGCCGCAGCCGTGGCGATCCGCTCGGTGCCGGAGTTCGTGACGAAGACGCCTGGACTGCCGCTTCAGCTCGGGCTTCCCGTCACCGCGCTGACCGTTGCGCTTCTCGCCCTTCTGCTTGCACTGGCCGTCACCGTCTTGATCGGCTCGACTCTCGTCGTGCGCGGCGCAACGGCCGTCCGGCTGACCGGGAGCCGGACGTGATCCTCGGTCGTCCGCTTCGAAGCTCCGCGGAGGCCCCCGGCGCTGCCCCGGCCCGTCGAAGGCAGTCCGGCGTTTCAGGAGCCCGCGGCGGAGTACCCGTCCACCTCGTAGGCGTCGTCCACCTCTACCGGCAAGCCGGAGAAGACGTCGTAGGTCTGCGCGGGGTCGATCTCGACGTCGGCGCCGGCGAGATGCTCGCGCTGCTCGGCCCGTCGGGCATGGGCAAGACCACCGTGCTCCGGCTGATCGCCGGCGTGATGACGGCGTCTGCCGGGGTCGTCCGCGTCGGGGACGTCGATCTTCGCAAGCTCAAGGGTGCCGAGCGGCGCAGGATGCGCGCAGGTGAGATCAGCTACATCGTCCAGGGGACGTGGGCGAACGTCCTCCCCTTCGCGACCACCGTGGAGAATCTGTGGTTCGCGCAGCACGGGGCCAGAGTGCAGGGGAGGACACCGCCGTGGGAGCCGCGCGAGCTGCTCGCCCTTCTCGGGCTGAGCCAGCTGGCCGACGCGCGGCTGGCCGAGTTGCCGCGGGGTGCCCAGCAACTCGTCGCGGTCGCTGCAGGGATGGCGACGGGGCCGAGGTTGCTCCTGGCGGACGAGCCCACTGCCCAGCTGACATCGACATCTGCGTTCAATGTCGTGCAGCTGCTCCGGCACATCAGCTCCGAGCTGGGGACGACGGTCATCATCGTAACCCACGACAACGTGATCGCATCGTTGCTACCGCGTGTCGTCACGATCCGCGACGGGCGGGTGGGGGCCGACGCGATCCGAGGCGAAGAGTACGCTGTCGTCGACGGATCGGGCTCGGTCCAGCTTCCTCCGGACGTCCTCCAAGTGCTGCCCCCGAACACGCGAGTCCGAGTCGTGCGGAGTGCGGGCGGTGTCGAACTGCGGAACCCGGATTGGCAGCCATGACCCACCCGGTCGATTTCCGCCTCCGGCTGGAGGGCGTCGTGGTTCGCCTCGGCGGCCGAGCGGTGCTCGGAGAGCTGACGTTCGCCATCCACTCCGGTGAAACGGTCGCGATCACTGGACCCTCCGGCGCGGGAAAGACCGTGCTCTGCCTGCTCCTCGCTGGCGCGTTGGAACCCTCGAGAGGGCGGGTGTGGGTGGAGGCAGAGGGAGTCGGGGGGCCTGCCGACGAGCAGCCCGAGTACGGAAGCCCGCCCAAGGTGGGCGCGACGACCGGGCTCATCCTTCAGACCCACGGACTCGTCGCAAGCTTGACTGCAGAGGAGAACGTCGCGCTGCCTCTCCAATGCCGAGGGCTGGCCCGCGAGGACGCGGTGCGCCGGACGGCGCGAGCGCTGGCCGACGTGGGTCTCGCCCGCCACGCCTCCCGCCCGATCGACGAGCTCTCAGGTGGTGAGCGTCAGCGCGTCGGCATCGCTCGGGCACTTGCGTCGGACCCTCAGATCCTCGTCGCCGACGAGCCCACCGCCGAGCTCGATCCCGGCAATCGGGCCAGGATCCTCGACCTCCTCCTCGGCCTGTCCCGGCGGGGCCGGGCCGTCGTCGTGGCGTCCGACGACCCCGAGGTAGTGGCGACCTGCCAGCGTACGATGGTGCTCGAGGCGGGCAGGATCGCCGAGCTGCCGGGCGGTGTGGCGCGCGCGGACGCGCGTTCACTCCGATGAGCCTGCGCCAAGGGCAGGCTGGGTTCGCACCGCTCGAGGCGTTGGTCACGCCCCGGCCGCCCCACCAGGCGGTCCCTACGGACTCTTCCGTCTGCAACTTGCCCTTCGGAGCGGCTAGATTCCCCACGATGTCCCTGGTGCTGGAGCTGAGCGACCTGCGCACCGAGTTCCACATGCGCAGCGGCAACGTGGTTGCAGTCGACGGCGTGTCGTTGAGCGTTGCCCAGGGCGAGTCGGTCGGCATCGTCGGGGAGTCGGGCTGCGGCAAGACCACGGTCGGTCTGTCGATCATGCGCCTGCTTCCCAGCAACGGACACATCTCGGGCGGAAGCGTGGTCCTGAACGGTCGCGACCTCGCGACGCTCTCTGAGAAAGAGATGCGGCGCGTGCGCGGCAACGAGGTCGCGATGATCCCCCAGGACCCGATGACCTCGTTGAACCCGACGATGACCATCGGCAAGCAGATCTCCGAAGCCGTACGACTGCATCGCGACGCGTCCAAGCAGGAGGCCAGAGCCCGCGCACTCGAGGTGCTCCAGCTGGTCGACATGCCGCGACCTGCCGAGCGACTTGACCAGTACCCTCATGAGCTGTCCGGGGGCCTCCGCCAGCGTGTGATGATCGCAATGGCGCTTGCCTGCGACCCGACGCTGCTCATCGCCGACGAACCGACCACCGCCCTCGACGTCACCATCCAGGCACAGATCCTCGACCTCATCGACGAGCTGCGCGAGCGCCTCCGGATGTCGGTCATTCTCGTCACCCACGACATGGGTGTGATCGCGGGTCGGACCGACCGGGTGATCGTGATGTACGCCGGCAGGGTCGCCGAGGAAGCGACAACCGAGGCCCTGTTCACCAATATGAGGCACCCGTACACCGATGCGCTGCTCGCCTCGGTGCCAAAGCTGACGGCCCACGTCGGCGACCGCCTGGTGAGCATCCCCGGGCTCCCGCCGGACCTCTCCAAGCCGCACACGAACTGCCGGTTCCACCCCCGTTGCCAGTACGCGACGGACCAATGCCGCGAGGAGGAGCCGCAGCTCGTCGAGACGGCTGAGCCCGAGCAGAATGGCCAGAGCGCGCACCGCTACGCATGCTTCCACCCGGTGAACGTCGAGCACGAACCGGTCGCGGTCGAGGTTCGCAGCACGAACGAGATCGAGAGCTACTCGGTGCGACGAGCGTCCGAGCTCGCGGCGCGCCCGGTGCTGCTCAACGTCGAGGACCTCGTGAAGGAGTTCCCCGTCATGAAGGGTGGGGTGTTCCGACGAGCGGTGGGCACGGTGAAGGCCGTCTCTGACGTCTCCTTCTCCATCCGAGAGGGCGAGGTCTTCGGACTGGTCGGGGAGTCCGGCTGTGGAAAGACGACCGTGGGACGGCTCGTCGTCGCACTCGAGCGGGCGAACGCGGGCAAGATCCGCTTCGAGACCCAGGAGATCCAGTCATTGCGAGGCAAGCGCCTGCGGCGGGCAAGGCGCGATGTCCAGCTCATGTTCCAAGACCCGTACGCGTCGCTCGACCCGAGGATGCGGGTCGGCGGCATCGTGCGCGAGCCGCTCAAGGTGCAGCGCATCGGCTCGAAGCAGGATCAGACGCGTCGGGTGGCCCAATTGCTGGAGGAGGTCGGACTCTCGCGCACCTCCGTCGACCGTTACCCGCACGAATTCTCTGGCGGCCAACGTCAGCGCATCGGACTCGCGCGCGCGCTGGCGCTGGGCCCGAAGCTGATCGTCGCCGACGAACCGGTCTCCGCGCTCGACGTCTCGATCCAGGCACAGATCCTGAACTTGATGAAGGACTTGCAGTCACGGCGGGACCTCACGCTCGTGCTCATCTCCCACGACCTCGCCGTCGTGAGGTACATGGCCGACACCATCGGCGTGATGTACCTCGGCAAGCTCGTCGAGATCGGGCCGGCCAACTCCGTGTACGACCGACCGGCGCACCACTACACGAGAGGCCTCCTCGACGCGGTGCCCGAAGCAGACCCGGCCACGGCTCGCCTCAAGGTGAGGGCGAAGGGCGTGCGCGGCGAGCTTCCTTCTGCCGTAGATCCTCCCTCCGGATGCCGGTTCCGAACGCGCTGTCCGCGGGCAGAGGACCGCTGCGCCGCGGAGGTGCCTCCTTGGCTGGACTTCGGCGACGGGCACATGGCGCTCTGCCACTTCCCCATCGAGACCCCTGTCTCGATCCGGGTGCCCGCGACTCCCGTCGCCACCTCCCGCTCTTAGCGCAGGGAGGAGCGGTCGCAGTAACCGGTCTCGGGCCTTGGTGCACACGGGTGCGCGACTGCGAGCGCCCGGCGGTGGACCCTGGTCGACGGGAAGGTTGGCCGCCGCAGCACGAGCCCTTGCGATCGCGCGGCTTCTCGGGTCAGCGGCGCTGAGTCCGCACCTCGAGCGCGTCCCGCAACGCGTCACCGATGAAGTTGAACGCCACGACGACGAGGACGATGAGGACGCCAACCGGATAGACCTCCCACCACCATCCATTACCGGCGGCAGTGACTCCGTTCGACAGCATGGTGCCCCAGTCCGTCCCCGGCGGTGGTATGCCGAAGCCGAGGAAGCCGAGCGCAGCGAGGATGAGAATGGATGTGGCCACCTGGAACGTGGCGAACACCACGATGGTCCCGACCGCGTTCGGGATGATGTGCCGGCCGATGATCCTGCCCCCGCCACCACCCATCGCCCGAACGGCCTGGACGTACTCGCGCGTTCGGAGGGTTAACGTCTCGCCGCGGATCAGGCGTGCGGGGATCAGCCAGCTGACGCCGGCGATGACGAAGATGAGCAGCGGCTCGGAGCTGTGGAAGATGGTGACGAGCGAGATGAGCAGGAAGAGAACGGGGATCGAGAGCACGATGTCGACGATGCGCATCATGAGGGCGTCCAGCCACCGGCCGAAGAAGCCGGCGACGGCTCCATAGATGACGCCGACGACCGTCGCCACCAGCGCTGACAGGAGGCCGACGGTGAGCGAGGTCTGTCCTCCGAACATGAGGCGACCGAGCACGTCGAACCCGGTCTGTGTGGTGCCGAGCGGGAACTTCCCTGTCGACCCCGGCGGGCCGTTCTCCGGGTTCAGCAGGGCCAGCTCCTGGTTCGTCTGGTTGGTGTGGTAGATGAGCGGCCCGACCCAGCAGAACAGGACGACGAGGACGACGAAGGCGAGGCTGACCACAGCGAGCTTGTGCTCCACGAACACCCGGACGATCTGCTTGATGATCCCGCCGCTCGATCGTGCCTCGCCGCCTTCGGGGGCCTCGGCCGCCTCCTCGGGCACGACGAGGTCCACGCCGACGCGGACAGGGGCGAGCGGACCCGTCACGGGTGTCCCGAGCTCCGGGGTTGCCCTGAAGTCCTCCGCCTCGGTCAAAACGACCCTCCGTAACGGATCCGCGGGTCGACGATCACGTAGAGGATGTCCGCCAGGAGCGAGCCGATCACCGTCGCCACGGTGATCACGAGCGTCGTGCCGAGCACCGTCGGGATGTCCGCGTTCGTCGCGGCGTCGACCGTGAGCAGGCCCATACCGGGGTAGTTGAACACGGTCTCGACGATCACCGCACCGCTCACGATGCCCGGGATCGACAATCCGAGCAGCGTGATGATCGGGATCAGCGCATTGCGGAGCGCATGGCCGTAGAGCACCCGGCGGCTGCTCGCGCCCTTCGCCCTCGCCGTTCGGATGTAGTCCTCGGCCATCGCGTCGAGCAGCGAGGAGCGCATGTACCTGCTGAACCCTGCGACCGTGAGGGCAGCAAGGGTCACAACCGGAAGGATGAACCCCTTCGGATCGGTCCAGACGGCGAACGGCGACGCGTTGGAGGGCGGTGAGACCGGAAGCAGCCCTGCGTCGAAGGAGAACCAGATGATGAGCAGCGTTGCAAGGAAGAACGAGGGCATCGCGTACAGGACGAAGGAGAGCCCGGTGAGCGCGTAGTCGCTGGGCTTGTTCCTCTTCACGACTTGCAGGACGCCGAGGGGGATCGCGATGACCAGCGCCAGCATGGTCGCGGTCCCGACGAGGACCAGCGTCTTCGGGAGGCGGGTCGCGATGACGTCCCACACAGGCTCCGTGAACTTGTACGAGTAGCCCAGGTGGAGAAGCGGGAGCCCGATCAGGTAGTGCCAGAACTGGACCCACAACGGCTGTGTCAAGCCGTTGGCGTGGTTGAACTGGCGGATGAGCGGGGGGGTGGACTTCGCGCCGAGGACCGCGCGCGCCTCTCCGCCGGGGATGAGACGAGACAGCAGGAAGACGACCACGACGACACCGAGGACGACGATGATCGCCTGAAGGAAGCGGCGTACAAGGTACCCGATCATCGGTGCACAATTTGCCACGATCCGGGGCCGGATCGCGCTCGGAACGGCCCGCTCGGTCCTGGGCGTACCTGTCGAAGGGCTACCGGCCCGGCACCCGCGCTTGTCCCTTGCCGCATGCCGAGCCGCCCGTCCGCTGCCGGTTGGTCAGTCCCTCGGTCCGTCAACCCACGTCACCGGTCAGGACCAGTGGTATGTGGCCGGTGTGGCGGAGTACAAGGGATTCAACGGAGCGACGCCCTTCAGACCCTTGTGGACCTCCCAGACCGGGACTCTCAGGGGCTGGAAGATGTACGGGAGGTTCTTCTCCTCGTAGTTCTCGTACTTGATCAGCGTTGTCGTGCCCGTGATCGTCTTTTCGATGAGCGCTGTGCTCGTCTTTGTCGACCAGCTCCCGAAATTCGACCCTGCGCCCGCGGCCAGGATCTCTGTCCCGGCCGGGTAGATGTCGGGGACGAAGATCCATCCGGCGCCCCAGTTCTCGAACTCCCACTTGCAGCCCTTCGGGCACGGGGACGCGTTCCCGATGACCGTGTTGAAGGTCGCTCCGCTGATGTTGATCCGGATGCCGGCCTGCCCCCAGCTGTCCTTCTCGGCGACGACCGTGTGCCCGATCGACTTTGTCTGGGAGTTGTACTGGAGTGTGAAGTTCAGCTTCGCGCCCTTCTTGACACCCTTCCCGCACTTGCCGGGACCGGTGCCCGGCTTCTGGCACGTGTCGACGCCCCCCGGCACCACCCTCCAACCGTGCGCCTTCAACAGCGCCCTGGCAGCGGACGGGCTGTACGGGTAGGGATTCTTCAGCTCTGTGCGCGACATGAAGCCGTTCTTCGGGAGGTCCGGGACGGGTCCGTAGTCAGGCACTCCGTAGCCGTGTGTGATGGTCTTTATGTACAGTGTCTGGTTCACGAGGCGCTGCATCGCCTGACGGAAGTAGAGCTGCGCGAAAATGGGCGCCGCCTGCCCTGTGTCGCCCGTCGACTTGAAGTTGTACGGGAAGAAGTTCACCTCCCACGGAAACTCCGGGACGAGTGTGTAGTCGGCGGCGAGCCTCGGGTTGTTGGGGCCGACCTCGGGCGCCACGCCCGGCTTCCCAGACTTCTTCGCGGGGGCGGTGATCTCTGTCGGCGGGAGCTGGCCGATGTCCAGTGTCCCTGAGACCATCGCGTTGTACGCGGCAGACGATGTCGTGTACACCTTGTCGACGTACTCCTTGTACTTGGGCTTGTTCGGCCCGGAGTACTTCGGGTTCGGGACCATCGTGTAGGGACCTGTGGGCGCGAACGACTCGAGCTTCCACGGGCCGTCGACGACCGCCCAGAGCTTGTTGGTCGCGTAGCCGGGCAGGGCGTTGGGCACTGTCTTCGGGTTTGTCGGGTTGTACCCGGACTGCTGCGAGAGGAACGCGTAGACCGCCTTGCACTTCGCGTAATTCTCGCCACCCTTGCCGGTCGTCGTGAAGGGCGCCTTCGCGCAACCTGCCGACCCGGGAGCCGCTGAGAGGGAAGCGCGTGTCCAGGCGATCGGCATCGGCGTGATCTCGGAAAGCTCGTTGTAGAGGAACCAGCGCTGGTTCACAGGAGTGGAGAGCGTCATCGTCAGCGTCGTCGGACTTGTGATCCTGATCGTCTTCACGTCTGTGGGAAGTGAAAGCCCCCCAGGGAACCACCCTGCGTAGCCTGTGGGCTTCTGGTGCCAGATGTTCATCCAGAAGAGGACATCGGAAGCGGTCACCTTCTCTGTGTCCGACCACCTGTACGCCTTGAGGGTGATCTTGACACTCTTGTCACCCTTGGAGAAGACCGGGTACTTCGCGAGCGACAACCGCGTGTTCAGCTCCGTCGACGCGTGGCCACCGTACATGTAGAGAGGCCGGTAGAGGTAGTACTCGAAGTAGTCGATGTTCTGCACCGAGAACCTCGAGACTGTCATGAACGGGAAGATGTAGTTGGCGGCCACGCCGTTTGTCCCCTCGAAGGAGATGACTGTCTTTGTGGTCGCGCCGCTGGTCGCCGGCGCGACGGTCACGGCCGTGAACGACGTGAGGCCGACGACCGCAAGCCCGCAAGCAAGCCTCCGCAACGCCTTCAAGTGTTGACGCATGTCCCCCTCGACTCCCTTCAAGACTTCATATTTCGACGAGCGCTCACGCTTCGTGAACTCCCACTTTCAGGACTCCTCCGACGCCCTCCGCAAGCGCATGGCGGAACCGTAACACCGCCAGCCTGGAGACAGCAGGGAAGACCGTGCCCCCTGCGCCCGTCGGAGCGTGGCCGGAGGCGCCGGCGACGCGGAGTGGCCCGGGCCCCGCGGGGCCCGGGCCACTTCCTTCAACGTCCCGCTGCCATCACGACCAGTGGAATGTGGCCGGTGTCAGCGTGTCCAACGGGTCCATCGGTGCGACGCCCTGGAGGCCCTTGTGAACCTCGTACAGCCGGACTCCGCTGTTCTCGAAGATGTAGGGAAGGTGCTTCTCCTCCCAGTTCTCGTACTTGTAGAGGGTTGTGGACCCCGTCTCGGTCTTGATGATGAGCTGTGTGCTCGTCTTTGTCGCCCAGAGGCCCGAGTTCGAACCCGCGGTGGCTGCGAGGAGCTCTGTGCCCGCCGGGTAGATGTCCGGCGAGTACAGCCAGCCGCCCCAGTCGTTCAGCTCCCACTTGCAACCCTTCGGGCACGGCGTGGCTTCGCCGTACACCGTGTTGAAGGTCGCGCTCGAGAGGTTCAGGCGGATGCCAGCCGACGCCGCCGCTGCCGCGTAGGTCGTGTTGATGATCTTCAGGTTCGAGGGCTCCGTCGAGTAGACGAATGTGAAGTTGAGCTTCGCACCCTTCTTGATGCCCTTCCCGCACTTGCCGGAACCGGTGCCCGGCTTCTGGCAGGTGTCGACGCCGCCCGAGACCACCTTCCAGCCGTGCGCCTTCAGGAGCGCCTTCGCGGCCGACACGCTGTAGGGATAGGGGTTCTTGAACGCTGTCTTGGAGAGGAACGGCGTCTTCACCGCGTCGGGAACCGGCGTGTAGTTGGGCGCCCCGTAGCCCTTGAGGATCCTGCTGATGACGAGTGTCTGGTTCATCAGATGCTGCATGGCCTGCCGGAAGTACAGCTGGTTGAAGATCGGGCCTGCGTTCCCTGTGTCACCGGTCGACTTGAAGTTGTACGGGATGTATGTGAACTGCCATGTCGGTGAGTCGACCAAGTCGTATGTGGCGGTGAGCCGCGGGTTGTTGGGACCGAGCGCGGGGAGCACGCCCGGCTTCCCGATCTTCTTGGCCGGCGCGGTGAGCTCTGTCGAGCCCAGGTGGCCGACGTCGAGTGTGCCGCTCGCGAGAGCGTTGAACATGGACGATGTCGAGGTGTACGCCTTGTCGATGTACTCCTTGATCTTCGGCTTGTTCGGGCCCGAGTACTTCGGGTTCGGCACCATCGTGAAGCCGACTGTCGGGGTGAAGGACGAGAGCTTCCACGGCCCGTCCACGACGCTCCAGATCTTGCTGGTCGCGTAGGTCGGGAACGCGTTGATGGTCTGCTTCGGCTTTGTCGGATTGAAGCCGGACTGCTCGGACAGGAAGTCGAGCACGGCCTTGCACTTGGCGGCGTTCGCGCCCTTCGGTGCGGTGCTGGAGAACGGCGCGTTCGCACACCCCCCGGACCCGGGCGTCGCCGTGAGCGACGTCACTGTCCACGCGAGTGGTAGCGGCGTGATCGTCGACAGCTCGTTGTAGAGGAACCAGTGCGGGTTCATCGACTTGTTCATCGTGAACGTGACGGTCTGGCCCGAGGCTTTGATCGACTGCACGCTTGTCGGCAGGGAGAGCCCACCCGAGAACCAGGCGGCGTAGCTCGAGGGATTCTGGTGCCAGAGGTTCATCCAGAAGAGCACGTCTGCGGCGTCGACCTTCTCTCCGTCAGACCACTTGTAGTTCTTCAGGGTGACCGTGACGGTCTTGTTTCCGTTGGAGAAGACGGGCGCCTTCGCAAGCGAGAGCTTGTTGTTGACTGTGATCGAGCTGTGGCTTCCGAACATGTAGAGCGGCCTGTACATGTAGTACTGGAAGTAGTCGATGTTGTTCACACCGAAGTGCGCGAGTGTCATGAACGGGAAGATGTAGTTGGGAGGCGAACCTGTCTGGCCGGCATCGGTGACCACTGTCTTTGTCACCGACGACGCTCCGGCGGAGGTTGCCATCGAGATGGACACCGCCCCCAAGGCGACCATGCCGACGCATGCCACGCCGGTCGCGACCCATCGCGTGATCCTGAAGCGTTTCCGCATTCCCCCGACTCCTGTCTCTCGTCTTCGTCACTGCACGGCGACATGCCGCGCACAGCGAAGAGGCCCTCGCTGACTGCTCATCGCACTGCCCCGGGGGACCGTCGGGATTCGGCGGACCGACGCAGCTGTCGCGAAACCGTAACACAGGCCGAGGAGAACCGCAACCGCTCCGGACGACCCCGCGTGGCCCTTGTCGGCAGCAGCTGTCGCAACACGCCGGGGGGACCGCTCATCTCATTGGGCAACGTGGGGCGGCGCGCCTCTTCTCTGCCGTCGGGCGAGGAGCCTCGCGGCCGCGTCGGCCTCCACGTCGAGGCGCCCGAGCACACCAGCCACGATTCGCCGTTCGGCCAGCCCGCCCAAGACCGGAAGCGCAACGGTGAGCTCGCCCTCGAGCCGTCGCAGCGTGGCCACGCCCGTCGCGTCCCCGTCCGCCCCGTCGTGCCGATCGTGTTCGCGGGGCTCGAGAAGGAGGTCGGCGCGCCCGTGGAGGAGACGTGGGTTGGCCTCCGCCACGAACCCGAGCCAGCCGCCAGAGGCGCCGCGCAGGTGAACCTCCTGGAGCCAGGTCGGACGTTCGCCTCCGAGGAGACGCAGCGCAACCAGGTCGAGGTCTCCCGTGAACTCGTAGCGCAGCACGAGCCCGCGGTCCTCCAAGAGCGCACGTGGCGCGCCGTCCGCCCGCGATGGATCTCCGATGCCCGAGACCGAGATGGGGCGCACCTCGAGCAGCCGGAGGTCGGGAAGCTCGAGTTGCTGGTAGAACCCGGGGTCGCTCAGGACGGCGACCACCGCGGCGGGAGTACCGGGGAGCACGTGCTCGGCGAGGAAACGCACCCCCAGACAGTAGGGCGGGCACCACACGCTCGCCGGGCCGCCGGACAAGTCCGCGTGCCGGTCGACCGGGGCGCGGGCGCGACGAGGCGGGAACGCCAGCGCCCCTATCGTCGGCTGGGTGACGACCGAGGAAGTCCCCGGCACCGAGGGCGGGACGCGGAAGCGACCGGGGGCGGGCCCCGCGCCCCAGGCACCCGCGCCCCAGGCACCCGCGGTGCCGCCAGGCGCCCCTGCCGATCTCGAATGGGGGGCGTTCACGCACAACCCTCCGTGGATCGTCGATCCGACACGTCTCGACTGGCACAGCGGTCTTGTGGCACTCCGGAGCGCCACGGCGGCGCGCACGCGGGCGCTCGCTCGCCCGAGGGCACTGCCACCGGCGACCGCCGCGTGGAGGGTCACCAGGGTCCTGGGCCCCGCGCTCGCCGCGTGGTACCTCACCGATCGCCGGCGCAGTCGTGAACGGTCGCGCCGCGGGCTGTCTCGCAGGCTGCGGATCGCATTCGAGCGCCTCGGTCCCACGTACATCAAGCTGGGCCAGATCCTCTCCGCCGGCGAGGGCGTCTTCCCGGAGGAGCTCGTCGGAGAGTTCCGGCTCTGCCGTGACCAGGTTCCCGCAGAGAGCTTCGAGACGGTGCGAAGGACGGTGGAAGCGGACCTCGAGCGACCGCTCGAAGCTGTGTTCTCGTCGTTCGAGGAAGTCCCGATCGCGGCTGCGTCGATCGCACAGGTGCACGCTGCCCGGCTGGTCAGTGGCGAGGAGGTCGTGGTCAAGGTCCAGCGCCCCGAGATCGACCGCCAGGTCCGGCGTGACCTCGCCGTGATGGCGTGGCTCGCGCCGCTGCTCGTCGGAAGGATCCCGGTTGCGGCGCTCGCCAACCCGCCTGCGCTGGTCGACCTGTTCTCCGAGACGATCGGGGAGGAGCTCGACTTCCGCCTCGAAGCCGAGAACATGCTCGACGTCGCACGCGTGCTCGCACGCACGGCTCCTGCCGGCACCACGCGGGCGCTGGTCGTCCCCCGGCCGCATCCGAGCCTCGTGACGCGCCGCGTGCTCGTGATGGAGAGGCTCCACGGTTACGCGTGGGGAGATGCCGAGACGATGCGCGCGGCAGGCATGGACAGCGCGCAGGTGCTCATGGCCGCGCTCATCGCCTTTCTCGAGGGGTTGGTGCTCTTCGGGGTGTTCCACGGCGACCTCCACGCGGGCAACCTCCTCGTCTGCCCGGACGGACGCGTCGCGCTGCTGGACTTCGGGATCACGGGCCGGCTCGACGACCAGGGCCGACGCGGGCTCCTTCGGCTCGTCATGTCCACCGCCACCAACGACGTCAGATCCCAGGTCGCGGCGATGTGCGAGTTGGGTGCACTGCCTGTCGACGTCGACGTCGACAGGGTCATCACCGATCTCCGACTGGACCGACCGGTGGTGGACCCCACCACCATGGACGCGGAGCAGCTCACCCAGGAAATCCGGGAGATGGCCAAGTCGTTGCTCGAGTATGGCGCCCGCATGCCCAAGGCGCTGATGCTCTTCGTGAAGGACATGCTCTTCATCGATAACTCGATGGCGACCATGGCCCCCGACGTCGACGTCCTCGGGCAGATCGTCGCGATCCTCACGCACCTGCAAACTCGCCACGGTGACCGCATCGCCCAGGACCTCGGCGTGGCGCCAGCCGCCCTCGGGGGCGTGGAGCTCGCGGGCATCCGCAGTTCGCTCGGCCTGAGCGAGGACGTGCAGCGGCTCACCCACCGCGAGCTCCAAGCGCGCAGGCTTCTCATCAGGAAGCGCTTGCAGCACCGGCGCTCGTTCGAGAGGCGCGACGAGCGCTGAAAGCGGCGCGACGGCGCTTGTGCCGCTCGCGTGTCGTCGTTGCGAGCAGTCGGCCTGGACAGTGACTCGCTCGAGAAGCCTACGACCCTGCGTTGGTGCCCGAGCCACCGCCATCACTCGGGGCTCCCGAAGGGCTGACCGACTCGCCCGCGGCGAGCTGCCCAGATCCGCCGACCTGGGCTTTCAGCGCGGCAAGCTCGGTGTCGACGTCCGACTTCGAGCTGAGCTCGTCCAGTTCCTTCTGGATGTCATCGGTGCCGCCCCCGACGTCCTCGAGGACGCCGGACTCGAGCAGCTCGTCGGTCGCTTGGGCACGCGACTGCATCGTCGCGATCTTGTCCTGCGCCCGCTGGAGGGCCGCACCGGAGTCGCTGATGGACTTCGAGATCCCGGCGACGCTCTCGTTGACAGACGTGACGGCCTTCGACGCGGTGTACTCCGCCTTCAGGGTCTCCTTCTGGGAGCGGAAGGCGTTCACCCGCGACTGGAGCTGGCTCAACGTCTGCTCGAGCTTCTCTTCCTGCTCGGTCAGCTGCTGGTGCTGCGGCTCCATCTGGTCGATCTGCTGCTGGGCCGCCGCCTTCCGAGCGAGCGCTTCCTTCGCGAGGTCGTCTCTGCCCTGCCCGACCGCGGCCTGTGCCTGATCCTGGAGGTGAGCGATCGACTGCTGCAGCTGGACCTCCTGCAGCTCGATGCGTTTTCGTGACGCTGCGATTGTCACGAGGGCACGCCGGACCTGGGTGAGCTGCTCGAGCATCTTCTCGTAGGAGAGGTCGAGCATCTCCGACGGATTCTCGGCCTGATCCAGTGCCTTGTTCGCCTTCGCCTCGACGATGTCGTGGGCGCGTTGGAATAATCCCATGACCCCATCTTGCTCCTTCCAAGAGGAGCTTCGCGGGCGCTTCCGATGAGCTCGCAGCTCCGCCGCTGCACGGACCGGCACCCGGCCCTGGGACCCAGCCCTCCGGGTTGCCGACCTGCGGTCGCCGTCGATCGATCTCTTCGGCCCGCCGGGGTCGGCCTGCCGGGGTCGGCCCGCCGGGGTCAGCCCCCTTCGAAGGGGAACCCGAGGTCGGGCGCGGTGAGCACCGCGCGGAACGGGAGCCCCTCCTCGGCCGCCATCGCGGCGACGGTCCCTCCCCGGTCTACGAGCGCCACCAGGACGACCGGTTCCGCTCCAGCCGCACGTACCGCGCGGGCCGCTTCGAGGAGCGACGTACCGCGGGTAACGGCGTCCTCGGTCACGGCCACCCGATCGCCCGGGTCCAGTGCCCCCGCGATGCGGCCCCCACCTCCATGGTCCTTCGCCTCCTTACGAACGCTGAACGCCTTCAGCGGGCGGCCACTCATCGAGGCGACCGCCGCAGTCACGAAAGCCACCGGGTCGGCTCCCATCGTCAACCCCCCGATCGCCGTCGTGTCGGCCGGCACGAGGTCGAGGATCGCCTCAGCGACGAGCAGCATCGCGTCCGGGCGGCACACCGTCTGCTTCGCGTCGACGAACCAGCTACTGGACTTCCCCGACTTGAGCACAAAGTCACCCCGACGGACGGCGTGGACCAGGAGGTGCTCACGCAACGACTCCAGCGCGGGTGATGCGAGCGCGGGCAACCCGCGCTGCGGCGGCACCGGCTCGCTCACAGCTGGACCGCGCCCGAGCCGGCCACGACCTCTCCGACGACGACCGGAGCGGAGCCGAGCAGTCCGGCCCCGGAGCAGCCCGTCGCCGCCCCCAGCGCCCGGACGACCGCCTCCACCGCGTCTGGCGCGACCGCGAGGATCATGCCGAGCCCGAGGTTGAAGACACGCGTCATCTCGGCGTCGCTGACTCGCCCGAGCCGAGAGATCTCGGTGAAGATGCGCGGCACCTCCCAAGACGTCGGGTCGAGCACGGCGTCGGTGTCGCTCGGAAGCACGCGGCGAAGGTTCCCCGGGATGCCGCCACCCGTCACATGGGCGCAGGCGTGGACCCCTGCCCGATCCGCCGCCAACGCCGCCAGCACAGCCGGCGCGTAGACGAGCGAGGGCTCCAGCAGCTCGTCGGCAAGGGAACGTTCGGCGCCCTCCCACGCCGGACCTTCGAGCGAGAGCCCCGCACGCTCGATCAGCACGTGGCGGGCGAGCGAGTAGCCGTTCGAGCGGAGCCCAGGCGAGGGCAAGCCGATGAGCACGTCGCCGGGGACGACGCGGTGCGGTCCGAGCTCTTGCCCCGCCTCGACCACGCCCACTGCGAAACCCGCCAGGTCGACGGCGTCTGGTCCCATCGCGCCAGGATGCTCGGCGGTCTCCCCGCCCACCAACGCGCAACCTGCGGCTCGGCAGCCTTCCGCGATCCCCGCGACGATCGACGCTACCCGTTCGGGGAGGAGCTTCCCGACCGCGACGTAGTCGAGGAGGAACAGCGGTTCGGCACCCGCGCAGACGACGTCGTCCACGCACATCGCAACAAGATCCACGCCGATCGTCTCGTAGCGACCCGTGGCCTGAGCGACGAGCATCTTGGTCCCGACGCCGTCGGTCGACGAGACGAGCACAGGGTGGGAGAAGCGGTCGCTGTCGAGAGCGAAGAGCCCGGCGAAGGCGCCGATACCACCGAGCACCTCCGGGCGTGCGGTGGACGCGACCGCATCCCTGATCCGTGCGACAGTCTCGTCACCTGCGGAGAGATCGACTCCGGCCCTCGCATAGGTGGCGGCGCCCGTTCCGTCGATCAGCCGGGCGCGATCGTCCCTCGTCCCTGCCACGAGGTCACACCCCTGGGAGCGCACCCTGAAGGAGCGGCTGCTCCGTCACGCCGCACACGGCCCCTTCGCCAGCCCCGCCATCCACCCCCGCAGGATCGAGGTCGCCGGCGTCGAGGTCGCCGGCATCGAGGTCGAGAGGAACGGGCGTCGGGTAGCGGCCGGTGAGACACGCGTCGCACCAGCCAGCGTGACCTGCGCCGATCGCTGCCTTCAGCTCCTCGAGCCCAATGTACGCGAGCGAATCGACACCGAGGTAGCGCTCGATCTCTCCCAGCGTCAACGACGCTGCGAGGAGCTCGTCGCGAGTCGGAGTATCGATCCCGTAGAAGCATGGCCAGCGGAACGGCGGCGAGGAGATGCGCAGGTGGACCTCCGCCGCACCGGCGTCCCGCAACATGCCGACGATCGCCCGCGTCGTGGTGCCACGTACGATGGAGTCGTCCACCACCACCAGCCGCTTCCCTGCGATGTTCTCGCGCAGTGGGTTCAGCTTCCGGCGCACCGCGTCTCGGCGAGCGTCCGAGCCCGGGTCGATGAAGGTCCGTCCGATGTATCGGTTCTTCACGAGCCCCTGGCCGTAAGGAATGCCGCTTCGACGTGAGAAGCCCTCCGCGGCCGGCACGCCGGAGTCCGGGACACCCATCACCAGCTCCGCGTCGGCAGGTGCCTGCTCAGCGAGCAGCTCGCCCATGCGGCGTCGCGCACCATGCACCTCGCGCCCGTAGAGCCGGCTGTCCGGGCGGGCGAAGTACACGAGCTCGAAGATGCACAGGCGGGGGTCGACGTCGCCAGAGGGGAACAGCAGCTCACTGTGAACACCGCCCTCGCCCGGACCGTCGATCGTGACGAGCTCGCCAGGATCCAGCTCCCGCACGTACGTCGCTCCGACCACGTCGAGCGCGGGCGACTCCGACGCGAGCACCCATCCCTCCCCGCGCTCTGCCGTCCCCAGCCGGCCGAGGCACAGCGGGCGAAAGCCATGGGAGTCGCGGACCCCGTAGAGCCGCTGCGAGTCGACCAGCACCAAGGAGTAGGCCCCCTGCACACCGGGGAGCACCTGCCGCAAGGCGGCGGTGAGGGTGCCGGGGGACGAGCCGCCCGCCGGCGGTGTCCCCGCCTGCACGTCGCCCGACACCTCCTCTCCGGCATCGAGCACGCCCGCGAGCAGCTCCGCGACGAGGTCGCTATCCGTCGATGCCATTCCCGGCAGCATCCCGCAGCGCCGGGCCAGCTCCGGCGTGTTCGTCAGATTGCCGTTGTGGCCGAGGGCGAAACCGGCGCCCCCGGCGGGGCGGTAGACAGGTTGAGCAGCGTGCCAGTCGGAAGCCCCATGCGTCGAGTAACGCGTGTGGCCCATCGCGATATGACCGATCAAGCCGGAGAGGGTCCGTTCGTCGAACACTCGGGTCACGAGACCCATGTTCTTCACGACGGTGATCGTCCGTCCGTCGCTCACGGCCATCCCTGCAGACTCCTGGCCGCGATGCTGGAGCGCGTAGAGGCCGTCGAAGGTGAGGTGTGACGCCGGACGCCCCGGCGCGTATACCCCGAAGACCCCGCAGGCTTCCTTCAAGATCTGGCGCTCCGCCCTCGTGGTCCGGAAGTCGGCGCTGCGGCGCACGTACGCCGGGGAGCGACGACCGTTGGTTGGTTCCCAAGGCAGTGTACCGGTCGGACCCACCCTCCAAGAGGGCCCAGGGGTGAATTGCTCGTGCACACCTACAGCAGCAAGGTGAACAGCAAGGTGGGCAGCAAGGTGGGCAGCAAGGTGGGCAGCAAGGTGGGCCGTGCATGCTGGTCCGATGGACGAAAATCCCGAGAGTGCTGGGAGAGCTCGTCACGTTCCTGTCGCAGACGCCGGCCCTGTCGCAGACGCCTGCGCGAGGGCGATCGCGCAGCTCAAAGACGTGGTAGCCGTGACGCGGCGCGTCCTCGCGGCGACCCCGCCCGAATCTCTCCCTCGCGCAGCAGCCCACGAGATGGCCTGCGAGGTGGGTGCCCTCGAAAAGCTCGCCGCCGCCGCGACGATCCGCTATGCACGCGCCGCGGGAAGGGAGGCCCCGCTCCTGCTCGCCAGTGCCTCGGGGACCGCGCCCGGGACGGCGCGGCGAAGACTCGACGTCGCCAGGAGGATCTCGACGTGCGCTCCGCTGGCCGACGCGTTCAGTCGCGGCGACCTCTCCGTCGACCAGGCGGGAATCCTCGCGCCGCTCGCCGCAGACGCTGATTGCATCGCGACTCTGGTCGAGACCGCGTCGAGGCTGTCGATGACGGAACTGCGCGCAGAGACGCAGCGGCTGGTCTATAGACGCCGAGGGGAGCGCGAGGCGGCACGTTCGGAACGGTCGCTGCACGACCGCCGGTACTGCCGGGCCTGGACCGAGCCGAGCGGCAGCGTCCGCCTGGACGCACGCATCGGCCCGCGTGACGGCGCGGCGCTCCTTGCCGCGCTCCGCCAGGAGCACGAGCGTCTGCGACGTCGACGAGCTGCGGGCGCACCGGGCGATGGGGGCCCAGGTGACGCGACGGGTGCAGCGTCCGTGCGCGCCGATCAGCTGCGCGCGGACGCGCTGGTTCGGCTCGTGACCGGGAAGGTGGAGGGGCAGGGGCTCGGGCGTCCTGAGCTCCTGGTTCGGGTCGACGCCGAGGCGCTCCGCCGCGGAGAAGCGATCGGCGAAGAGACGTGCGAAATCGCTGGCGTCGGCCCGGTCTCGGTCGGCGTCGCCCGCAGCGTCCTCGGAGAAGCCCTGTGGACCTTGCTCGTCGCGTCCGGCACCGACATCCGGACGGTCACCACGACCACCCGTGTGATCCCGACGAAGGTGCGGAACGCGTTGTGGTCTCGTGATCGCGAGTGCGTCGTTCCCCGCTGCGGGGAGACCGAAGACCTCGAGATCGACCACTGGACACGGGACTTCGGATGGCACGGCGTGACCGAGCTCGACAATCTCGCCCTCGTGTGCTCGGTGCACCATGCGATGAAGACGCGAACAGGCTGGCGGCTGCTCGGAGGCCCCGGTCGGTGGGTGTGGCTGGCGCCCAAGACCGTGGACGAGCTCGCGGAGGAGCACGCCAGGCCGGCTCGCAGGCAGGATTGCAAGCCGGAGCGCAGGCTGGAGCGCATGCCGGCGTCAGACGGAGACCCTTGAACGGGCTCCTTCGCCTTCGTGATCACTCGCCCTTGACAAGAGGCGCTCCTTCAGGAACGACTCAGAGGAGCTTGCCGGTGGCGGATACCCAGGCTCCGCACCCCACGCCTTGGTGAAGCCTGGTGGCCCGGAAGTGGGGGTGTCGTCTGCGTGCCCGCAACGTGCTGGTCGAGTCTTGTGACCGGCTACCCAATGCGCGGCGAGCACGCAAACGGCTTCAGGCCGACACGAGCCTGTCGACCAGCGAGCCCGCCCAAGCCTGTGAAAGATCGGCCATCGGCACATCCATCAGCTGCTCGACGACGAACCGATCACCGCCCGCGATACCGATGATCTCGGCAGGCACCCCCGCTTCGTCGGCGCGGGCGCACAGCTCTCCCGGCTTGCACGTCACGGCGACGACGCGGGAAGGCAGCTCGGTGAAGAGCTCTTGGTGGCCTTCCACCCCGGCGACACGAACCCCGACGCCCCCGGCGACGGCCATCTCGGCAAGCGCGACCGCGAGCCCGCCTCCCGAGACGTCGTGAACGCCCTCGAGCAGCCCCGCGTCCCCGGCGTCCTCTGGTCCCCTGCCCCCCCCGGCCACGGCGGCTGCCACGAGGGAGGCGACGAAACCCGCGAGCCGCGCGTGCGCGGCATGGTCGAGCGGTGGTAGCGCGCCGTACCGCCGCCCTCGGCACTCGACCGCCCAGCGGCTCCCGCCGAGGGGGTGCGGCACGTCGTCACCTGCGCGCCGGCGCCCGAGGAGCACCACGCTGGCGTCGGCGGCCAGCGCCGCCGGCGGCGGGCGCCGTCGTATCCTCTCGACGAGACCCAGCACCCCGAGCACCGGCGTGGGAAGGATGTCGGCACCTGTGCTCTCGTTGTAGAGGCTGACGTTGCCGCCGATCACCGGCAGGCCGAACGCGTGGCACGCGTCGACCAGCCCGTCGACCGTCTCGGAGAGCTGCCACATCACCTCCGGGTGCTCGGGGTTCCCGAAGTTCAGGCAGTCCACCACCGCGACCGGAGACGCGCCGACGCACGCGAGGTTGGCGACCGACTCTGCGAGCACGAGCCCCACCCCCGCTCGGGGGTCGACGGCGCACCAGCGAGGGGAGGAGTCCGTCGTGACGGCCACCCCCCGCTCGCTCGGCGGCAAGCCGGGACCCGCCAGCCTCAGCAGCGCGGCGTCGCCTCCAGGTCCGACCACCGTGTTCAAGAACAGCTGGTGGTCGTACTGCCGATAGACCCAGCTCGAGTCGAGCAGCATCGTACGCAGCTCCGCGCCGCAGTCGCCGCACCCCTCGCTCGCGGTCGGGTCGTCGGCACGCCACCGCTCCCGGTCCGCCGGGGCACGCATCGGCCGGTCGTACACAGGCGCGCCGTCGGCGAGAGACGCTGCGGGGACGTCCCCGACCACCGTCCCGCGATCGCGGATTCGCAGGCGTCCCGGGACCTCTCCTGTCTCCTTGCTGCCGACCTCGCCGAGAGTTGCGCCGGCGGCCACGTGCCCGATCACCGACGCCTGGACCTCCCATCGCCGGCAGAGCTCCTCGACCGCGGACCACGCCTCGGGAGTCACGATGGCGAGCATCCGCTCCTGGCTCTCCGACGTCATGACCTCCCACGCGGCCATGTCCGGCTCACGGCGCGGCACCGCGGACACGTCGACGTCCATGCCGACCCCCCCACGCGCCGCCGTCTCACTGGTCGCGCACGCCAAGCCCGCACCGCCGAGGTCCTGGATCCCGACGACCAGGCCCGCGTCGAGCAGCGCGAGGCACGCCTCGATGAGGCGCTTCTCCTCGAAGGGATCGCCCACCTGGACGTTCGGCCGCTTCGCACCGTCGGCAACGCCGCTGAACCCTGCCGACGCGAGCACGCTCACGCCCCCGATCCCGTCCCGCCCGGTGCTCGCGCCCAAGAGGACGGCGAGGTTGCCCGTGCCGGACGCCCGTGCGAGAACCAGGCGGTCCGTTGGCAACGCCCCGATGCACAGCACGTTCACGAGCGGGTTGCCCGCGTAGCACGGGTCGAAGGTGAGCTCTCCGCCGACGGTGGGCACTCCCACCGAGTTGCCGTACGAGGAGACGCCCGACACCACGCCTTCCAGCAGCCATCTCTGACGCGCGTCGTCAGGAGGCCCGAAGAAGAGCGGGTCCATCACGGCAAGCGGGCGAGCGCCCATCGCGAAGATGTCACGAATGATGCCGCCGACCCCGGTCGCGGCCCCTTGACGGGGCTCGACCGCGGACGGGTGATTGTGGCTCTCGATCCGGATCGCGACTGCGATCCCGTCACCTGCGTCGATCACCCCCGCGTTCTCGCCGGGGCCGACCAGCACTCGGTCGCCTGAGGTGGGGAGGCGCCGCAGATGCCGGCGCGACGACTTGTACGAGCAGTGCTCGCTCCACATCACGCCGTAGAGCGCCAGCTCGAGCTCGTTGGGCTCACGGTCAAGGATCTCGACGATCCGCTCGAGCTCTTCGTCGGTGAGCCCCAACGCGCGGTGCAGCTCACGCCGAAGCGGCTGCTCCCTCGAGGACGGCAGCTCGCCCGAGTCCGGACCGCTCACGCGGCGCGTACGCCGGCCGCCGCCGCGACCACGGCGCGGAGGAGGAGCAGGCCGTCGGTGGAGCCCAGCAGCTGGTCGCTCGCCCTCTCGGGATGCGGCATGAGCCCGACAACGTTGCCCTGGGCGTTCGAGATACCCGCGATGTCGTCGATCGAGCCGTTCGGGTTCTCCACGTACCGAAGGACCACGCTGTCCGTGTCACGGAGCTGGGCGAGCGTCCGTCCGTCGCACACGTAGCTGCCTGAAAAGTGGTTGACCGGAATCTGGAGCTCCGCTCCCGGCTCGACGCCGCCAGTGAGGACAGAGCGCGCGGAGCTGATCCGCAGGCGGGTGGGCGTGCACAGGAACCGCAGGCCGCGGTTCTTCACCAACGCCCCGGGGAGAAGCCCGACCTCCGTCAGGACTTGGAACCCGTTGCAGATCCCGAGGACCGGGCCGCCGGCCGATGCGAAGCGCGTGACGGCGCCCATGACCGGAGAGAACCGTGCGATCGCTCCCGGGCGGAGATAATCGCCGTGGGCAAAACCTCCTGGCAAGACGACCGCGTCGAACCCCACCAGGCGCTCCTCGGTGTGCCACACGAGGGACGCGGCCGCACCGGCCCGCTCGAACGCGGACACGACGTCGTGCTCGCAGTTGGTGCCCGGGAACACGACGACCCCGACACGCGTGCTCACGGCCGATCTCCTGCCGGACCCAGCGCCGTGAGCTCCAGCTCGCTCTGCTCGATCACCGGGTTCGCGAGGAGCCGCTGCGCGAGGTCTCGAGCACGCTGGCGCGCCGTAGCCTCGTCCGCAGCATCGATCTCGAACCTGAAGCAGCGACCCACCTGCATCTCACGGACGTCGTCGAACCCCAGCGCGGGCAAGGCCCGCGCGATCGTCGCACCCTCCGGATCGGCAATTCCGGGCCGCAGGCGAACGTCCACCCGCGCGACGAACATCATGGCCGCGCACCGTACCAGTCGCCCAGACGCCGCCCGGTCAACTGCTCGTAGGCTGCGACGTACCGCTCCGACGTCGCGCGCACGATGTCCGGCGGCAGCGGAGGGGGGGGTGGCCGCTTGTCCCAGCCGCTCGAGGCGGCCCAGTCACGCAAGGGCTGCTTGTCGAACGCGGGCGGAACCGTGCCCGGCACCACCTGATCGGCGGGCCAGAGACGCGAAGAGTCGGGCGTCACCACCTCGTCGCACAGGCAGAGCTCGCCGTCGACGTAGCCCAGCTCGAACTTCGTGTCCGCGAGGACGAGCCCAGCGGCGGCCGCCCGTGCTGCGGCCTTGGCGTAGAGGGCGAGCGAGATCTCGCGTGCCCTCTCCGCGACCGACCGACCGACGATCGCAACGGCATCGTCGAAACCGATATTCAGGTCGTGCCCCTCCTCTGCCTTCGTGGCCGGCGTGAACATGGGCACGGGGAGCCGGCTCGCGAGCCGAAGGCCTTCCGGCATGGGCGCGCCGTGCATCGTGCCGGTTACCGCGTACTCGTCGTATGCCTGACCGGCCAGGTAGCCGCGCACGATGCACTCGATGGGGAGCATCTCCGCGCGCCGGACGAGAAGCACCCGCCCGTCGATGGTCGACCACCTGGAGCTCGACAAGGGGCCCGCCTCGGGAACGCGCCGAGCGATCTCGACAGGGTCTGCGCTGACCACGGTGCCGGGAGCGACGTCCGCGAGCTCTTCGACCCAGAACGAAGTCGTCGCGGTGAGCACCCGGCCCTTTTCCGGAATCGGCTCGTCGAACACGACGTCGTACGCGCTGATACGGTCCGACGCCACCATCAGCAGCAGCCCGTCTCCCGCGTCGTAGAGCTCGCGAACCTTCCCCGAGCGCAGGAGCGGGAGCGTCATGGACGCGCCCTCTTGGTGCCGGGGGCGGCTTGCCCGCCCGACGCGGCTCCGTCGCCCGCGTCGTCCGCGCCGGTCCCGTCCAGCGCATCCACCACCTCGGTCCCGTCCAGCGCGTCCACCACCTCGGTCCCGTCCAGCGCGTCCACCACCTCGAGGGCATCCAGCGCCTCGAGGGCATCCAGCGCCTCGAGGACGCGGCGCCGGTGCCGCAGCACCCGGTCGAGGTCGAAGACCGCACCGAGCGTGCGCGCATCGAGAGGCACGTCTGCATCCGCGGCGAGCACATCTTCGAACCGGCGACCTGCGGCTGACGCGGCATGCGCGTCTCGCTGGACGATCCGGTAGGCGTCGTCTCGCGTCAGCCCGGCGTCTACCAGGGCCAGGAGAACGGATTGGCTGAACACGAGGTCCGAGATGTTGGCGCGAGCCCGGTCGGCGTGAACCACGAGCCCGGACACGAGCGCGGTCGCCTTGCGCAACACGTAACAGGTGAGCAGCGACGCGTCCGGCAGCGCGACCCGCTCGACCGAGCTGTGGGAGATATCGCGCTCGTGCCAGAGCGCGACGTTCTCGAGCCCGGTGGTCGCATAGCCTCGCAACAGCCTCGCGAGCCCGCAAAGCCGCTCGGACAGGACGGGGTTGCGCTTGTGCGGCATGGCCGAGCTGCCCTTCTGCTCGGATGCGAACGGCTCCTCCACCTCCCCCACCTCGCTACGGGCAAGGAGGCGGACCTCGGTCGCGATCAGCTCCACGGTCGCCCCGGCCGACGCGCACGCGTAGAGGTACTCGGCGTGGCGGTCGCGCGCGATCACTTGGGTGGCAGGAACGGGCCGGAGCCCCAGAGCCTGGCAGACGTGTGCCTCGACGGCCGGGTCCACGTTCGAGTAGGTGCCGACAGCCCCGGAGAGCTTCCCGACCGCGACGGCTCGTCGTGCTCGTCGGAGCCGCTGCCGGTCACGGTCCGCCTGCAGGGCCCACAGGGCGAACTTGGCGCCAAAGGTGGTGGGCTCTGCCTGCATCCCATGCGTCCGCCCAGCCACGGGCACGTCGATCAGCTCCTCGGCTCGGGCGCGAAGCGCGGCGACGAGGCCCCCCGCCGCCGAGATCAGCAGGTCGGCAGCGCGAGCAAGCGTCGCGCACTGCGCGGTGTCGACCACGTCCGAGGACGTGAGCCCGTAGTGGATCCACGATGCCTCCGGCCCCCCGATGCGCGCCTGGACCACGTCCACGAACGCCGCGACGTCGTGGTCGGTCACCCGCTCCCTGGCTTCCACGTCCGCGACGAACGCGTCGTCCACCTTCGGCGCCCGTCGTCGGACGGCCGCCGCGTCGCCCGGGGGGATCCGGCCGATACCGGCCAGCCCCTCCACCGCCAGCAGCTCGACCTCGAGCCAGGTCTCGAGTCGCGACACGTCCGTGAAGAGCTCGGCCATGTCGGGGGGGCTGTAGCGGCGGATCACGACGCCTGGCATCCCGGCGTCGACGGCATCTCGCGCCCCGGCGGCGGCGTCGGCGTCGCGACGGTCAGGTCCGGCACGAGGCTCACCTCGGCGACCCCGGCCCCGACCCCGACCCCGGCCCCGACCCCGGCCCCGGCCCCAGCCCCGACCCCGGCCCCGACCCCGGCCCCGGCCCCAGCCGCGACGTCGCTCCGCCAGCGCGCCCCAGGCCAGGAGACCCGCTCGACGCCGGCGTAGGCGCGCCGTCGCGCGTCCGCGAGGTCGGGCGCGCTCGCCATGATCCCGAGCACCCGACCACCCCCCACGAAAAAGGGACCTTCCGCCGACTCTCTGCGCGTGCCCGCGTGGACGACGGTCACACCTGGAACGGGTTCCGCCAACTGTCCCTCTGGACCGAGGCCGCGGATCGCGTGGCCGACGAGAGGCGAGTCTGGATACCCCTCGGACACCATCACGACACAGATCGCCGCACCCCCGGGGGGTGCGAGCCGGCCGGCGGGCACCGCGCGGGCAAGGTGTCCCTCCGCGGCAGCGACGAGCAGATCCACCGGGTCCTCGCGCAGGAGTGGCAGGATCACCTGCGCCTCCGGGTCGCCGAAGCGGACGTTGTACTCGAGGACGCGCGGACCGTCGGCGGTGAGCATCAGCCCCGCATAGAGCACGCCTCGGTAGTCGATGCCGCGACGGCGCAGCTCGTGGACGAGCGGAGCGACCGCACGCTCGACCAGCGCGTCGACGTCTGCCTCGCGGAGCTCGGGTAGCGGGGCGTAGGACCCCATCCCACCGGTGTTGGGACCTCTGTCGCCGTCGAAAGCTCGCTTGAAGTCCTGGGCGGGCACCATCGGCACCACGGTCCGACCGTCGCACAGCACGAGCAGCGAGCACTCCGGGCCTGAGAGTCCCTCCTCCACGACGACTCGCCGGCCCGCGTCGCCGAAGGAGCCGGAGAGCTTGGCCGAGACGTCCTGGTCCGCCTCCTCGAGGGTCGCCGCAACGGTGACCCCCTTTCCGGACGCGAGGCCGTCGGTCTTCACGACCCAGGGGCCGGGCAGCTCCCGGAGGAACGACCGGGCCTCGTCCACGTCGGTGAACGCCCCATAGCGGGCGGTGGGCACGCCGGCCGCCACGAGGACCTCTTTCATGAACGCCTTGGACCCCTCGAGCTGGGCGCCGTCCGCGCCGGGGCCGACGACGCGGCGACCCAGCGCGCGCAGCCGGTCGGCCAGGCCGGCGACCAACGGGACTTCGGGCCCCACCACATAGAGCGCAGCCTCCACCTCCTCGGGCGGCGCTGGCGTCGTCGTGATCCGGCCGCCGTCTGCGACCTCTCCCGCCATCCCCGGGTTGCCAGGCGTTGCCACGACGTCCGCGGACCTCGCAAGCGCCAGGCAGAGCGCGTGCTCCCTCCCTCCGGAGCCGACGACACAGACGCGCGGTGCGCTCACGCGGCCGAGAACGACACGATCTGCTCCCTGCCGGGGCCGACCCCCACCAGGCGCACGGGCACCCCGACCAGCTCAGCGAGGAAGGAGACGTACTCCTTTGCCGCGTCGGGCAGGTCGGCGGCGGAAGTGGCGGTGGTCAGGTCGGTCCGCCACCCCGGGAGCTCTTCGTACAGGGGGCTCACCTGGTGCAGCGTCGACTGGTGGTACGGAGGGAGGACGAACCGCTCACCACCTGCCTCGTACGCGACGCAGACCCGCAGCGTCTCGATCGTGTCGAGCACGTCCAGCTTGGTCAGCGCGATCTCGGTCAGGGAGTTGAGCCGGACGGCCTGGCGCGCCATGACAGCGTCGAACCAGCCGACGCGCCGCCGTCGGCCGGTCACAGTGCCGTACTCGTTTCCGCGTCCGATCAGCAGCTCGGCCAGGTCTCCGTGGACCTCCGTCGGGAACGGACCGGCTCCAACTCGAGTCACGTAGGCCTTCGCGATCCCGAGTACGCGGTCGATGTCGCGCGGGCCGAGCCCCGATCCGGTGCAGGCCCCGCCGGCGACCGGGTTCGACGACGTCACGAACGGATAGGTGCCGTGATCCAGATCCAAGAAGGTGGCCTGAGCGCCCTCGAGGAGGACGTTGCGTCGGGAGCCGAGCGCCTCGTGCAGGATGCCGACCGTGTCTCCGACCATCCTCGAGATCCGCGGGGCAAACTCGTCGAGGTACCGCTGCGCGATGTCGTCCGCCGAGAGCGGAAGCCGGTTGTAGACCTTGGCGAGGACGGCATTCTTCTCTTTCAAGACCACGTCCAGCTTCTCGCGGAAGATCTTGGCGTCGAGGAGGTCCTGCACGCGCAGCCCCACGCGGGCCGCCTTGTCCGCGTAGGCCGGGCCGATGCCGCGCTTGGTGGTGCCGAGGGAGTTCTTCCCGAGGTACCGCTCGGTGACCCGGTCCAGCTCGAGATGGTACGGCATGATCAGGTGCGCGTTGCCGCTTACGACCAGGCGCGACGTGTCGATCTCGCGGCGAGCGAGGTCGTCGAGCTCTGAGAGCAGCGCCTGCGGCTCGACGACGACGCCATTGCCGATGAGAGGGACGATGTGCGGGTAGAGGATCCCGCTGGGGCAGAGCTGGAGCGCGAAGCGCTCCCCCCCGGCGACGATGGTATGACCTGCGTTGTGGCCGCCCTGGTAACGGACGACCACGTCCATCTCCCTGGCCAACAGGTCGGTGAGCTTGCCCTTGCCCTCGTCGCCCCACTGGGTCCCGACGACCACGGTTGCCGGCACGATGCTCCCCTGACTCGGCTTCGGCCGAAGTGTACCCGGCTCCGACCGTCACCCCCCTGCGATCGCGCCCAGCACGATGAACGGTTCGCGGCCCGAGGCCACCGCGTCGGGAAGCGGGGTGTCCGGGGGCTCGTGCGACAAGTCCTCTTCGCAGGCGAAGAAGCGCACGAACGGCCGCCGGCGCGCGGTCGCCCGGTCCCGGATCGTCCCCTCGAGGGTGGGCAGCAGGGACTCGAGCGCGTCGAGAACGCTGCGCTGGGTGACCTCCCCGACGATGGGGACCGTCACCTCCCTGCCCACGCTCGCGAGCGTGCGCAGTTGCGCCGGGAGCACGACACGCACGGCGTGCGGCTGCTCCGGCTGGATCACGCCACGTCCTGGACCTCGACCGAAAGGACGGCGGGCAGGTGCTCGACGATCGCGGACCAGTGGTCGCCGCCGTCGGCTGAGCCGTACACCTCGCCGCCGGTGGTGCCGAAGTACACGCCGCAAGGATCGAGGTGGTCCACGTCCATGGCGTCGCGTAGCACGTTCGTGTAGCAGTTCGCTCGTGGGAGCCCCTCGGCGAGCGGCTCCCACTCTCCACCGCCGGAGCGGCTCCGATAGACCCGAAGCCTGCCGTCCGGCGGGAAGTGGACCGAGTCGCTCGTGATGGGTACGACGTAGACGGTGTCCGGCTCGTGGGCGTGGACGTCGATAGGGAAACCGAAGTCGCTCGGGAGGTCCCCACTCACCTCGTACCAGGACGCCCCTGCATCGTCGCTGCGCATCACATCCCAGTGCTTCTGCATGAACAGGGTGTCCGGGCGTGTCGGGTGCTGTGCGATCCGGTGGACGCAGTGGCCGACCTCCGCCTCGGCCTCCGGCATGAATTCCGAGCGCAGCCCCTTGTTCATCGGGCGCCAGCTCTCCCCGGCGTCGTCCGAGCGGAAGACCCCCGCTGCGGAGATGGCGACGAACATCCTGTCGGGGTGCGAGGGGTCGAGGATGACGGTATGGACTGCCATCCCGCCCGCCCCGGGCTGCCAGCGGGGACCGGTGTCGTTGCCACGCAGCCCAGCCAACTCCGTCCAGCTGACCCCCCCGTCGGTCGAGCGGAAGATGGCCGCGTCCTCGACGCCGGCATAGACGGTGTCGGGATCATCGAGGGAAGGCTCGAAGTGCCAGACGCGGGCGAACTCCCAGGGGTGCGGCGTCCCGTCGAACCACTGGTGGGTACCCGTCTCGCCAGCGTAGGAGAAGTCGTTCCCGACCGTCTGCCACGACTTCCCGCCGTCGTCAGAGCGGTGGACGACCTGGCCGAACCACGAGCTCGACTGGGACGCGTAGATCCGGTCCGGATCCGACGGGGATCCCTTCAGGTGGTAGATCTCCCAGCCCGCGAAGTGCGGGCCTTCGATGGACCACGCACGTCGAGACCCGTCGGAGTTGAGGACGAACGCCCCCTTCCGGGTCCCGACCAGCAATCGGACTCCGCTCATGATCCTCCCTCTCACCGATCCCGGCGCCCACGAGGCCGAGTCGCTCCGCCCAGGAGCGTACGGCCGTGGTGCGCGGACGTCATCTGGACGTCTCAGGCCGCCACCCCGAGCTCCGTCCAGGCCGATGCACGGCTACCACGCGATCTCAGACGGGCTCCGGTCCCGAAGCTCATCGGAGGTCGGCCGCGCCCCCCTCCGCGTCGAGCGTCACCGTGTCCCCCTCCGCGTCGAGCGTCACCGTGTCCCCCTCCGCGTCGAGCGTCACCGTGTCCCCCTCCGCGTCGAGCGTCACCGTGTCCCCCTCGGCGTCGAGCGTCACCGTGTCCCCCTCGGCGTAACGGCCCTCGAGGAGCGCCAGCGCGAGGGGGTCCTCCACGTCTCGCTGGATCACCCGCCGGAGAGGGCGCGCCCCGAAGTCCGGGTCGTACCCCTTCGCCGCGAGCACCTTCTCAGCCTCGCGCGTCACCACGAGCGACAGGCGGCGCTCCGCGAGCCTGGTCCGCAACCTTCCCAGCTGAATGCCCACGATGATCGAGAGGTCGGACTCGGTGAGGGGACGGAACCGCACGACCTCGTCCACGCGGTTCATGAACTCGGGCTTGAAGAAGGCGTAGGGGTCGCCGGCGAGGTTGGACGTCATGATGAGCACGGAGTTGGTGAAGTCGACGGTGCGTCCCTGCCCGTCGGTGAGACGTCCGTCCTCCAGTACCTGCAAGAGAACGTTGAAGACGTCGGGGTGGGCCTTCTCGATCTCGTCGAGCAGCACCACCGCATAGGGCCGGCGGCGCACTGCCTCGGTGAGCTGGCCTCCTTCTTCGTACCCGACGTAACCAGGGGGTGCGCCGACGAGGCGGGAGACGGTGTGCTTCTCCATGTACTCGCTCATGTCGACGCGCACCATGGCCCGTTCGTCGTCGAACAGGAACTCTGCGAGCGCCCGGGCAAGCTCGGTCTTCCCGACACCCGTCGGTCCGAGGAAGAGGAACGACCCGATCGGCCGGTTCGGGTCGGAGAGGCCGGCCCGGCTCCGGCGAATGGCGTTCGCGACCGCGGCGACAGCCTCGTCCTGGCCGACGACCCGCGCATGCAGCGCGTCCTCCATCCGGACGAGCTTCTCCACCTCCCCTTGGAGCAGGCGCGTGACCGGCACGCCGGTCCAGCGGCTCACTACCTCAGCCACGTCTTCGGCGTCCACCTCCTCCTTCAAGAAGCGCTGGTGCTCCTGGAGCTTCGCGAGCTCCGACGTCGCCTCGTCGATCCGTCTCTCGAGTTCCGGGAGCTCGCCGTAGCGCACCGCCGACGCTCCCGCGAGGTCGCCGTCACGCTCCATCCGCTCCGCACCAGCGCGGCGCTCTTCCAATTCCCCTTTCAGCGACCTGATGGCTTCGATCGCCTGCTTCTCCGCCTGCCAGTGTGCGGTCATCGCGTCCGCCTGCTCCCGCAGCTCCGCGAGCTCTTGGTCGAGGCGCGTGAGACGTTCGGCCGACACCTCGTCGGTCTCCTTCTCCAATGCGACCTTCTCGATCTCCAGCTGCCGGATGCGCCGGGTGACCACGTCGAGCTCGGTGGGCATCGAGTCGATCTCGATGCGGAGGCGGCTCGCCGCTTCGTCGACGAGATCGATCGCCTTGTCGGGCAGGAACCGCCCGCTGATGTAACGGTCCGAGAGAACGGCGGCGGCGACCAGCGCCGCGTCCTGGATGCGCACGCCGTGGTGGACCTCGTAGCGCTCCTTCAGCCCGCGGAGGATCGCGACGGTGTCGGCCACCGACGGCTGGTCGACGAAGACCTGCTGGAACCGGCGCTCGAGCGCGGCGTCCTTTTCTACGTACTTGCGGTACTCGTCGAGGGTCGTCGCCCCGATGAGCCGGAGCTCACCCCGCGCGAGAAGCGGCTTGATCATGTTGCCGGCGTCCATCGCGCCTTCTGCGGCGCCGGCGCCCACGATCGTGTGGAGCTCGTCCACGAAGGTGACCACCCCACCCTCGGAGTCGGTGATCTCCTTCAGCACCGCCTTCAGCCGCTCCTCGAACTCCCCCCGGTACTTCGCGCCCGCGACCATGGAGCCGAGATCGAGCGCGATGACGCGTTTGTTCTTCAGCCCTTCGGGGACGTCCCCCGCGGTGATCCGGTTGGCAAGGCCCTCGACGATCGCGGTCTTGCCCACTCCGGGCTCTCCGATGAGCACAGGGTTGTTCTTCGTCCGGCGCGACAAGACCTGGATCACGCGGCGGATCTCCTCGTCACGGCCGATGACCGGGTCGAGCTTGCCCTGGCGCGACAGCTCGGTCAGATCCCTTCCGTAGCGCTCGAGCGCCTGGAACGTCTCCTCGGGAGTCGGCGACGTCACCCTGTGACTGCCCCGAATCTCGCGCAACGCGGTGAGGAGCTGGTCACGCGTCACCCCGAGGACGCCCGCCCACGCGAGGAGCAGGTGCTCGACCGAGACGTAGTCGTCCCCCATGTCGCGGCGGAGCTCGTCTGCCTGCTCGAGACCGTCCCGCGTCGCACGCGCCATGGACGGCTCTGAGCCGCCCACCGCGCGCGGCAGCCTGGCGAGCCGCTCGCCGAGGCCCCCCGCCACGACGCGGGGATCGACGCCCAGCCGGGTGAGGATCGGGCGGCCGATGCTCTCGGGGTCCGCGAGCACGGCGGTGAGCACGTGCTCGGGGGTCACCTCCGGATGATGAGCCGCTGCAGCCTGCTGCGTGGCGGAATTGAAGGCTTCGCGGGTCTTCACGGTCCAGCGTTCCGGGTCGATCGGCATCACCGCCGCCTCCTCGAGGGGATGTAGGGGACCGGCGAGGGGTCGAAGGGGACGAGGTCGCGGCGGTAGTGCCGGTGGATCCGCTCGATCGCCTCGAGCGCGTCCGCCCTCGCCTTGTCCAGCTCCGCGCGCAGCCGGTCGAGCTCGGTCTCCAGCTCGAGTACGCGTCGCACCCCCTCGAGGTTCAGCCCCGCGGAGGTCAGGTCCTGGATCCGGCGTAGCCGCGCGAGGTCGCGCTCGGAGAATCGCCGCGAACCGCCACTGGTGCGCGAGGGGTCGAGAAGCCCTTTGCGCTCGTAGACGCGCAGCGTCTGCGGGTGCACCCCCGAGAGCTCCGCCGCGACAGAGATCACGTACACCGGCGTCGCTGTCGGGCGTCCCACCCCTGGTGCCCCGGAGCCGCCGGCCGCACCGCCACCGCCGGCCGCACCGCCACCGCCGTTTCTTCCGACGTCTCCTTCGAACCCCGGCATCGTCACGCCTCCACCGGCTCACGGGGCACGGGCTCGAGCGTCGCCGCCAGTCGCTCGAGCGCCGCACGTTGCTCGTCGGTCAGCGACTTGGGCACGACGACTTCCACCCGCACGAGAAGGTCCCCGGCCTTCGACGCGTTCTTCCCGCTGCCCGCCGGCACGCCGCGCCCTTTCACCCTGAGGTGCGTCCCGGGCGCCGTCCCGGCCGGGACTCGCACCGTGACCGGACCGTCGAGGGTCGGCACGGTGACGGTCGTGCCAAGGGCGGCCTCAGGGAAGGTGACGGGAACCGAGATCGTCAGGTTCCGTCCGCGACGGCCGAACCGGGGATCGGTGCCCACGCTGACCACGACGTAGAGATCACCCGCCGGCGCGGTCCCCTGCCCCGGCGCTCCGCGCCCTTTCACGCGGATTCGCTGGCCGTTCTCGACGCCTGCCGGCACCCGCACCTTCACGATCCGGTTGCGACGTTCGGTTCCGGTGCCCTGACACGTGGGGCACGGTACGTCCACGACGGTGCCCCGGCCGTTGCAGGTCGGGCAGATGGTGCTGAGCGAGAAGAGGCCCTGGTTGTCGTCGAGCGTCCCCTTCCCGTTGCAGCGCGGGCAGGTGTGCGTCGACGTCCCCGGCGCGGCGCCCGAGCCGTTGCAGGTGTGGCACCGCACGTCTTCAGGGACGAAGACCTGTGCCGTCGCGCCGTGGACCGCATCCGCAAAAGAAAGGTGCAGCTCGGTCTCGACGTCGGCACCGCGTTGCGGCCCACGCGCCCGCCGCCTCGGCGACCGCCCGCCGAAGATCCCGCCGAAGATGCTGCTGAGATCGCCGAGGTCCTCGACCTTGAAGGTGGTCCCGCCCGGCGATCCGAACCCGCCGCCGAACCCTCCTGCCATGGGCCCGAGCCGGCGCACCTCGTCGTACTCCTTGCGGCGCGCCGCGTCGCCGAGCACGTCGTACGCGGCGCTGATCTCCTTGAAGCGCTCCTCGCTCCCCGGGTTGGCATCCGGGTGGTACTGCTTGGCGAGCTTCCGGTAGGCGCGCGTGATCTCCTTGTCCGTGGCCGTCGACGAGACGCCGAGCACCTGGTAGTAGTCCTTTTCGAACCACTCACGTTGCGCAGGCACGGCTCAGCCCCGGACACGGACCATCGCTGGGCGCAACACCTGGCCGCGCCACAAGTAGCCCGCCCGCAAGACCCCGTCCACCGAGATCGTGTGCAGGGATGGCCCGCCCGCCGTCTCGTCGCCTTCGCCGCGAACCTGGCTCCCTGTCTGCGCATCGAACGCACCAGGACGTTCGTCGTCCGGGTCGGCGTGCGCTACCGCGTCGTGCACGGTCGGATCGAACGGCACGCCCACCGTGTCGACTCGCTCGAGGCCCTCCCGGACCAGGACATCGAGCAACTGGCCTCGCGCTTGCGCGATCGCACGAGCTTCCTCCGACACGGCTCCGCCCTCGCCCTGCCCCTCCCCGTCACGGGGACCAAGGTGGGACCAGGCGAGGTCCAGATTGTCGATCACCGGCAGCAGCTTGGTGACGAGGTTCGCCTCGGCGCGCGCCGACTGCTCCTCTTGGAGACGGGCAACTCGCTTGCGGTAGTTGTCGAAATCGGCCTTGAGCCGCTGGAGGGACTCGAGGTACTCGTCGCGCTGCGCGCTGATCGCGGCGACGTCGGGCAGGGGACCGCCATCGAACCCGCCCTCGCCCGCACCAGCCTCGCCCGCACCAGCCTCGCCCGCACCAGCCTCGCCCGCACCGCCCTCGCCCGCTCTGCCCTCGCCCGCTCTGCCTTCTGCGGCAGCGAACCGGGGGGCGCCGACGACCGTCACCGGGCCGGCCTCGCGCTCTTCGACAGCGCTTTCGGCATCAGCTGCCCACCGCGCCGCCACGTGATCTGGCCGGCCGCTCATTGCTCGTCGACGATCTCGGCGTCGACGACCTCGCCCTCCGCGGGCTCGTCGGACGACCCGGCCCCATCGAACGATCCGCCGCCGCCAGATCCGGTCCCGCCCGACCCGGCCCCGCCCGACGCAGACGCCGTGGCCTGCGTCGCCTGCTCGTAGAGCCGCTGGGAGAGGCTCTGGCTCGCGGTCATCAGGCGCTCGGTCGCGGTCTTGATGGCCTCGACGTCGGTCCCCGAGAGGGCGCCCTTCACGCCTTGCAGCGCGCTGGAGACGTCCTCTTTCTCCGAGCCCTGGAGCTTGTCCCCCTGCTCACGGAGGAGCTTCTCGGTCTGGTACACGAGGGTGTCCGCGGTGTTGCGCACCTCTGCCTCCTCGTGCCGGCGTCGGTCGTCCTCGGCGTGGGCCTCCGCGTCCCGGACCATCCGCTCGATGTCCTCCTTGGCGAGGGCGGACTGCCCGGTGATCGTCATCGACTGCTGCTTCCCGGTCGCACGGTCCTGCGCCGACACGTGGACGATCCCGTTCGCGTCGATGTCGAAGGTGACCTCGATCTGCGGGATGCCCCGAGGAGCCGGGGGGAGGTCGACGAGCTGGAACTTGCCCAGCGTCTTGTTGTACATCGCCATCTCGCGCTCGCCCTGGAGCACGTGGATCTCGACCGACGGCTGGTTGTCCTCCGCGGTCGTGAACACCTCGGAGCGCTTGGTCGGGATCGTCGTGTTGCGCTCGATGAGCCGGTGCGTGACTCCGCCCTTCGTCTCGATGCCCAGGCTGAGCGGGGTGACGTCCAGGAGGAGGACGTCCTTCACCTCGCCCTTCAGCACGCCCGCCTGGACGGCCGCGCCGATCGCGACGACCTCGTCCGGGTTCACACCCTTGTGCGGCTCCTTGCCGGTGAGGTCGTGCACGAGCTCTTGGACGGCCGGCATCCGCGTCGCGCCGCCGACGAGCACGACGTGGTCGATGTCGGAGGTCTTGAGGCCGGCGTCCTTGATGGCGGACTCGAACGGGCCACGGCACTGCTCGACGAGCTCGTGCGTCAGCTCGTTGAACTTCGACCGCGCAAGCTTCAGGTCCAGGTGCTTCGGGCCCTCGGACGTCGCGGTGATGAAGGGCAGGTTGATCTGGGTCTCCTGCACCGAGGAGAGCTCGATCTTCGCCTTCTCGGCGGCCTCCTTCAGCCGCTGGAGGGCCATCTTGTCATTGGACAGGTCGACGCCCTCGGTGTCCTTGAAGGTCTTGACGAGCCAGTCGATGATCTTCTGGTCCCAGTCGTCGCCGCCCAGGTGGGTGTTGCCCGAGGTGGACTTCACCTCGAAGACGCCCTCGCCGATCTCGAGGATCGAGACGTCGAAGGTGCCGCCGCCGAGGTCGAAGACGAGGACGGTCTGGTCCTTCTCCTCCTTGTCCAGCCCGTAGGCGAGGGCTGCCGCGGTCGGCTCGTTGATGATGCGGAGCACCTCGAGCCCGGCGATCTGCCCGGCTTCCTTCGTCGCGGTCCGCTGCGAGTCGTCGAAGTACGCGGGGACGGTGACGACGGCCTGGGTCACGGTGTCCCCCAGGTACGCCTCGGCGTCGCGCTTCAGCTTGCCCAAGATCCGGGCAGAGATCTCCTGGGGCGTGTAGGGCTTCCCGTCGATTGTGATCGTCCACTTGGTCCCCATGTGCCGCTTCACCGACCGGATGGTCCGGTCGGGATTCGTGATCGCCTGCCGCTTGGCGACCTCGCCCACGAGCACCTCGCCGGTCTTGGAGAACCCGACCACCGACGGGGTCGTCCTCGACCCCTCGGCGTTGGGGATGACGACGGGCTCGCCCGCCTCCAGCACGCTGACCACGGAGTTGGTCGTGCCGAGGTCGATTCCGACCGCCTTGGCCATCGCACTACCTGCCTCTCTCGCGCCGACGGCGCGTTCGCTTGCTTCACCGCTCACGTCTTACTGGGATGAGTATAGCAAACTTGAGTGTATGTGTAACAAGATTCTTGAGGCTGATCTTTTCCGCCCACGGCCGGCGCGGCAGCTTCCACTCCGCGACCTGTCTGGATACGCTCGACCCATGCTCGACCTGGTCCTCCTTCGCCACGGCGAGTCCGAGTGGAACGCCGACAACCTCTTCACCGGCTGGACCGACGTCGACCTGACCCCCGCCGGCGAGGAAGAGGCCCTCCGCGCCGGCGAGCTGCTCGCGGCCGAGGCATCCATCGACCTCCGCCTCGTCCACACGTCGGTTCTCACCCGGGCGATCCGCACCGCGAACCTGACCCTCGACGCCGCCGGGCGGTCCTGGCTCCCCGTGCGGCGCCACTGGAGACTGAACGAGCGCCACTACGGCGATCTCCAGGGACTGGACAAGAAGGAGACGGCCGACCGCTTCGGGCTCGAGCAGATCAAGCTGTGGCGGCGGAGCTACGACGTGCCCCCGCCGCCACTCCCTGCCGGCGACCCCCGCCACCCCGCCGCAGACCTTCGCTACCGCGACGTCCCCGCGCACGTGCTGCCGGCGACCGAGTGCCTCGCGGACGTGGTCGCCCGCGTCCTTCCCTACTGGGACGACGTGATCGTGCCGGACCTCTACGCCGCCGGCGCGAGGGGTGGGGCCGTGCTGGTGGTCGCCCACGGCAACAGCATCCGAGCGTTGCGCAAGCATCTCGACGCCATCGCGGACGCCGACATCCCGGCGCTCGAGATCCCGACGGGATTCCCGTACCGCTACCGGTTCGACGACGACCTCACGGTGCGCGGCGCCGGCTACCTCGGCGACCCCGACGCTGCCCGAAAGGCCGCGGAGGCCGTCGCCAGACAGGCGGGTTGAGGGGGCGTCGGCGCGCGTCCGGCACGCGTCCGGCACGTCAGTGCGTCAGTGCGTCAGTGCGTCAGTGCGTCGAGCGCCGACTGCTCCACCCGCTCGAGAAGGGCCGGCTCGGTGACCTTGCTGCCCGCGCCGTCCCGCACGTAGAAGGCATCGACGACCTCGTCGCCGACCGTCGACACCCTGGCCGTCACGACGTCCAGGCCGCAGTCGAAGAACGCCCGAGTCACCCGGTAGAGGAGCCCGAGCTCATCCGGCGCCCGGACTTCCACCACGGTCGACGACGCAGACGCCTCGACGTCGACCGTCACCGACGGCTCCACCGGATGCGGCGCCGAGGGCCGGCGTGCGCCCGCGTAGTCCTGAGCCTTCGCCTCGAGGCGCCGAGAAAGGTCCAGATCGCCCGCCAGGACGGCGTTCAGATCTGCCCGCAGCCTCTCGACGTCGGGCAGCCGGGCGCGTGTCACGTTCAGGACGAAGACCTCGACGGCCACCCCGGCGTCGGTCGAGACGTCGGCGCCCCGCACGTCGAGCCCGTGAAGGGCGAGCGTGCCGGCAACCGACGCGAGCAACCCTCGCCGGTCGGGTGCGGCGACCACGAGCCTCGGCGGCTCCACCTGCACGACCGGACGGCCTTCGGCGCGCACCTGTGCGACGAGATCTCCGTAGCGCTCCCCCAGGCTCACCGGCCGTCCCGCGTCCACCGGCTCTCCTGCGAGCGCGTTCCCCACCCGCGACACGAGCTCCGCCACGAGACCTGCCTTCCAGGGGCCCCAGGCGGCGGGGCCCGTGGCGAGGCCGTCCGCCTCGGTCAGCGCCCAGAGGAGGAGGAGCGTCTCGCGGTCGCCCACGAGCTTCGCCGTGGCGGCGATGGTCGCAGGGTCCTCCAGGTCACGACGCGTGGCGGTGTCCGCCAGGAGCAGGTGGAGACGGCAGAGCGTGACGAGCGTCGTCACGTCGTCCTCTTCGAACCCCATCCGACGACCCACCCTCGCCACGAGCCGCACACCCTCGTCCGTGTGGTCGCCTGGCATCCCCTTGCCGATGTCGTGCAGCAGGCAGCCGACGAGCAGCAGGTCCGGCCTGGACACCCGGCCGGCGAACGCGGCGGCGTTCGCAGCCGCCTCGATGAGGTGCCGGTCGACCGTGAAGCGGTGGTACGCGTTGCGCTGTGGCCGGTTGCGGACCAGCTCCCATTCGGGGATCAGGCGCATGACGACCCCGACGTGGTCCAGGGCTTCCAGAGCATCGACGGCACGGTGACCCTGCGCCAAAAGCCGCACGAGCGCCTGGCGAGTGTCGCTCGGCCACGGCTCGGAGGGCGACGTTGCAGCCGAGAGGCGCCGGAGCGCTTCCGGCGCGATCGGTGCTGACCGCTCGGCCGCGACTGCCGCCACTCGCAATGGAAGCGAGGGGTCCGTCCCCACGTCGACGCCGTCTGCGACCGTCACCTCGCCGTGGATCACGAGAACCCCCGGCTCGTCGACCGGCCCCGCGGCCCGTCTCGCGGCCCGTCTCGTCGCCGGTCCTGCGGCCTGACCCGTGACCTCTCCTGGGGCCTGACCCGTCGCCTGTCCCGTCGCCTGTCCGTCGCCTGCCGCCTGCGAACGGCGACGGCGCGCCCGCGCGCCGATGCCGCCGGGCTCGGGGGGCTCCCAGCGGTGTCGCCGGCGCCAGGTGCTGGTACAGGTCCAGGCGATCGTCCGGCCGGCAGCTGCGACCGCAGCCATGAGTGCGTCCGCGTCCGGGTACCCGAGCGCGCCGGCGACCTGATCCTGCTCTTGGAGGACGAGGCGGTCGAGCGCTCTCCCCGCGGCGCGATGGAGCTCCACGCGGGCGGCCAGCAGGGTGCCGGTCGCAACCTCGACCGCCTGCAGGTCCGCGGAACGTGCCAGATCGGGCGCACCTGTCGCCATGGCGCGCAGGGCGTGGGCGTCGCGCAGCCCGCCTTGCGCCTCTTTCACGTCGGGCTCGAGGAGGAACGCGACCTCGCCGTGGCGCGCCCAGCGCTCCGACATCTGCTCGGACAGCGCGGGCAACCAGGACGCGGCGAGCCGCCTGCGCCACTGAGCCCTTGCAGCGGAGATCAGTGGGCTCGCCACCCCCTCGTCACCCCAGACCAGCCGAGCGTCCAGGAGCCCGAGGGCCACCCGGAGGTCGGCTGCAGCCGCCGAGAGCACGTCCTTCGGGCGGCGGACGCTGTGGTCGAGATGGACCCCTTCGTCCCACACCGGGTACCAGATCGCATCGGCCAAAGCTGCGACGTCGCTACGCCCGTCATGGACCAGCACCAGGTCCAGGTCGCTGTGCGGGCAGAGCTCGCCGCGCCCGTACCCGCCGACCGCAAGCAAGGCGACCCGGCGCCGGTCGCCGATCGCCCGCTCGCACAGATCCGCGAGCCACCGGTCCGCTTCCGCAGCGTAGGCGTGGCAGAACGGGCGTCCACGGAGGTCCGAGCGCGCGAGCAGAGCCTGGCGTCGCTCCCGGAGCGACCCCGCCTGACTCTGGGCCGGCCGGCCCGTCATCGGCCGTGCTCCGTCTTCGTCAGAGGGCGTCGCTGCCGCGCTCGCCGGTCCGCACGCGCACCACCGTCTCGAGCGGCGTCACCCAGACCTTCCCGTCTCCGATCTTCCCGGTCGCCGCCGCACCCACGATGGCGTCCACGACCTCGGCCACCTGGTCGTCGTCGACCGCCACCTCGATGCGGATCTTCGGGACGAAGTCCACCTCGTACTCGGCGCCCCGGTAGACCTCGGTGTGGCCGCGCTGGCGTCCGAAGCCCTGCGCTTCGGTCAGGGTCATCCCCCGCACGCCGAGGCTCTTCAACGCCTCCTTCACGTCGTCGAGCTTGAACGGTTTGAGGACCGCTACGACAAGCTTCATGTTCACATTCTCCCTTTGCGCTCCACCGTGTGCGGATCGTCAGCTCGTGCCTGTGGTCCCGAGAGGCGGCCCGCGGTCCACGGGTGGTCGCACCCCGATCGCACCGACCGGCGCCAATGTCGAGTCGCGCTCGTGTCCATCCACTCCGAAGCCGCCCGTCCGCTGCGCGAGCGTCTCCTCGGGGAAGGCCTCCTCGTCGTGGATCGCCAGATCGCCGACCTCGAGCACGCTGTCTTTGTACCTCGCCCCTCGCAGCACGAGGCCGATGAACTTCATGATCAGGAAGGTCACGACTGCAGACCAGAAGATGACGAAGATCGCAGCCCGAAGCTGCTCCCACTCCTGGTGCCAGGAGCCCGTGTACATCAGCCCGCTCACCGAGAAGGGGGCGCAGGACCCGTGCGCCGAGAGGTACGAGGCGTTCGAGGTGTTCACGACTTGGCCGTTCTTCCCGAGCGTGCCACAGCCGTACTCGACGATGGCCGGATCTCCGAAGATCCCGACCATCAGCCCACCGAACAATCCGGCGATGCCGTGCGTGTAGACCACGCCCAGCGCGTCGTCGACACGGGAGAACGGCCGTACCCTCGACAGGTAGTTCCACGCCAACCAGACGATGCCGGTCGCGATCAACCCCACGAGGATCGCGCCCCAGCCGTCGACCCAGCCCGCGCTCGGGGTGATGGCGACCAGCCCGCAGATCATCCCGTTCACCCCACCGAGGAAGGTCGGCTTCCTGGCCTTGGAGAACCAGCCGTCCAACCCCATCCAGGCGAGCACGCCCGCAGCCGTTGCGAGGTTCGTGTTGATCACCGCGGTCGCCATGTCGGCCCCCGCGTAGTACGGGTCGCCGCCGTTGAACCCGTTCCAGCCGAGCCAGAGGATCCCAGCTCCGACCGCGGCCATGACGAGGTTGTTCGGGATGGCGTTCTTCCTGTCCCTCGCGAGCCGGGGCCCCAAGACCCAGGCCGCCACGAACCCGGAGACTCCGGCTGACATATGGATCACGTAGCCGCCGGAGAAGTCGAGCGCACCCTCCTGCGCGAAGTAGCCGCCACCCCAGAGGAGGAAGGCATCGATCGCGTAGACGAAGGTGGTCCACAGCGGGACGAGCAGGCACCACGCGCTGAACTTGATCCTGCCGAGCACGCTGCCGAGGAAGAGCAGGGGCGTGATGGCCGCGAACACGAATTGGAAGAACGCCAGGGTCGCGGTCGGGAAGTGGAACGGGATCGCGGTGTTGGCGGCCGAGACCGCTTGGCCCTGCTCGCCGACGGCTGTCGTGATCTGGCCCGGCTTGCCCACCAGGTTCTCGAAGAAGTGCTTGACCCAGCCGACCCCGCTCAGCTGGGTCTGGATGCCGTTGTGGACGCCGCCACCGAGCGAGGTGGCTCCGAACCCCATCTTGAACGCCCACAGGACCCACGCGATCAGCACCAGCGAGAATCCCGCGAACATCATCGCCAGGACGTTGACCGACCACTTCTTCGGGACGATCGACGCGTACAGCACGGCCAAGGCAGGCAGGCTCATGAGCCCGACCAGCGTGGCTGCGGTGATCTGCCAGGTGTTGTCCGCCGGGTTCAGCCAGCTTGGATAGGGAACTGACGCGACCGCCGCCTGCAACACCGTTCGCTCTCCTCTCGCGCTCGTCTCGCACTTGCTCGAACTTGCTCGCTCGGCGCTAGAGCCTGAGGCTCGCGTGTTACCCCTTCGTCACGTGAGTGTTAGCTCCGTGTGAATTGCCCCGACGACGGCTGGCGCATCGGCCGGCCATGCGGCACGCTCCTCACATCGACCAGCTTCCGGCGGGATCGCATCGATGAGCGGCATCGCGACCAACGGGCGAGTGTCCACGCTCCGGGGCCCTCCGGTGGGCGAGATCGACGGCCGGCGCGTCCGCGTCGTCCTCACGATCGCGTGCACGGGCGTGCTGGCGGCCCTCGCGGCGTCGCTCTTCGTCGCTGGCGCTCGTAAGAACGCACAGATCACGGCCCTGCACCGCCATGGTGTTCCGGTCGTCGTGACCGTCACGAGCTGCATGGGCCTTCTCGGCGGCAGCGGGAGCAACGCGGCGGGGTACACGTGCCGCGGCAGCTTCGCCCTCCACGACCACCGCTACCTCGACAACATCCCCGGGTCACGCGACCGGCCTCCGGGCACGACGCTCCACGCCGTCACCTTGGAATCGGACCCCGGCCTGCTCACGACGACGAGCCAGCTCGCGAGCGACCGCGCGTCCGCCGGGGTGTTCCTTCTGCCCACGGTGCTCGTGCTCGTGCTCGTGCTCGTGGTGGCGGTCTTGCTCGCGCTGAGGCGCTCCCGACGGAGGTCGCCGCCGGCATCCCGGCACTGACCTCACGTCGCGGCGAGGAGACGGGGACCGGTCCGGCCGGGTCTTCCCTCCGCGCCGGTTCCGGCTACGGCACCTGGCTCCGGCTACGGCACCTGGCTCCGGCTACGGCAGCTGGCTACGGCAGCCGTCCCTCGGCGACGCTCTCCCGCTCGCCCGCGCCCAACCGGGCGCCACCGCGGCGGGTGGTGCCAGGTGGCGTGTACCGCTTGCTCCGAGCGGGCGTCACCGCGCGCGGCGGGCCCACCCCCGCACCTCGATCTCGACCGCCTCCAGGAGCCGCCCCCGTGCCCGTCGCCTCACGCAGGTCCCTCTGGGCGCGGTACGCCCGCACGATGAGCCACGCGCCGAAGAGCACGTACGGCACGCCGAAGCCCCAATAACGAAGGTTGAACACCGCCAAGCCGTACAGCGCCATCGCGCAGCCGAGCAACAGGCGCTTGCGCAGCCACGCCGTGGCCAGCATGGCGAGCGCCAGGATCAACAGCACGCCCAGGAGGTCGGCGTAGAGGGACAGCGAGACGTGCTTCGAGTTGGCGAGCCCGTCCTTCAGGTACGCGGGCGGGTCGTTGGCCGAGAGCGCGCCGTACAGGAGGAGGGCGATCGCCGCGGCGAACGGCGCTGCCAGCAGCCCGACGAGCCGCTCCTTGTCGTCGGCGGAGCGGGCAGATCGCTCCAGTTCTTCGACGGAGCGCGGCCCGTCACCGTTACGTTCTCGTTGGGCCGGTCCCGGCGGTTTGAGCACCAGGCTGCTCAGCCTGTCGAGGAAGCGGGTCGATCCGGACCCGCCGGGAGTGGTCGGACGTTGGACAGTCGTCACCGCGGCAGCGTATTCCGGCGCTCCCGGACAGGCGAGAGGGAACGGTCCGTAACGACAGGTGTTCTCACGCACGAAAACCGCCGTTCACACGGGTGAAACATTGTCGCCTGCAGACGCCTCGTGGACGTGGGACATGGGAGGAACGTTCGACATCGCGCCAATGCTCTCCCGGCTCTCCCGGCGGTAGCCTGCTCTCCGTGGTTGGACGCATGAAGAGCTCGGACCTTCCCTCGATGTCGCTCTCGAGGACAGCCGCGCATGCGCTTCGACGCCGCTGCGCTTCTCACCGCACCGCTCTGCGCCGCGGCCGGCCGAATGCGGAAGCCTTCCTCCGGGGCCCCCGTTCCCATCGCACTCTGGTGAGCTCCTCGTGCAGCTGAGCGCCGGCCTGGAGTTCGCACGCGAGCACTCGCAGGGGGTGCTGGTCACCCGCCGCGCGGACGGCCGACCCCAGCTCTCGAACATTCTGTACCACGTGAGCGGGAGCCACGTGAGCGGGAGCCACGTGAGCGGCAGCCATGTGAGCGGGAACCAGCGCAGCGGAGAGCCCGACCCTGTGGTCCGGATCTCCATCACCGACACCCGGGCGAAGACGAAGAACCTTCGGCGCGAGCCGTTCGCCTCCCTCTACGTCCCCGGTGAGTCGTTCTGGTCCTACGTGGTGCTCGATGCCACTGCGGAGCTCTCGCCCGTCGCAGCGGCGGCTGACGACTCGACCGTCGAAGAGCTCGTCCAGCTCTACCGTGCGATCCGCGGCGAGGACCACCCCGACTGGTCCGAGTACCGGGAGACCATGGTCACCGAACGTCGACTTGTCGCCCGCCTGCACCCGACGCACGCCTACGGCGTCACGCAACGCTGAGGGGATCGGCCGGGTCGGTGGCGGCAGCCGGGTCGGTGGCGGCAGCCGCGGCCCGGTCGGCCCCACCGCGGTCGGCGGCAGCCGGGTCGGATCCGGCGGCTCAGCCCTCGGCCGGCTGGGTGGTGCCAGTCCAGGTGGCGGCGCCGCGTCCCGGTCCGGCTGGTTCGGGCAGGTGCATGGACTCCTCGACGAGCTGCGCGATGTCGAGGACCCGGACCGACTCCTCCTTGCCGTTGGCCCGAACCGCGTCGTCCAGCATGATCATGCAGTAAGGGCAGGCGGTCGACACGACGTCCGCGCCGGTGCCGAGCGCCTCGAGGGTCCGATCCACGTTCACGCGGGTTCCGATGCTCTCCTCCATCCACATCCGCGCCCCCCCTGCGCCGCAACAGAAGCCCCGTTCCCTGCACCGGCGCATTTCGACATTGCGGGCACCAGGGATCGCGTCGATGACGGTCCGCGGCTCGTCGAAGACCCTGTTGTGCCGCCCGAGGTAGCAGGGGTCGTGGTACGTGACGGTGCCCGTGTAGCCGGCGCCCGGGACGATCTTCCCGGCACGCACGAGGTGGTCCAGCAGCTCAGCGTGGTGCACGACTTCGTAACTGCCGCCGAGGGCCGGGTACTCGTTCTTCAGGGTGTTGAAGCAGTGCGGGCACGTCGCGACGATCTTCTTCACGCCCGCTGCGGCGAGGGTCGCGATGTTGGCCTTCGCCTGCTCCTGGTAGAGGTACTCGTTGCCGATGCGGCGCGCCGGGTCTCCGGTGCAGCTCTCCTTCGGCCCGAGGATCGCGAAGCGGACCCCAGCCCGGTGCAGCAGCCGCGCCGTCGCCTGCACCTGACGACGGGCCCGCTCGTCGAGCGCTCCTGCGCAACCGACCCAGTAGAGGTACTCGATGTCGTCGGGGATCATGTCCCCGACCACCGGCACCTCGAACTCGAGCGCCTGGGTCCACTCGGTCCGCTTCGAGCTGCCGAGCCCCCAGGGGTCGCCCTGGCTCTCGACGTTGCGCAGCATGAGACCGGCCTCGTGCGGGAAGCTCGACTCCATCAAGACCTGGTAGCGGCGCATGTCGACGATCGCGTCGACGTGCTCGATGTCGACGGGGCACTGCTCCACGCAGGAGCCGCACGTGGTGCAGGCCCAGAGCACGTCGGGCTCGATGACGCCCGGCACCAGTGCCTCGGCCTCGGCGGTGGCAACCTCGCCGTGACCGCCGCCCTGGGCTCGACCGTCCGGCGAGCCGTCCTGCCCCGCTGCGGCGGCCGGGGCGGCCTTCCGCGCGAGCAGGCGCGACGACTGGGAGAACATGTTGTCGCGCAGTGCCATGACCACGAGCTTGGGGGACAGCGGCTTGCCCGTGTTCCACGCCGGGCACACCGACTGGCACCTTCCGCACTCCGTGCACGTCACGAAATCCAGCATCTGCTTCCACGTGAAGTTCTCGATGAAGCCGGCACCGAAGACGGTGTCCTCCGTCACGTTCTCCATGTCCATGTCGGGGGTCTTGTCGAGCCCGCCGAGGGCGCGCGGGCGGCGCGAGAACGCCACGTTGAAAGGCGCGACGAAGATGTGCAGGTGCTTCGAGTACGAGACGAACACGAGGAACCCGCTGATGATCGCGACGTTGAGGAGGAGGAACGTCGTCGCCAGCGTGCCGTCCACCCCGTGCCCCAGTCCTGCGAGACCCGCCCCGATCACGTGCGAGGCGAACGCCCAATCTCCGTAGGGGAACTGACTCGGCTTCGTGTCGACCTGCGCACCCCTGTAAAGAAGCAGGCTCGCGATCACGCCGAAGATGAAAAGGAGCGTCAACCAGGCGGCATCGGTGTGCGAGCCGTAGAACCTCGAAGCCCGCTCTTTCCTCGACGGGGCGTTCTTGAGGCGGATCACCGTGAACACGCCGAGCGCGACGAGGACCGCGGTGGCGAAGAAGTCTTCGATGAAGCCGAGCACGGGCGACGTCCCGATCCCAGGAAAATGGAAGCCCGGCTGGAAGAGGTCTCCGTACGCCTCGACGATCGTGAAGAGCAGGATCATGAATCCCCACATCGTGAAGAAATGAGCCAGCCCGGGAACCGTCCACTTCAAGAGCTTCCGCTGTCCGGCGACCTCGGTCACCTCCGCCTCGGCCTTCCGGCCCAAGTCGCGGCGCAACCGCTCAGGGGCGGCCTGCCCACTACGAACGAGCCGGGAGATCCAGTGGAAGCGGCGGCCGGCGACCGCGACACAGACCACGGTCACCACCATGCCTACGGCGATCCTGACTGGCACGAGTCCTCCTATGGCAGCTCGGGCGGTTCGCCAGCGGGCTCACGCGGTGAAGAGCGGTGCCGGCAGGTCTCCGGCGCGGCACCTGCTCCCGCAGCAACCACCCGGCGACCGAGGTGCACGCTCGGGCGCAGGCCGTCGCGACAACCATCGGCCCGGACGCGGACCCGGCCGTTGCGCCACCCCTCTGGCGCAGTCGGAAGGATCCATGGCGTGCAAGACGATAGTGTGACGCCGGCTCGCGGGCGTAGTTCAGCGGCAGAACATCAGCTTCCCAAGCTGAGAACGCGGGTTCGATTCCCGTCGCCCGCTCCACAATATTCCCTGGTGAGAAAGCCAGGACCACCGCCCACGGCGACGACAAAACCGCCGCGCACGGCCGGCGGGACGGGGCGCGGGGCGAACGGGGCCGTCGAGGGCGAGCGGGACCGCCGCGGGCGGGGGGCAAGGGCGGGCCGACGCCCGAGCCCGGGGAACGCGCCACCGGGGCGAGACCCGGCCCAATGGACTGGGAGGGGGGCCACGGTTTGAAGCGGCGCTGACGGACCGGCAGGGCGAAGCGGGCAGCGGGCGCGAGGGGACCGCGAGGGGAGCCAGGGGGACAGCACAGGACGGAGAGGGCGCGGCGGAACAGCGCAGCCCAAGCAAGGGGCGGGGAACCGAGGGCATACTTGCTACCTGCGAGACGCAGAGTGGCAGGCCAGGAGGGGAGCCCGATGTGGTCTGTGAAGGTCAACCGGGACGAGTTGCTGAAGGTCGTCGAGCAGAATCGAGCGCATCATCATGAAGTGTTCGAGAAGGCCCTCGGCAAGTTCCGGGAGGCCGTGCTCGAGGACTTCGAGGCAAAGATCGAGATCCTGCGCAAGGGCAAGATCCCCGACACCTACCTGCGCCTGACACGGCCCGAGGACCACACGGATACATACGACACGGTGATCGGGATGCTCAAGATGAGCACCGACGAGGTGGTCGAGCTCGGTACCGAAGAGTACGCCAACTACGTCCAGGACCAATGGTCGTGGACCCGCCAGTTCAGGTCGACGGCCGCAAGCTACGGCGTAAGGGCCTGATCCGATGCGCGGAATCGATCACACGTGCTCGACCCGTTGGGCATTCGATCATGGGTTCGTCGATGCAGACTGCCCGATGGACCTCACCTGGTGCATCAACGAGAAGCGGGACGTCATCATGCGTCAGCGTGAGCCGAACCCGAAGGCGGCCCGTCTGCTCCTCTGGCAGAAGAAGCCACTCAAGCTCTACTACGCACCCTGGGACTGGATGAACACGAAGGCCCAGGTCGTTCTCGTCGGGATCACCGCAGGCGGGACGCAGGCCATGAATGCTCTTCGTGAAGCGAGGCAGTGCCTCCAAGAGGGGATGCCAACCGAAGAAGTGCTGCGCCGCGCCGATGCAGTCGGCTCGTTCTCCGGAGCGATGCGACAGCGGCTCGTAACTGGATTGAACAGGATCGGCCTTGCAGAATCCCTACGGATTTCCACATCTGCCAGTCTGTTCTCCAAGGAGCACCAGGGTCTTCTCGGAACGGCCTCGGCCATCGGGTTCCCCATGTTCATCGACGGGAAGAACTACAACGGCGAGAACGGCCCTCGCCTCCTCACAGATCGGACGCTCGTGTCTCTCGTGCGGGCGTACCTTGGCGCGAAACTGGACATGGCTCCACGATCCGTGGTGCTCCCGCTCGGCAAGGTGGCGACAGCTGCGGTGCAGCGGCTCATCGACGCAGATCTGCTGAAGGCGAACCGCTGCGTGCGGAGATTCCCTCACCCCTCGCCTCAGAACGGACACTATTGGCGTCTGCTGGGCGAACGCGAGGCGGACCTAAAGCGTCAGCTCCCCAGCGCTCTACGGGCCGCTGCGAGGGTGTAGCAGCTGCCGACTGGCTTGGGAAACCCTCACCGCCGGCCTGGCAGCTCGTCATACTCGTTGTCGACGACGAGCACACCCGCCAGCTTCGCGAGCGCTCCCCAGTGCCTGGGGTGCGGCGTTGCCCGCCCCGCCCGCCACTTGCTCGCCGCCGACGTC
>JAJZMD010000221.1 GCA_021803085.1 Actinomycetes bacterium
CGCCACGAGCTGGCGGGGCCGGCCACCGGTGGGCATCAGCACCTCGAAGGTCGCACCCACCCCTGCGCGGGCGATCGCGGCCTCGATGGCCTGGCGCCTGCGGGCGCGACTCAGCCCTGCCCTCCGATGAGCGCGACCGCCCGGGCCTGTGTCATCTCCTCCAGGTGAACGACCAGGTCGCCCAGACGCTGGGAGCAGGTGATCCCGGCCGCGTCCATGAAGGCCCGAAGCCCGATCGCCTCTGCTACCTCGCACAGCCACGTCGCGCGCAGCCGTGCGACCTCGAGCCGTGGGAGATCCTTCCCTCCCGAAAGCGACGCGGTGATGGGCGTCGTCACGTTGCGCCGGGAGGTCGATGTGCCGCCGATGAGAAGCCCGCTGCCGGCGAAGCCCGCGGCGGCACGCAGCCGGTCGTGGTAGCGAGAGAGGACCGGCACCACGCGCGGACGACGCCCCTCTTGCACCACCACGACGACGCCGCCCGAGCGCGGGGCGACGTCTGTGCCGTGCACGGCCTTCAGGTCCGCGCCGACGAGCCCCGCACCTGCTCCGAGGCAGACGAGCGCCCCGGCGCGATGGCGGCGGCCCTCGGTCGGCTGGGCGTCTGAGAGCGCGAGGTAGGCCGAGATCTCTGCATCCGAGTAGGGGTCCTTGGCTCGCTCGCGCGAAAGGCGCGGGGCTTGGGGAGCCAAAGGGGCGATGCGCCGGGCAATCGCCCGCAGGTTGGTCCGCACCGTCCGGCGCGTCGCTTGGGACATGGTGCCCGTACCCGGCGCACAGAACCGCTCGATGACCGAGGTCCGCAAGAGCACCTCGGGGCTGAGCTCGAGGCCACAGGCCTCGCCGAAGGCAGCGAGTCGAGAGGCAGCGAACAAGAAGGCCTTCGCCCGGTTGACCGACCCCGGCCGGGCGGTTGCGACGAGCTCTCTTGCGAAGCTCGCCGCCTCCTCGTCGACGCCACGCGGGCGGAACGACGCGACGGCGGTGGCTACCGGGTCCGGTTGCATCGTGCAGTAGCATACTGTACGACATGGCTGCAGCGGTGGATCCCGGGCGCGAAGGTGGTGGCGTGCGCCTCGACGCAAAGACCAGGGTCGAGGCGAAGCGTCTGGCTGACGAGATCGCGGCGGTGGCGCACCGCGGGCTCGCACTGCCGGGCACCCTCATCGAACGCCGCACGCGCTGTGGACGGCCGGGGTGCCGCTGCGGCGGCGACCCCCCGGCGCCACACGGCCCCTACTTCTCTTGGACGAGGAAGGTCGGCGGCAAGACCACCACGCGCTATCTCGGTGCCGAACAGCACGCGGACTATGGCGCATGGTTCGAGACCGCGAAGCGCTTGCGAGACCTCGTCTCCGAGCTCGAGGCCCTCGGGCTCAAAGTCGTCGAGGCCGACCCCCGCTTCGAGCGCTGAGGACACGCAGCCGGAGCCGCCGACGCTGTGGGCTCGCGAGCCTCTGCGTGCCGGGCGCGCCACCTGCGTCCGCGTCGACGCTGCTCAGGGCACCGCCGGTGTGGGCTGACGTCGCTTATCGCGTGGGTGACCCACCGATCACGGCGCGAACTCGCTGCTCATACCCTTCTGTGAAGACCTCACCACCACATTCCCCCCTGAGCAGGGATGATCGTGTTCATCACTGGGCGACATTCGTCACCAGTCAGCCTCGGTTGCGACCCCGATGGAGGACCGATGGAGGACCAGGCGCCGCGCAGGGGCCGCGGACCCGACCCAAACGAATGGTTAGACGATCCCCGCTACGTCGTCGACCTGGTCGCACGCATCGTGCGCGTGTCGGTCGAGAGTGCTGCGATCGTGGTGTCGCTGCCGACGCTTGGGATCTGACGGACCGATATCGGAGTCACCCCGCCTACTTCATCGAGCAGTCGTGCTCCAACAGGTCGATCAGCTTCGGGGCCCCCTGCTTCGTCGACTCCTTCGACAAGCCGACCGTCCCGTTGATGACGGCCGACGTGTACTCCAGGCGTTCTGCTGTGTCGGTCACCCGGAGCGCCCCCGAACAGCCGGCCGATGTGGGAGGCGAGGCTAGCGCAGCACAGCCGACGCGCTCCGAGGGCGTGACCCCAGGCCCTCCGTCGGTCGGGGGCCAGGTGGCGTGCGTCCGATCGCCGCCGGGTCAGGCGTCGACGCGCACGACGACCGCCGGGCAGTGCGCGTGCTCCACGCAGTAGCGACTGACCGATCCCATCGCCACCTGCTGGATGCGGCCCAGCCCCCGTGACCCGAGGACCAACAGCGAAGCATGTCCGGCGTCGGCGACGAGCGACTCACCAGGGGGAGGAGCGATACGCCGACCCGTCACGTCGACGGTGGGATGCCCCTGCCTCACCAAGCCGACCCCTCGCGCCAGGACGTCCTCTTCGATCCCTGCCTCCTCGTGGAAGGCGGGCAACCCGAGCGCAGCCGGCGTCCAGCGGTCGGCATGCAGCACCGTGAGTGCAGACCCTCGGAGCTCACATTCCGCAGCCGCCCATTCAAGAGCTCGCCGGCTGTCCTTGGAGCCGTCGAATCCGACAACCACGACCGGCGCGTCGGCCTGCCTCTCCTCGACCATTCTCGCCTCCTCTGCGTTGGGCCTCAGCTTGCGCGTCGCGGCTCACCTCGACGGTGGCCCCGGGGTGGTACGGGGGGCACACGCGTGCTCCGGAGTCGGGCGGCCGGGCGAGCTGTACCCCGCCTCTCCCGGTGTACCCCTTGACGGGTCCCGGCGATCGGCTTGGCGGGGGCGAGATCGGACTGGCCCTCGAGCCGTGAAGGGACGATAAGCCCTAGCGACGTCCCCCCGCGCGGGCACAAGGTGGGCCGAGGGCAGTTCCCCCGGCTGGAAGGTGCACATGGCGATCACCGAGCCCCCTGCGCCGTATCCTCCGACACGCGGCAATCAGCCGTCCGGAGGGCACCCCAAGCGGTGGGTGCTCGGTGGACTGGCAGGAATCGTCGCAGCGGGGATCGTCATCGGCGTTCTCGCCGCGACGGGCGGAAGGGGCCCCACGACGTCTCCGACGACGACCACGACCGCTCCACCGACCACGACGGCTCCACCGACCACGACGGCTCCACCGACGACGACGGCTCCACCGACGACGACGGCTCCACCCGCCGCCCCGGATGAACTGGCCGCCGTCCTCTACCCAACACCGCGCTCAGGGGCCGGCTTCACCCATCCGGTCGCGGCCGCCCGAGCCTTCGCCGTCGACTTCGTGGGCTTCGTCCATCCTGTAGTCGGGCGGTTCGTCTCCACCGGCACCGAGTCGGGGACCGTCGAGGTACGGGCGACCGCGAGCGGGGCAACGACGACGGTGCGGCTGCACCGCGTGACAGGGACCTGGTGGGTGCTCGGGTGCTCGACGCCGGACATCCGTCTCGACGTCCCGGTGCCGTCGACTGCGATCGCCTCGCCGGTGCGCCTGCGAGGAACGAGCACCGCCTTCGAGGCACAGGTGAACGTGGAGGTGCGCCAGGACGGCCGGCGCTCCCCCATCGGAGCCGGTCGCGTCATGGGCGGGTCAATGGGCAGCATGGCTCCCTTCGACGCCTCCGTGGCCTTCAGCCCCCCGATCGCAGCACGCGGTGCCCTCGTCCTCTTCACCGTCTCCATGCAGAACGGCAACCTGTACGAGGCAACGGTCGTCCGGGTCGCCTTCTCGCCGCCGCAGGCGCCCGTCCCTACGTCCGCCTGCCCCGACTACGCCATGGCTCGCCCGAGCCCACCAGCCGGCGAGATGACGGTGACCGTCTTCTACTCGTGCAGTGCCGACGCCAAGCCCGTTGCCACCTACCGCCTCTACCCGAGCAACCGCGCCGTACTGCGGACCGCACTCGACCAGCTGCTTGCGGGCCCGAGCGCGGCCGAACGCGCGGCCGGACTGACGAGTTGGTTCTCCTCTTCGACGGCGGGGTACGTGCGAAGCGTGACGCTCAGCTCGGGCCAGGCGACCGTGGACTTCGGCGACCTGCGCTCGGTGGTGCCCAACGCGAGCACCAGCACGGGGTCGCACCTCCTGCTGTCCCAGCTCGATGCGACGGTGTTCCAGTACCCGACCATCACCTCGGTGATCTATCGCATGGAGGGCAGCTGCCAGACCTTCGGCGAGTGGCTCCAGATCGACGGGTGCGTGCCCCGGACCCCGAGCACGTCCACATAGCGCTCTTCCGATCCGACGCGGCGCCGTTGCCTCAAGCCGCCAAGGGCAACTCGCCCTGCGTCGGCGGGGTGCCCGGGTCGCTGCCACCTCCTTCGAAGCGGAACGGCGGGTACTCGTCTCGCATGAGCGCCGCGTAGGTGAGCACTCGGTAGCACCAACGGTTGAGGCCCATCAGCGCGTCAAACAGCTGGGCCGGATAGCTTCCGGTCAACGCGACCACGACAGCACCGAGCAGAGCGAGGATGGTGATCACCCCGGCGGAGTTCGAGCCCCAGCCTCCGACGAGGACCGATACGACGAAGTATTGGGGGATGGCGAGCAGCCACCACTTCACGAGGACGAGTCCCCGCGAGAGGCGAGCCGGGTACTCGACGTGGAAGTCCGCCGGGTAATCGGGGTCCGAGTGCAGGCTGAACGGTGGGTACCGGTCCGTACCGAAGGCGCTCATCCCGTAGAACGAGACCCGCCAGGTCCAGCGGATCACGCCGACGTTGAAGTCGAAGATGTCCCGTGGGTAGCGCTCGGTGAAGAGGATCGAGAATCCCGCGACGAAGGTGAGCACGGTCATTGCGATCCACAAGCCTGCGAGGCAGAGAAAGTGTGGGAGCAAGAGGACCCACTTCACGAGCCAGAGCAGACGGTTGACAGGCTCCTCGAGCCGGCCGTCGAGACGAGCGGGGTAGGGGGTCGTCATGTGATCACCTCCTGATCGAGATCGCCGTCCCGCGAGGAGGCTCGAGGAGAACCACTGTCGGGCTCACCGACCCGGGGGGAAGGACGAGGGCAGTGGTCATGCTGCGTTCGCCGCCGAAAGTTGATCGGCGATCGACCCGGCCCACAGCCTGACTGCCTTCCAGTCGCGGAAGTCCCCCTCGATGGTGCGGAAGAGGGACAACCCGACTCGCTGGAGCCCCCGCAGGTTGTGGCGATCGAGCTTGCCAGAGAACCTTTTGTGCTCTCGTGCACTGGTCGCCTTCTGCACCTCCTGCAGGTCGACGGGGTCCACATCCATCTGCTGCGCGAACTTCTTCGACGGGTCGCCCACCGGACCGCTGGAGAAGAGCCAGACTGGTCTGCCCGGCAGATCCGTCCCGATCCGATGTGCGAGGGCGATCGGAGCTTCCAGCCAGTGCCCCATGTAGACGGCGCTACCGAGCACGACGGCGTCGAACTCGGACAGCGCCGCGACGTCCTGTGGTCGGGTCACGGTGACCTCGAACCCGCGGGACTGGAGCACGTCCCCGATCGCCTCGGCAATAGCTGCAGTGGACCCGTAGCGAGATGCGGCGGCAACGAGGACGTTCATGGCTGACCTCCCTTCGAGAGCGACGGATGGAAGGTGGGCGCGCCCACGCGCACAGGCAAGAGATCGACCGGTCGAACTCCTGATCACGGTCTCGCGGTCGGTGTTCACCTCCCGACCTTCCACGCCCTTTTCGAGATCGAGGCTAGGGGCGCGGAGGCCGCTCCCCCAGAGGCATACGACCCTTCCTTCCCGGGGCATGCCCGCCGAGATGAACCGAGCGCGCGGGAATGGCCCGGGCCATCGCTCATCCCTCCATCACGGTGTCGATGTGGCGGATCAGAAGCCCACCTGGCATGGTCCGAAGCACACCTCGATGCGCGGCCTGGTTGTCGCGGGCCGAGGAGCGCCGCTGGCGGCAACAGCGTCCTGGACTAGAGCCAACCCCGTTCGTCGGCGATACGCACCGCGTCCACCCGGTTGCGCGCTGCCCGATCGTGGTCGAAAGCTAGTTCCGGACCGTCCCTTCGGAAAGACAGAGCTTGGCGGCGATCTCGGCAACGCTTGCTCCCGAACGCGCGACCGAAAGCACGTCCCGATCGCGACCGGTGAGCGGGGAGTCCCCCGCCGCGAGCGCGAGCGCGGCGAGCTCCTGGTCGACGACGCGTTCCCCTCGCATCACGCGTCGGATGGCGTCGGCCAAGACTTCGGGCGGGGCGTCTTTCACGACGAGGCCGACGGCACCGGCCCCCATTGCCCGTCGCAGGTAGCCGGCACGGCCGAACGTGGTGAGCATGATCACCCGACACCTCGTTGCGAACCGGTGTGCGGCCTCCCCCAGGGTCAAGGTCAAGCCGCCGTGATGAGGAAACATGGGGGAGCTGCTGCGCCCGCTCCGCGGCGCCCTTCCCCGACCGGCGCGAAATCCGGGCGATCGCGCGCGTGGATTACCGCTGTGGATGGATCGTCTCGCCGCGGGCGAGCATGGCCACGAACTGCTCGATCCTGCGTCGACGCGTCTCGGCACGCTTGGCGGTGGTCACCCGGTAGAGGACGGAATAGCGATTGGCGCTGGTCAAGCGTTCGAACATCGCTTTCGCCGGCGGGCTCGCCTTCAGCGCGTCGGCAAGGTCCGACGGGACCTCCATGGTCGCCTGGCCTGCGTACGCATGGTCCCAACGGCCATCTGCCTTGGCCTGCTCCACCGCGACGAGACCAGTTCTGTGCATCCGACCCTCTTCGATGAGCCGGTCGGCGATTGCCACATTCCGTTTCGACCACTCGCCACCCGGCCGTCGCGGAGTGAACCTCCGCTTGAACGTGCGCTCGTCACCCTTCGCGAGCTGTCCGTCCACCCAGCCGTGACAGATCGCTTCTTCGAGCGCCTCCTCATAGGTCAAGGTCGTCGGGTCGGTGGTTCCCTTCTTCGCCAGGACCAGCCAGACACCGTCGGCCTGTGCACCCCGCCTTGTGAGCCACTCTGACCACGCCCTCGCGTCGGCCACCGTGAGCACAGGGGTCTCGCCGCGCGCCACGGTCAATGTGCCCGCCCGGCGCAAGCCGATCCGCGTTCGGTCGATCCCGGAACCGCCGCACCTCTAGGAACCCCGCCTGATGAGAGCTCATCCAGCACGGAGTGCAACTCCGCGTTCTTCAGGCTCGAAGCGGCACGGCGAACGTCGGCACGCGTGTTTCGGCGCTCGAAGGAGCCGCTCACTCAGGAATCTGCGTGGTGAAGCAGAACGGGTGGCCGGCGGGATCGAAGAACACCCGCCAACGATCGGGAGCCGGCTGGTCAGCCGCCTTGCGAGCCCCGAGGCGCAACGCCTCTGCTTCCGCCATCTCGAGGTCAGACGTGGCAAGGTCAAGGTGGACCTGCTTCGGAACCTCGGAGGCGGGCCAGGTGGGCGGTCGGTAGTCGGCGACTTTGACGGCAGCGATCCAGCCGTTGCCGGTCTTCACCGCGCAGAACTCATCGCTGCGGAAGGCGACTTCCCCGCCGAGCAGCGCCGCCCAGAAGTCGACGAGCACGGAGGGGTCGGAACAGTCGAGCGAAGTGGAGGCAAGACGTGCAACTGCCATGCCGATCACCCTACCAACGCGCTCGCCGGCCCCACCGCGCCGAACGTCGTCGCCTGCGCCGGCTCCGCGAGGCCCGTTTCCCGAGGATCATCGAGACCGGCACCCAGAGCTTCCGGCTGAAGAGCCCCGCAAGGGGGCGGGCCAAGCCCCAGTAGCTCAGTGCACCCGCTGGAGCGCGAGGCACACGCCGAACCTGAGGGACGACGGTGAGAACGGGCGGACAGGTCGGCGTCCCACAGTTCAGGTAATGCGGTCATGCCTGACCTGTGCAGTCGGAGCGAGATCGGGTCTTGGTGCGGGCGACCAACGGGGGACCAAGTGGTGGACGAGACCTCAGGGGGCCACATCGTGCCTGGTCAGGTACGGTAGTGAGCCGATCGCCCCTGACGTTCGGGACGCAGAGGTCCCCGGTTCAAATCCGGGCAGCCCGACCACGAAACCTTCATAGTATGTGCGACTTCTCGTTCACAGATGTCCTCAGGCGTCCTGGTGAGGGGTGCTCACGGTGGGCGCGGCGAACCGGGCACGAGCGTGCAGAGCGCGTGCACGCGCGCGTTGCGGATCGACGATGATTGGCCCGTGAGTGGACGAAGAGACCTCGGAACCCCGATGGACGGCGCGGCGTCCGCTCGGCTGCGGGTGGGGGTGCTCTGGCGTGGCGAGCGGGGGGCCGAGCGACCCGCAGAAGACCGGGGCCTCGGAGGGCTCTTCGACGTCTTTCGCGCCACGGGGGTCGATGTCGTGCCCGTTCCGTTCGACGACACGCGCGTGGAGGAAGTCCGAAAGGAGCTGCACGAGCTCGACGGCGTGCTCGCCTGGGTGAACCCGATCCAAGACGGCGCCACCCGGCAGCACGTCGACGAGCTCCTGTGGGGGGCTGCGGCGAACGGCCAATTCGTGTCGGCGCACCCGGAGGTGATCGCCAAGCTGGGCACGAAACAGGTGCTGTTCGAGACTCGCCACCTCGGATGGGGGTCCGACACCAGCCTCTACCGCTCCGTTGACGAGCTCGGCGAGCGCCTGCCCGCGCGCCTGGAGCGCCTCGGCAAGCTCGTCGTGAAGCAGGGTCGAGGGAACGGAGGCAACGGCGTCTGGAGCGTCGAGCTCGCCGACGCACATGCGCCGGTGACGCTCGGTACGCCGGTGCACGTCCGAGAGGCGCGGGCCAAGCACCACCAGTCCGAGCGTCTGAGCCTCGGAGCGTTCGTCCGACGGTGCGAGCCGTGCTTCGCCTGGTCCGGCATTCTCGTCGACCAGGAGTACCAGCGTCGCCTCGCCGACGGTCTCGTCCGGTGCTACCTCTCGCTCGGCGAGGTCGTCGGCTTCTGTCACCAGTGGCCGGCAGGCCTTCTCGATGCCGGCGTTGCCGCGAACCTTTCCGACCGCGGCAGGCCGGCGATGGAGGGCCCGGAAGCACCGTCCCACCAGCGGCTCCGGCGGCTCGTGGAGCACCAGTGGGTGCCCGAGATGGCGCGCGTCCTCGGGCTGGACACCCACGACCTTCCGGTCATCTGGGACGCCGACTTCCTCTTCGGCGATCAAGTCGAGCGTGGCGAGGACCGGTACGTGCTCTGCGAGATCAACGTCAGTGCCGTGTGGCCGTTCCCGCCGACGGCGTCGACGACGATCGCCGCCAACACCCTTTCCCGGATAGAGGCCGCCCGCCGGTGCGCCGACGCATGAGACGACCCGAGTGGCGGCACCTGGCGGCGCGACGAGTCGCGGCCGCCGTCTGTGTCGCGGCCGGCAGCCTGGTCGGGGCTGCATGTGGACAGGCAGGAGGTCAGGCGTCGCAGACCGCAAGCGGCACGGGCGCGGTGTCCCGTGCGCGTGACCCAGAGTCGGCGAAGGCGCTGCTGCGAATCGCCCGCGCCTTCAACAACGACTATCAGCAGAACAAAGATGCGGCTGTCTACGCACGCTGGGATGCAGCGAGCCAGGCCGTCATCTCGCGTGCCACATACATTCGACGTCACCGCGACTGCCCGAACACACCGCACGTACCCGTCGACACCTGGGGGGCCGATCGCGGCCCGGGAGGGGCGTGGTTGGTCCACTACTCCATCGACGGCCAGCAGTTCACGGACTGGTGGTACTACGTTCATGGCCGTTTCGTCTTCGACCTCTTGAAGTCGAACCCGTCGGCCGTCCCCCTCTACGAGGCTCCCGCCGCCCAGTACGCGAAGGACGTCGGCTGCGGGCTTTGACGAGGCTGGAGACGCCAACCCCCGAGCCGTCGATGCTGCGCTGCCCGGGGCGACGGCTGTTGAACTGACGGCACCCGGGTGCTCGCCGCGCCCGGTACCGCGGCCTCAGTCGCCGAGACCCGTCCCCGAGGACCGCGTGGCCACGGTGACTTCTTGCACCCACGCGTGGGCACCGCCTTGGACGAGGTCCCAGGGGCTTCCGAGCGGAGGGGTGTAGGAGAGGTCGAGGTCGCTCACCTCGTCCACCCGGAGGCCGGAGAAGATCGCTGCCGCCGCGACGTCGACGCGCTTGGCGATCCCGGCGTCGCGATGACCGAACAGCTGGACGCCGAGGAGGCGTCCCGAGGCGAGATCGCCGGTCGTGCGCATCCGCACCCGGTGGCTGCCGGGGTAGTACGCCTTGTGGTCGTCGCCTTCGAACGCGACGGTCCGGGGGCGAAGACCGACCGACTCCGCCTCCGCGTCCCGGAGCCCGGTTCGGGCGACGGCCATGTCGAAAACCTTCACGACCTGGGTGCCGAGGCTGCCCGCGAAGCGCCGGCTCCCGCCGACTGCGTTCTCCCCGGCGACCCGGCCCTGCTTATGGGCGGTCGTCCCCAGTGGCAGGTAGACGTCGCCGAGGAGGCGGTGACCGGTGACCACGCAGTCGCCCGCAGCGAACACGTCGGGGAGACCGGTGCGCATCTCGGAGTCGACAGCGATCGCACCGCGGGCGCCGAGCCGTGCTCCCGCGCGGGCGGCGAGCTCGGCGTCGGGGCGGACCCCGACCACCACGAGCACGATCCCTGAGCGGAAGGCCACGACGTCGCCAGTCGCGCTGCGAGCCCGGACCTCCAGGCAATCCCCCGAGCGGGTCACGCCTTCGACGACCGTCGAGGTGTGCACCTCGACTCCGTGCTCGACGAGCTGGCGGCGGACGAGAGCGCCGATGGACGGGTCGACCGTCGGGAGAACCTCGGGAAGCTGCTCGAGCTGGGTGACGGCGAGGCCCCGGGTGACGAGCGCTTCGGCCATCTCGACGCCGATGTAGCCGGCTCCGACGATGACCGCGTTCGTCGGACGTCGCTCCTCGAGGGTTCTCACGACGGCGAAGGCGTCGTCCATGGAGTGGAGAAGGTGGCAGCCGTCTCCTGATCCGAGCGCCTCACTGCCCCTCATCCCGTCGATCGGCGGGCGGACCGGCAGGGCGCCGGTCGCGACCACGAGGGCGTCGTACGCGAGCTTCTCCTCGGCGCCGTCGGGTCGGCAGAGGACAAGCTCGTGGTCGGCGACATCGATCCGGCGGGCGACGGTCTCGAGGCGCAGCGTCACGCCCGTCGCCTCGAGATCGGCGATCGTCCGGTGCGCGAGCGACCGCCAGTCCGGCACCTCTCCGGAGACGTGGTAGGGGATGCCGCAGATGGAGAAGTTCGGGTAGCGGTCGGCGGCCACGACGGTGACGGCGACACTGGGGTCGAGCTCCCGTGCCCGCAGCGCTGCGCTGATCCCCGCATCGCTTCCTCCCACGGCCACGAGATGCATTCAGCCTCCTGATCCTCGGGCTGGACCCGGGTCCCCGTCCGAAGGGGTCCGCCGAGAGCCGGTCATCGGCAATGCCCCGTCCTGCCGATCGCAGTCCCGCCCTGCGGGTAGCGCCGGCGGGCCCACAGGGCGACGTAGACGAGCGAGACGAGCACCGGGACCTCGATGAGCGGCCCGACGACGCCCGCGAGCGCTTCGCCCGAGGTGACGCCGAACACGCCGATGCACACGGCGATCGCAAGCTCGAAGTTGTTGCCGGCGGCGGTGAACGCGAGCGTCGCGGTCCGCTCGTACGGGAGGTGGAGCCCTCGACCCAGCGCGAACGAGCCGAACCACATGACCGCGAAGTACCCGAGCAGCGGAAGAGCGATGCGGACCACGTCGCCAGGACGTGCGGTGATCGTGCGGCCCTGGAGGGCGAAGAGGATCACGATCGTGTAGAGCAGGCCGTAGAGGGCGAACGGGCCGAGCCGGGGAAGGAGTCTCCCCTCGTACCACGCGCGGCCTTTCCGGCGCTCCATGATCGTCCGCGTGAGGTACCCGGCGACGAGCGGAACCCCCAAGAAGATCGCGACGGTCTCGGCGATGGTGCCCACCGAGACGTGCAGGCCGACCGTGGACAGCCCGAGCCATCCAGGAAGGACGCTGAGGTAGAAATAGCCGAGGAGCGCGAAGGCCGCGATCTGGAACAACGAGTTGAGCGCGACGAGAACGGCAGCCGTCTCGCGGTCTCCGCCCGAGAGGTCGTTCCAGATCAGCACCATGGCGATGCAGCGGGCCAACCCCACGATGATGAGCCCGGTGCGGTAGGCGGGGAGGTCCGGAAGCAGCAGCCACGCCAGGGTGAACATGACCGCAGGACCGACGACCCAGTTCAGCACCAGGGAGGAGACGAGCATCCGCCCGTCGCGGGTCACCGCCGTGAGCCGCCCGTACCGGACCTTGGCGAGCACCGGGTACATCATCACGAGCAGGCCGACGAAGATCGGCAACGACGTCCCCTGGGTCACCTGGATCGCGTCGAGGTGCCGGTTGAGGCTCGGCACCGCCCGCCCGAGGCCGATCCCGAGCCCCATGGCGCAGAGGATCCACACCGGCAGGAAGCGGTCGACGAAGGAGAGCCGCCTCGTGACCCGCTGCTCGGGAGCGGACCCGTCCGGCTGCGGCTCTTCCGAGGGCGCCCGGAGCGGTCGGGCGGTCGTGACGTCCCCGGCGGCTCGAGCCCCTGACGGCCCTACTGGGCCCCGTCGATCGATGTGGGCACGCAACGAGCTAGGGCGTCGGGACGTGCAGGTCGGTGCGAGTGGCGAGGTCGCCGTAGCCGGGGCGCACCTTGGCGGGCGCGGTGTCGAAGAGCGTCGAGGAGAAGGGCGCCGCCGCGTCGAGGTCGGCGACGCTCGGGGCAAGCTGCACACGCGACATGAGGACCTCCCGCTACCATCGACGATGGTCAATGCATCGACGCTAAATGATATATTGGCATTTGTCAATGGGAGGAGGGCGACGGTGAAGCGCAGCCCGACGATCGAGGTCTCCGAGGACGTCTGCTGTCCTTCGATCCTCCAAGCACCCCTCGGCGCGGACGACGCAGGCGAGCTGGCCCGCGGTTTCCAGGCCCTGGCGGACCCCGTCCGGCTGCGGGTCCTGTCCATGCTCGCGGACGCTCCCCGGGGAGAGGTCTGCGTGTGCGACTTCGTCGGGCCCCTCGGCAAGTCTCAGCCGACCGTCTCCCACCATCTGAAGATCCTGGCGGAGGCCGGCCTCGTCCACGGCGAGCGACGGGGGAAGTGGGTCTGGTACTCCCTCGACCGGACCCGCCTCACCGACCTCCGGGCGGCGATCGGCTCCTGACGCACGGGGAGCATTGCCCCGGTACCGAGGACCCGCACGAACCGACCCGCCTCGCGGCGCGATGCGCATGGGCGCGCGTCGCGCCACTTCCGCCAGGTGCGCGGCGACCCCTGGCCCGTCCCCGGTCATGCGACGACGAGCAGCGCGACCCCCGCGCACACCAAGAAGGCCGCGACGACGCGCCGGCGCGCCGAGCCCTCGTGGAGGAACACGGCTCCGAGCAGCGCCCCGACCAGCGCGCTCGTCTCGCGCAACGCCGAGACGACGCCGAGGGCGAGCCGCGTCTGGGCCCACAAGACTGCGCCGTAGGTGGCGACCGACAGAGCGCCGCCGAGGACCCCGCGCAGCCATTCCCTCGGCAGCGCCCTCGGCAGCGCCCCCGGCACGCGTCGTCGCCACGAGGCGAGCCCCGCGACGATGATGCACGACTCGATCACGAAGAGCGCACCCGCATAGCCGACGGTGTCGTGGGCGTGGCGGATCCCGAGCCCGTCGCACAGGCTGTAGGCAGCGACGAGGACCCCCGTCACCACTGCCAGGAGCACGGAGCGCCCGCCGCCCGGAGAGCCGGCACCACCGAGCCACACCAGGCTCGCGAGCCCCCCTGCGACGACCGCGACGCCGGCGAGCTGGACCGTGCTCAGGCGTTCGCCCGCAACGAGCGCTGCGCCACCGGTCACGAGCAACGGGGCGAGGCCGCGCGCGAGCGGGTAGACGCGGCTCAGGTCACCGAGCCGGTAGGAGTTGAGGAGCGCCAGGTTGTACGCGACGTGCAGGGCGACGGAGACCGCGAGGTACGGCCACGCCGCCACGTGCGGCGAACCGGCCACCGCCCACATGACGGCTCCGCACACCGCAGACGTCGCGTTGAGCAGCAAGAAGGCGAGCACCTGGTCGTCCCCGAGCTTCACGAGGAGGTTCCAGCCGGCATGCGCGATCGCCGCGAGGAGCACGACGGAGACGACGAAGTCGGCCGCCTGCGACGTGCCCGTCGCTGCGAGCACCATCACGGTCCACACCCCGGCTCCCTTCGGCCATCCCCGCAACTGCGGGCGCGCTCTTCTGGAGCCCTCGGGGCTTTTCTCCCGTGAGGTGTGGGCCGGTCGACGGCCTGGTGCCGCTCGGTCCAGCCCCGGCTGTCCCTGATTGTCGACGATCGGTGGCGGGAGCCGGCGGAACCCTAGGCACAACCACTTGCTGGCGCCACGCTACCAGCGGGCGACGGGCTGCTCACCTGGAGCGGGGAACTTCGCCCCCGCTCTCGCACGGACGGCGGTCACCCCACGTCCGGCTCGCCGAACTCGAAAGCGGCCGTCTGGACGGTCTCACCGTGGCGACCCGGCGCGCGCTGACCGGACCAATACAGGTTCGTGTGCGCGATCACCTCGTCTGGGGGCGGCGCGCCGTAACGGCTGGCGTCCTCGGTCGTGTGGGCGTCGCCCACGAGCGTCACGTCATAGCCGCGAGTGAACGCGCCGTGGATCGTCGAGCGGACGCAGGCGTCGGTCTGCGCTCCCGACACCACGATCCTGCCGACCCCGTGCGCGGCGAGGACCGACTCGAGCTCGGTGGACTCGAACGAGTCACCGAAGTGCTTGTGCACCAGCGTCTCGCCCTCCTCACGACGAAGCTCGGGCACGTACTCCCAGTTCTCGCTGCCCTGCACCAGGTCTTCGTCGGAGTGCTGCACCCAGATCACCGGGACGTCGGCCGCTCGCGCCCTTCGGACGAGAGTGGCGATGTTCGCGATCACGCGATCCCGGTCGTACGCGTCGGCGACGACACCCCTCTGCACGTCGATCACCACGAGGGCGGTGTTCGGCCGGTTCTCGAGGCTCGTCATTCCATCCTCCCTCTTCGAACCAGCTCCCGGGCGGTGGGCCAACTGTAGGGCATGATGCTGCGGGGACCTCGACCCGGCCGGCGTGGAGCCCTCGGACGGGCGCCGGACCGACGCATGCGTCCGCGGGTCCGAGACGGAACTCCTTCTCGCCTTTCACCGCGGGCCGGCCGATGACGAGCTCGAGGGCTCCGGCGAGGGAGTGATGCTCTCGGACGGAGGCCCCCGGGCCGGCGAAGCCGGCTACGCCGCGATGGAGACCGTACGAGGGCGGCTCGGCGGGCGCCGGGTGGGCTTCGCCCTCCAGCAGTTCGGCACGATGGCGCCGGGACGCAGACGCTCCGCTACGAGGTCGTCCCCGGATCCGGGGTCGGAGAGCTGAGCGGCACCCGCGGGGTGATCCGCCTCGCGATCGACTCCGACGGCACCCACCGCTACGAGCTCGAGTTCGACCTCTGACGTCCGGCGCGATCCGGCGCGATGCGGCGCGCCGCGCGCCGGGCGACGCCGGTGTCCGCCACTCCACCTCGGGACCCCTCGAGCGAGCGATGATCTCACCCGTGAGCAGCCCTGGGTCGACCCCGAAGGTGCGACTGCGGTCCGTCGTCTTCGACTGCGCGGACCCCGGCGCGCTCTCGTCCTTCTACGCCTCCCTCCTGGGCGGTCGGCGGCACCACGACGACCCCGACTGGTGCGAGGTCCATCTCTGCGACCCTGCGATGAAGCTGGCCTTCCAGCGGGTGGACGGGTACCGCGCCCCCCGATGGCCGGACGGGACCCCCCAGCAGCTCCACCTCGACATCACCGTCGCCGACCTCGCGACGGTGAGCGCCCGGGCCGTGTCCCTCGGGGCCACGGTCCTCGGCGACCCCGTCGAAGAGGAGGGCGGCAGGTTCATCGTGCACGCCGATCCCGCCGGCCACCCGTTCTGCCTCGTCGTCGAGGACAGCCGCGGCGGGACCGGCTCGAGCGGGACCGGCTCGAGCGGCGCCGCCTGAGCGGTGCGGTCTCTGTCACCGTGCCGGCGTCCGGCAGCACCGAGCCTGAAGCTCCCAGAGACGGCCGGCGACGCCGCTGTGATCGGGGTGGCCGCGTTCCCGGTCAGCTGCGGGTCGTGGTGGAACTGGGGCCAGGTACCGGGCCCGTCGACGTTGCGGTCGTCGGACCCGACGACCTCGAAGTGGGTCGCCACGCTGCCGCTCCGCCGATAACCGGCCAGCGTGACGCCGATCGTGCCGTTCGCATCCTTCGTGACGAGCGGGGCGTTCTGGAAGCCGGTTGTCTTGACGACTGTGGCGTCCAGCACCTGCCCGTGCTCGCCTGTCAACACGTCGAAGCCGTTGATCGTGGCGACCACGACGTCCTGGCGTCCTGTGCCGAGCCCGATGGTGACCGGAGACCCGTAGACGTCGTGCCTCAGCTGCGTGTGCCACAACGTCGCGCCCGTCGCCCCGTCGAGCGCGTACACGCCGCCGGATCGTGTCGTGACGATCACCTGCAGCTGCCCGTTGCCGAGCACGTCGGCGAGCGCGGGGCTCTCGTAGCCGGTTGTCCCCGCGAGCTTGCGCGCCCAGACCTCGTGACAACCGGCGTCGACGGCGACCACCTCGTCGTGCTGCGAGGCCGCCGGGAATGTCGGTCCGGTGCCCGCCACGATGCCGACCGCTCCGCGGGCGAGGAACCTCCCGACCGCTGGCGAGGAGTTCACGGACTCGTCAAGTGTGTCCCCGCACAGGAGCTTTCCGGCCGCGCTCAGCACCCGGATGTGGCCTCCCTGCGCGTACCGCCTCCCGAAGGCACGGCCCGCGTGCTGCGCACCACCCTCCACGATCTGGTTCGCGCCGTTCCCTTCGACGTCCGCGATCGCGGGCGTGGCGAAATTCGAGTCCGCCTGGAACCAGGGGAACCCCGGCAGCACGCGGCGAGTCGTGGCGTCGAACGCCAGGGTCTCCTGGCCCAGCGTCCCCGCCACGGCGGCGGTGACCCCGTCGAGCGTGCCGACCGCGATCCCCGCGAAGACGCCGTCGGCGCCGCACGTGTGATCGGACGGAGGATTCGGCGCGCGAAGAAGGCCTTCGGCCCCTGTCGGACGCAACCACTCGTACCCGCCCGCGCACGGCTCGGAGGCGTTGCCGGTGCCGACGAGCACCTCGTCGTAGGGCGAGCCCGGGATCTTCAGCGCTGACGGGGTCGATGTCACCGGCACACCGACCCGCTTCGGCCAGCCCGGAACCGGGTCGCCGGTGGCAAGGTTCAGCGCGTAGACACGCCCCGAACGGTCGCCGAACACGACAGCCGGCCCCCCACTCAGTGTGGCAAGCGAGGGCGACCCGAGCGCCACCCCACCGTGGAGACCCTGCCTCAGCTGCACGCGCCAGACCTCGTGCAGGATGGGGGCTCTCGACCCCGGAGCCGCGTCGCGCGCCGGCGGAGCCGCGTCGGCTCGGTGCGCAATCGCAGCGGTCGACCCCGCCAGCTCGGCGGTGCTGGCGGAGGTGAGCGCGGCCAGCCCCAAGAAGCCAGCGCCTGCCAGCCTTCGCGCCCTGCTCCTCCAGCGCCCGATCCCCATGGCCCACCCCCCATGGCCCACCCCCTTGGCCCACCCCCTTGGCCACCTCCGAAGGGTCTCGTCCTGCCGGGGCAGTCTGGCACGCCGCAGGGGCCGGGGCCGGGGCATTCCGGGCTCCCTCCGGGTACGAGCCGGACCTCGCGCCCCGACTCGGTAGTGTTGCCGGGGCCGATGTGCACCGCGAGCCCCCCTGTGCCACCAAGTCGTCCTCCCCGCTCCGTGGAGGCGCGCTGAGGTGCCGACGGCGCTCCTCTATCTCCGCGACGCGTACCTGCGCGACGTCTCTGCGACCGTGACGGCCGTCGACGCGGGCCGTGTGACGCTCGACCGCACCGTCTTCTACCCGACGGGCGGGGGCCAGCCGCACGACACCGGAACCCTTGGCGGCGCGCGTGTGGTGGACGTCCGAAAGGAAGGCGACGAGGTCTGGCACGTGGTCGAGGGGCCGGTGCCCGACGTCGGCGCGTCGGTGGAGGGCCACCTCGACTGGGACCGCCGGCACGCCCTCATGAGGACGCACACCGCGCTGCACGTCCTGTGCGGGGTCATCTGGCACAGGTGGGGGAAGGCGGTGACGGGCGGCAACATGGAGCCGCTCAGCGCCCGCATGGACTTCGAGTTCGATCCCCTGCCCGAGGGATTCGCCGCGACGATCGAGTCCGCCGTGAACGAGGAGCTCGCGGCCGCGCGCCCGATCGAGGTCCGGTTCATGCCGCGTGAGACCGCCCTGGCGGACGAGGACCTGATCCGCACCAAGGTCGACCTGGTCCCTCCCTCGGTCACCGAGCTTCGGGTCGTCGACATCGTCGGCCTCGACAAGCAGGCGGACGGCGGCACGCACGTGCGCCGCACGGACGAGGTCGGACGGATCCGCGTGGTGAAGACCGAATCGAAGGGAAGGACCAACAAGCGCGTCCGCATCGAGGTGCACGACTGATGGCGCGGCCCCTGGCGCAGGGCGCTCCCCAGAGGCTCGCAGGCGCGATCCCGCCCTCGCGGGTGATCGTCACCGCCGGCCACGTCGACCACGGGAAGTCGACCCTCGTCGAGTGGCTGACGGGCACGCACCCCGATCGGCTGGAGGAGGAGCGGCGCCGGGGCCTCACCATCGACCTCGGGTTCGCCTCGACGGTGCTGCCCTCGGGAGTCGAGGTCGGCGTCATCGACGTGCCGGGGCATGTCCGTTTCCTGAAGAACATGGTCGCCGGAGTGGGAGCGGTCGACGCCTGCCTCTTCGTGGTGGCCGCCACGGAGGGGTGGAAGCCGCAGACCGAGGACCACCTGCGCATCCTCGACGTCGTCGGCGTGCGTCATGGCGTCGTGGCGCTCACGCACTCGGCATCGGTCGACGGAGAGCGTCTCGACGAGGCGCGCCGTGAGGTTGCGTCCCGAGCTGCGGGCACGTTCCTCGAGGACGCCCCGGTCGTCGCCGTGGACGTGCCCGCACGACTCGGGCTCGACGGCCCCGGCGGCTTGCGTGCGACCCTCGACGCCATGGTCGCCGCGGTCCCGCCGGCACCCGACCGGGGACGCCCGCGGCTGTGGATCGACCGGTGCTTCGCGATCCGCGGTGCGGGCGCCGTCGTGACGGGCACGCTCGCGGGCGGACCGGTCGCCGTCGGCGACCACCTGGACATCGTCTCGTCCGCCTCGTCTGGCCCCGTGCCGGTACGCGTCCGCGGGCTCGAGAGCTACGGCAGGCGCCTCACGTCCGCCGAGCCGGGGCGACGCCTCGCGGTGAACCTCTCCGGCGTCGACCGGCGAGGCGCGGCGCGCGGCGCGGCGCTCCTCCGGGCGCGTCAGTGGCACCGCTGCAGCGTCGCCGACGCCGACCTCTCGACGCGCCCGGGCCTCGACCACCCGGTGTCCGCGCGGGGCGCGTACCTCGCGCACCTCGGAACCGGGGAGCAGGCCGTCCGGCTGCGGGTCGTCGGGAAGGACGGCGAGATCCCCGCAGGGTCCAGCGGCAAGGTGCGCCTGTGGCTCACGGCTCCGCTGCCGCTCGCGCCAGGCGATCGCTTCGTGCTCCGCGACGCCGGCCGCAAGCAGGTGGTCGGCGGGGGCATGCTCCTCGACGTCGCTCCCGTCCTCCCTGCATCGAAGGCCGGCCCGAGCATCTCCGTCACCCGCGTCGTCGCGGAGCGGGGCTGGGTCGAGGCCGACGAGCTGGAGCGGCTGACCGGGACCCCTGCGACCGCGACCTTGGGCCGGTGGGTCGTGGACCCGGCCGCGCTCGAGCGAGCACGGTCGGTGCTCCTCGAACGGGTCCGCGCCGCCGGCCCCTCGGGGCTCGACCTGTCGATCCTGGACGAACGGGAGCGGGCCGTCGCCTCGACGATCGGTGACCTCATGGTCTCGCACGGCATCGCACGTCTGGGCCGCGAGCCCGAGATCCCGGGCGCGCCCCCGGCGGGGGCGCAGCGGCCCGGCAGGGGCGCAGACGTCGAGGAGCGCGCGACCCCCGATCTCGCCGAGCGTGCGACAGCCGACGCCGACCTGGTCGACCACCCCTACCTTGCGGCGCTCCGCGCGATGCCGTTCGATCCGCCCCCGCCGACCGGCGTCGCGCGCAACGACCTGCGCCGCCTCGTCCGCAGCGGTCTCGTCGTCGAGACGAACGGCTTGTGGTTCGCGGCGAGCGCCGTCGAGGACGCCGTACGGCGCATCTCGGCTCTGCTCCAGCAGCGCCCGGACGGCGTGCGGGTGTCCGACGTCCGTGACGCGCTGGGCGCTTCTCGACGTACCGTCCTTCCCCTCCTCTCGCACCTCGACGCGACCGGGAGGACGCGGCGCGACGGCGACCTGCGCACCGCCGGTCCGAAGCTGCAGCCGGCCCCCGGCGGTGCGGCGGTCAGGAGCTCATCGTGACCGAACCCGACGTCCGGCACGCGACCGAGGCCGCCGTCGATCTGACCGAGTGGACCACCTGCGGGGGGTGTGCTGCGAAGTGGGGCGCGGGACCTCTCGACTCGCTGCTGGCCCGCCTCGCGACGCAGCCTACCGACGGCTCCCTCCTCGTCGGGCTGGACGCGTTCGACGACGCGGCGGTGCTCGCGCTCGGTGGTGACCTCGCGCTCGTGTCCACGACCGACTTCTTCCCGCCGATGGTCGCCGACCCTGCCGACTACGGCGCGATCGCAGCGGCCAACGCGTGCAGCGACGTGTTCGCCATGGGCGGGCGCGTCGTGCTCGCGCTTAACATCGCCGCCTTCCCCGAGCACCTGCCCCACACCGTGATCGACGCGATCGTGTCCGCCGCAGCCGAGGTGGTCGCCGAAGCAGGGGGCGTCGTGGCCGGTGGCCACACGATCCGATCCGCCGAGCCGATCTTCGGGCTCGCCGTCCAGGGTCTCGTCCACCCGGACCGCATCCTCACGAAACGAGCCGCCCGGCCGGGCCAGGTGGTGGTCCTGTCCAAGCCGCTCGGGACGGGCATCGTCCTTCAGGGCGGCGGCGGCGAGGAGCGGCGAGCGACCATCGCCGTCATGCGCACGCTCAACCGAGCGGCTTCGGCAACCCTCCAAGACCTCGGCGCCGCGGTCGGCGCGGTGACGGACGTGACGGGCTACGGGCTCTGCGGGCACGGCTGGGAGGTCGCCGAGAGGTCCGGCGTCTCGATGGTGCTCGACGCGGCAGCCCTCCCCCTGTATCCCGGCGCGCTGGACACCGCGAGCCGCGGCGTGCGCACCGGAGGCGACCGGCGGAACCGCGACCACCTCGAGGGCCGGGTCGAGTCGTCGACCACACCGGCGCGCGAGGCGATCGCCTTCGATCCGCAGACCTCCGGCGGGCTCCTGGCGACGGTGGACGCCAGTGCGGTCCCCGGGCTCGCCGGCACCGGGTTCGTCCCCATCGGAGAGGTCGGCGAGGGCCCCGCCCGCGTGGTGCTGCGGTGACCGGGCGGGACGGGTCGCAGCAGATCCGCGCCGACGCGCCCGCGCCGACGCGCCCGCCCTCCGTCGACGTTCTCGCGCGCTCATTGGCGGGGACCGGCCTTCCCCACGCCGTGCTCGTGGACGCGGCGCGTGACGCGATCGCGACCGGCGACTTCTCCGCCGCCGGCCCGGGCGCGGAGCGATTCGCCACGACGCTCCTCCGCCCGGTCGTCAACGCGACGGGAGTGCTCCTCCACACGAACCTCGGCCGCGCTCCGGTCGCGCTCGCGCGCCGGGGAGATCCTGCTCGGTACGCGAACGTGGAGCTCGACCTCGAGACGGGGCGGAGGGGATCGAGGAGCGACCACGCCGCCCGGCTGCTCGCGCTCGCCGCCGGCGCCGAGGCCGCGCTGGTCGTGAACAACGGCGCGTCGGCCGTGCTGCTCGCGCTGAGCGCCCTCAGCGCGGGCACCCGCGTCCCCGTGAGCCGCGGCGAGCTGGTCGAGATCGGTGGCGGCTTCCGGATCCCCGACGTGCTCGCCGCGTCCGGCGCGACGCTCGCCGAGGTGGGCACGACGAACCGCACCCGACTCTCCGACTACCGCAAGGTCGTCGACGACCCAGAGGGCCGGGTCGGTCTCGTCCTGAAGGTCCACCGCTCGAACTACCAGATGGTCGGGTTCACCGAGGAGGTCGGCATCCGCGAGCTCGCGACGCTCGGGCCGCCGGTCGTCTTCGACATCGGCTCGGGCCTCCTCGACGAGACGACCCCATGGCTCCGGGGCGGCCCGCCGGCGTGGCTCCGGGGCGAGCCTGCGGCGCGTCAGGCGCTGGAGCACGGCGCCTCGCTCGTGACCTTCTCCGGTGACAAGCTCCTCGGCGGGCCGCAGGCAGGCGTGATCGCAGGCCGCCGGGACCTGGTCCAGGCGTGCGCGCGCCATCCCCTCGCCCGAGCCCTGCGACCCGGGGGCCTCGTCCTCGAGGCCCTCCAGGACACCGCGCTCGCGTACCTCCGGCGTGACGCAGACGCGATCGCCTTCTGGCGGATGGCGCAGGTGGGCGTCGACGAGCTCGTCCGGCGGGCGGAGCGGCTCGGGGTGGGCGAGGTGGTCCGGTGCCGCTCGGTCCCGGGTGGTGGGGCCCTGCCGGGGCTCGAGATCGACTCCGCCGGGGTGGCCCTTCCCGGAGACCGCCTCGCCACGCTCCGGCGCGCACCGGTGCCCGTCCTCGCCCGCGTCCAGCGCGGCAGGACCGTTCTCGACCTTCGCACGGTCGACCCGGCCGACGACGCGCTGGTCGCGGGCGCCGCGGCGGCGGCGCTCTCGATCGACTGCTGACCTGCGGGCGGCGCCGACGAGTAGGGCCTGTCAGCGCGGCCTGTTCCGCAGCGCGCGTCTGAGCACCGCTGAATAGGCCTCGACACCCTCCCGGCTGAGTCGCGCCTCCGGACCGCTCGCGATCGCGACGCGCTCGGGGACGATCCCCCAGATCGGGACCTGCTCGGACTCCCACCACGCCACGGTCTGCGAGAGGTCGTTCGTGCCGAGCCGAGCGGCGCAGACCACGATCCCGCAGGGAACCTTCGACGGCACGAGCTCGAGCGTCGCGACGACCCGGGAGTACTCGACGCCCCCGGCGCGGGTGGGGATGACGACCGCGTCCGCCCGTTCGACTGCCGCGCGGGTGATCCGCTCGTCGCCGGGCGGCGTGTCCACGACCGCGAAGCCCTGATGCCGTTCCATCGCCCGGGCGACCGTCCGCTCCGAGGGAGCCTCCTCCAGCTCCACCCCCTCGATCGGGCGGGCGTCGAGCCACTCGGCGGACGAGGCCTGCCGGTCGGCGTCGATGAGCAGCACCGGCTCCAGGCCGCGCTCGACGGCGGATGCGGCGACATACACGGCGGTGGTGGTCTTCCCGACCCCGCCCTTCACGTTGCTCACGACGATGTTCACGGGCGCACCTGCGAGCTCTGGCCAGCCGGAGCATGCCGCACCCGCTGGCCCGCTGTCCAGCCGTGCGAGCAGTCCTCCAGGCACGGGTAGCGTCTCCCGGATGCGATTCAGCGTCTGGCCGTCGACCGCCCAGTCCTGGGAGGACTTCCACGACGTCGCAGCTCACGCCCAGCAGACCGGTTGGGGGGGCGTCTGGGCGGCCGACCACTTCATGCCCTCGACACCGTCCGTCGACCGGCGGCCGATGCTCGAGTGCTTCACCCTTCTCTCGGCGCTCGCAGTGAGCGTCCCCCGGCTCCGCATCGGCTCGCTCGTCGCGGGCAACACGTACCGGCACCCGGCCGTGCTCGCCAACATGGTGGCGACGCTCGACCGAGTGAGCGGCGGCCGCGCCGTCCTCGGCCTCGGGGCGGGTTGGCAGCAGAACGAGCACACCGCATACGGCATCGACCTCTACGACATCCCGGGCCGGCTCGCACGCCTGGACGAGGCGTGCGCGGTCGTCCGCCACCTCCTCGACGACGAGAGGAGCGAATTCAGCGGCCGCTTCTACTCGCTCACCGACGCACCCATGGAGCCGAAGCCGCTCCAGCAGCACTTACCGCTTCTCATCGGCGGCGGGGGCGAGAAGGTGACGCTGCGCATCGTCGCGCGCTGGGCGGACGAGTGGAACACGTGGGGCCGTCCGGAGGTGCTGGCCGCCAAGGGCGCCGTCCTCGAACGCCATTGCGAGGCGATCGGGCGCGACCCGGCCGAGATCTTCCGCTCCGCTCAGGTGCTCGTGGACCTCGACGGCGTCGCGAGGACCTACGACATGCCCAACCGCAGGACGTACCCGACGGTGTCGGGTGCCCCGTCGGAGCTGCAGGACGTGCTCGGCGGGTACGTGAAGGCCGGCGTGGACGAATTCGTGGTGCCCGACTGGAACCTCGGCACCGGCAACGCGCGCCGCGACGCGCTCGACCGGTTCATGGAGGAGGTCGCCGCCCCGTTCCGGACACGATGAGCCGCCGGCAGCCCTACTGGGCTCGGCGCCCGCCGTCACGTCGAAGGCGCTCCCCGTGGCCGCTGGCCGCACCTGCCACACTGCGGGTGTGATCGCGGCCCGGGGAGGCGAGAGGGATCCGGGCCACGTCGACATGCTCGCGAGCAAGCGCACGATGCGAGCCAGGATCCTCGCGGCGCGTGCGGCGCGCTCCGAGCAGGACCGCGAGCGTGCCGGAGCGGCGTTGTTCCGCGTCGTCACCGGCAACGCCGTCGTCGCGCATGCCCGTTGCATCGCTGCCTACGTCTCACGAGGAAGCGAGCCGCCCACCCGGTGCCTGCTGGAGACCCTGTCTGCCCGCGGCGTACGCATCCTGCTCCCGATCGTCGGTGGCGAGCGCAGGCTGGCGCAGGGCTGGGCGGAGTACGCGGGAGCAGCCGACCTGGTCGAGCCCTCCCCCGGAAGGCCGTTCGAGCCGTCAGGCCCCGATCTCGGTCCGGCCGAGATCGCCGCCGCCGACCTCGTGCTGCTCCCGGCGCTCGCCGTCGACACGGCGGGCACCCGTCTCGGCTACGGGGCGGGCTGGTACGACCGTGCGCTCGCCTACGTCCGGCCCGAGGCTCCGCTGATCGCGCTCGTCTACGAGGACGAGGTCTTCGACGCCGGGCAGAGCCCGCTGCCGCGCGGTCCGCTCGACCGGGCCGTAACGGGAGCCGCGACGCCGCAGGGCTGGATCGACTTCGAGACGCATTCAACCGGGGATCCCGGCGGTGCACCCGCGTGACGGTCGTGTGAGCGACGTCGAGGAGACCCAGGAGAGGAGGAGCGGGACGGATGAGGCTCGACGGCAAGGTGGTGGTCGTCACGGGTGGCGCCCGGGGGATCGGCCGGGGGATCGTAGAACGCGTCGTCGAGGAGGGAGGGGCCGTGGTCATCGGCGACCTCCTCGAGGTCGAGGGCGCCGAGACGGTTGCACGGATCGAGCGCGCTGGCGGACAGGCGAGCTTCCGCCGCACCGACGTGACCGTGCCGAGCGACCTCGACGCGCTCGTCGCGCTCGCCGAGTCGACCTACGGCAAGCTCGACGTGCTCGTCCCGAACGCAGGGATCGCAGTCGCAGGCGACGTCGAGCAGCTGACGGTCGACGACTGCCGCCGCCTCTTCGACGTGAACGTCATCGGAACGTGGCTCACCTGCAAGCAGGCGCTCCCGGCACTGCGGCGAAACGGCGCGGGGTCCATCGTCATCACCGCCTCGGCGGCGGCGACGCGCCCGCTGCCCCAGAGCGGGCTCTACGGACCGACCAAGGCGGCGATCGTGATGCTCATGAGGAACCTCGCGCTCACGGCCGCGAAGGACCACATCCGCTGCAACGCGGTCGCGCCCGGACCGATCGTGACCGACCTCTACCACTTCACCGCCGAGCAGGAGCAGGCCTTCGTCGACCGGTGGACCCCTCAGGTCCCGGCAGGCTTCCTCGGAACTCCACGGGACGTCGCGAACGTCGTGGTCTTCCTCGCGAGCGACGAAGCTCGCTGGGTCACCGGTTCGGTGTACCCGGTGGACGGCGGCTTCGCCGGCTGACCGCCGGTTGACGGCGGACGGTCGGGTGCTGCACTCGGCGGGCGGGGGTCAGCGGGCGGGGGGCGGGCGGGGGTCAGCGGTCGGGGGTCAGCGGGCGGGGGGCAGGGGTCGGCGGGCGGCCCCTCCGCCAGCATTCCGCGCGCACGCGAAGAGGGTGATGCTGGTATATCTTCACAACTATGAAGGTATTGAGACACGACTCCTCCGTCGCCGCCAGGTCAGGCCGCTCCTCCGTGGGTGCGGAGGGCCGTGGCCGAACCGCGACCGCCGGCAGAGGACTGATCAGCGCATCCGGCGCCGACGAGCTCGCTGCCTGCTTCCGCCTGCTGGGCGACCCGAAGCGCGTCCGCATCCTCTCTGCGCTGCTCGAGGCGGGAGAGCTCTGCGTCTGTGACATCGCCGCCACGGTGGAGGTGTCCGAGACGACCGTGTCCCACGCCATGCGTCTTCTGCGCACTGCGGGGATCGTCCGGAACCGCAGGGATGGCCGGACCGTCTACTACCGGCTCGACGACGACCACGTTCGCCTGCTCCTCGACGTCTCGAAAGAGCACGTGGTGCACGAGGACCACGAGGGGCACGTGGTGCACGAGGACCACGAGGGGGCGGGCGAGCGGTGACCGACGCTGCGGATGCGCGCCCGCTCCGAGAGCCCCGCACGCGCCCCGATCGATCGCACTCCTCCGGGATCGCACCCGACGCTGACGTCCGACACCTGGCCGTGGCGCTCTGCCTCATCGCCGCGTTCATGGTGGGAGAGCTCGTCGCCGCCATCGCCAGCGGATCGCTCGCACTGTTCGCCGACGCGGGCCACATGCTGACCGACGTGGGCGCCCTGGCGGCGGCGGTGTGGGCCGCCCGGCTCGCCGCCCGACCTGCAAGGGGAGCGTGGACCTTCGGTCTCAAGCGTGCCGAGATCCTCTCCGCCACCGGGAACGGCGTCCTCCTCGTGGTGGTGGCGGTGGTGATCTCGATCGAGGCCATCCGCCGTCTGGTCGCACCACCGACGGTCGACGGCACCGTCGTCCTCGCCGTCGCCCTGGCCGGCGCGCTCGTGAACGTCGCCGCGACCGTGGTCCTCAGCCGGGCGAACCGCCGGTCGCTCAACGTTCGGGGAGCCCTCGCCCACGTCGCGACCGACCTCTACGCCTTCCTCGGCACCGCCGCCGCCGGGCTCGTCATCATGCTGACCGGCTGGAACCGCGCCGACGCCGTCGCATCCCTCGTCGTGGCCGGGCTCATGCTCGTCACGGCTCGAAGCCTCCTCGCCCAGAGTGGGCGCATCCTGCTCGAGGCAGCGCCCGAAGACATGTCACTCGACGAGGTGCGCGCTCACCTTGCGGCCGTCGAGCACGTCGTCGGCGTGCACGACCTGCACGCCTGGACGGTCACTTCGGGAATGCCGACCTTGAGCGCGCACGTGGTGGTCGAGGACCACTGCTTCGCCTCGGGCCACGCCCCGCAGATCCTCGACGCGCTCCAGAGCTGCCTGGGGCAGCACTTCGACGTCCAGCACGCCACCTTCCAACTCGAGCCCGCCAGTCACGTCGCCCACGAATCGAGCCACCACCGCTGAGCGCGCCGGGCTCTTCGCCGAGCCTCGGACGAATCCGGAACCGCTCGGTCAGCCCCTGGGCCGACCGATCAGAGGGCGGCCAGAACCGCCTCTGCCGAGCTCACCTCCACCCCTGGGCCCTGCTCGACGAAGATCGACCTCACCACGCCGTCCTCGAGGATCGCCGCGTAGCGCCGGGACCTCTTCCCGAGACCGATGCCGCTGCCGTCCATCTCCAGGTCGACCGCCCGGGTGAACTCGCCATTCCCGTCGGACAGCATGACGACGTGGTCCTCGGCGCCCCTGGCTCTCCCCCAGGCGCCCATCACGAACGGATCGTTCACAGCCAGGCATGCGATCGTGTCGACACCCTTGGCTCGGATCTCGTCAGCACGGAGCACGAAACCCGGCAGGTGATGGTCGGAGCACGTCGGGGTGAACGCACCGGGGACGGCGAACAGCACGACCTTTCCCGCGCCGAGAACTTCGGCAGACCTGACCGCCTTTGGCCCGTCTTTCGTCATCCGCCAGAGCTGGGTGTCGGGGATCTCGTCGCCAGCTTGGATCGCCATGAGCTGCTCCTCCTGCTCGTCGTCGAGGGGGTTCGACTGCGCCATGTTGTTCAATCGCTCACATGCTGCGGCACGAGCTTCGCGTCACCGTCTCTCGCGAGGCATCGTGGGCTGGTGCACTTTCGGGCGGGCCGACAATAGCGGGGACGGGACGCCCGCGAGTGCTGCACGCCCCACGCACCGCCACCGACCACCGCCTGCAGGCAGATCTGCGCGACACCAACGGGTAGCGGGAGCGACGACCCTGGGCGTACTTGGCGCGGGTCCCGGCGGTCTGCCTCACCTACCAGTCCCAGACGGTCGAGTTGCTCACCGAAGAGCGCGATGCCGGCCACCCCGGTCACATCGTCCTCAGTCGCCTCTCGAAGACCAGCTCGGTGCGGGCGCGCTCGCCCTCGGATCTCACGGAAGCGATCGAACGGTGCGCGTCGGGCCGCGAGCTCGCCGCCATGGGGTCTCCCGAGGAGCCGAGGATCGCCGCAGCCCTCGACGCGGACGATCACGCCTCGGTGATGGAAGGCGGGATGTTCGTCCGCTCGCAGAGCCGTGAGTGCCGGCCGTGGTCGGAACGGGGCTGCCGGTGCCTGTAGACACGGGGCATGAAGGGATGCCTCCTTGCCCGTCACGGAGAGACGGAGTGGAACCGGGAGGGCCGGCGTCAAGGACAGCTCGACTCCCCCTTGACCGCCACGGGACGCTCGTCGGTCCAACGGCTTGCGTCCGAGCTGGCCGGCGCGCCGATCGACGGCGTCTTCTCGAGCCCGCTCGGTCGTGCGGTCGAGACCGCGTCCGTCTACGCGGAGGCGCTCCACCTCGCCGTCGAGGTGGTCGACCAGCTGAGGGAGCTCGACCACGGCGCGATGGCAGGACTCACGAACGCCGAGATCGAGGCGCGCTTTCCCGGCGAGCTCGCCCGCCGCCGCCGCTCCCGCTACACGTGGCGCTTCCCCGGCGGGGAGAGCTACGCCGACGCCGACGCGAGAGCTGGCGTGGCACTCGAGATCGTGCGGAATCGGGGAGCGGAGATGCCGCTCCTGGTCTCGCACGAGATGATCGGAAGGATGCTCCTCCGCAACCTCCTCGGCATCGACGTCGGCGAGGCCCTGAAGCTGTCGCAGCCGCCAGGAACCGTGTACCAGCTCGACCTGGTCGAAAAGAGCTTCGTCACCCTGCGCCTCGACTCGCCCCCGTGATCTGCGACGCACCGTGACCTGTGCCGTGACGTGACCTGCGCCGGGGCCGGGACCCCCGACCGGCGACCCGCTCGTCAGGCGGCCGAGGGCGGCAGGAGGCGGTAGCCCGCCCCGCGCACGGTCTGGATCAGCGGGACGACGCCGGGCAGGTTGATCTTGCGGCGGAGGTACCCGATGTAGACGTCGACGATGTTCGAACCCGGCTCGAAGCTGTAGCTCCAGACGTTGCTGAGGATCTGCGAACGCGACAGCACCTGGCGAGGGTGGCGCATGAACAGCTCGAGCAGGACCCACTCGCGCGGAGCCAGCTCGATCTGCCGCCCGCCACGCTGGGCAACCTTGGTCAGCAGGTCCAGCCGCAGGTCGCCGACGACGAGCTCGGTCTGCGCCGGCTGCCCGGCGCTCCGTCGGACGGCCCGGATCCGCGCCAGCAGCTCGTCGAAGGCGAAGGGCTTGGTTATGTAGTCGTTCGCCCCGGCGTCGAGCCCGGTGACCTTGTCCCGCACGTCGTCGCGGGCGGTGACGACGATGATCGGCGCGGCGAACCCACCGGCCCGCAGCGACCGGAGGAGGTCGATGCCGTCCTCGCCGGGCAGCCCGAGGTCGAGGAGGACCAGCTCCAGCTGCGGCCCCAACGCCGAGTACCACCGGCGAGCGTCCTCGGCGCTGACCGCCACGGTGACCGCGTGCCCTTCCGCCTCGAGGCCGCGCTCGAGGAACTGCGCGATCTTCGCGTCGTCCTCCACCACCATGACCTGCATGGCGTCAAGCCTCCTCCACCTTCGACGCGATCGCCCCCACCGTCCGTCGTCGCCGCCACTGCTTGGGCATCCACCACCGGCGGCGGCGCGGCCCCGCCGACGGCGCTGCGGGCTCGTCGTCCGCCGTGAGCGCCCTCGCCTCCTCGGGACGGGGGCGGGGAATGGTCACGACCACACGGCACCCGCCCAGCGGTGAGTGCGTGATGTCCACCGACCCGTGGTGCGCCGCGGCAACGGCGCCCACGATGGCCAGGCCAAGTCCGGTCCCGTCGCCGACGCTCGCCCCGGGGCGGGCGAAGCGGCCAAGCACCGCCTGTCGCTGGTCGACCGGGATGCCGGGACCGGAGTCATCGACCGCGATCTCCACGGTGGGGCGGTCCTCCGTCCCCGCGTTGCGGGCGGACAGACGGATGGTGTCGCCGGGGCCGGTGACGTGCACGGCGTTCTCGACGAGGTTGAGGAGGGCCCCGCGCAGCTTGTCGAGGTCGGCCATCACCACGACGTCGGGGATCGGCCCCACCGCCCAACGGCGAGGCGCGAGCATCTCCCCGGCGGCGGCCACGTCGAGCAGGAGGGCGCGCAGGTCGACCGGCCATGCATCGGTGAAGTCGGCCTCGAGCGACCGGCCGAGAAGCAGCAGCCTCTCCACCAACCGCTTCATGTGGTCGATCTCTTCGACCACCGTGGACACGACCTCCCTGACCCGCGCCGGGTCGTCGAGGTCCCCGCGGCTCATCACGTCGAGGTGGCCTCGCACGACGGTGAGCGGCGTTCGCAGCTGGTGCGAGACGTCGGCCATCATCTGGCGCTGGAGGGCTACTGAGGTCTCGATCTTCTCGATCATGGCGTTGAAGGTGGCCGCCATCTCCCCCACCTCGTCCCCGGCGTCCGCCCCTTCGAGCCGCACGCCCAGCTCGCCCCGGAGGCCGATGTCCGCCGCGGTCCGGGTGAGGCGGCGCACCGAGCCGAGGAGCCGCCGGAGCAGGACGGTGACGCTGACCACCGCGGCCAGCAGGATGATGAGCCCCTCCCCCACCGCCAGGATGAGCACCCTGGTGCGCATGGTCTCGTAGGTGGCGAGGCTACCCGCGGTGAAGTAGGTGCCAACTCTGCGGCCGTGCTCGGTGATCGGAACGGCGAGGACCAGCTCCGGCTGGTCCCCGTCCGACACCTGGGTGAGCACGGTCGTCTTGGGCGGCGTCCGGATGAGGCGTCGGATGGCGGCGTTGCCCACCAGGTCCTTCGACGCGGGGGAGGCCAGGACCTCGCCGTCGGCAGGGAGCGAGATGGCGAGCTCGTCGACGCGCGAGGACCCGTGCATGGCCAGGTAGGCGCGGCTGAAGTCGAGCAGGGACTGTGAGGCCGGTCGGATAGCGGCGAGCCGGGTGAACTGGGTGACGTTCTCCGTCAGGTCGCTCGTGATCGTGGCTCGGTAGCGGTTGGCGAACGATTGGGTGAACTGCACCACGACGATGCCGAAGACCGAGCCGATGATGAGGGCGTGGAAGGCGACCAGCCGCCCGACCGTGCCGAGACGCGGCCGGCGGAGCCAACGGCGCGGACCGCGCGGTGACGGGCCGCGAGCCGCGTTCGGTCCGCGATCGTTCGCGACGATCGGCGTGCAAGGCGACGCCCGCGCCGGCGCGGGCTGGCCGTGGCGAGCGGGCAGGAGCCGGGATGGCGCGTCGATCACCCCCCGCCGTCCGCGCGGACGAAGGGAGGCCGCGTCCAGGGCGAGACGACCGGTGACCGCGACCGCCTCACGAGTCACCACCTCCTGTCGATGTCGTCGATGTCGTCGATGTCGATGTCGACGATGTCGATGTCGACGGGTGCCTGGATGACGGGGACCTCGACGACGGTGGCGTCGTCGCGCTGGCCGAGGAGGAGTCGCTCGAGCTGCTGTCACTGCTCGAAGACGACGGGCTGCCCGAGCTCGAGACGGGGAGCAAGGCCGAGAAGGGGACGGTGACGACCGTCACCCTGGGCACCACGACCCGGGTCTGCGACGGCGGTGCGACGACGCTGGGCGCGCTCGCCTGAGTCGTGGTGACCGGCGCACCCGCCACCTCGTGGGCGGCGGCCGGATGGGTCCGCGCGTGCGTCGCCGCCGGCACGGTGGTCACCGAGGTGGGGGACGCCGCGGCCCGCGGCAGCTGGCGGCCGACCGGCGCAGCGGCCGGCAGCGAGCCCGACGAGCTCGGTCCCATCCCAATCGAGGCGAGCCACGCGGCCAGCACCGCGAACGCGAGGAACCCCACGTAGAGCAGAGGGAGGCGGACGGTCCGGCGCGTGGGCGACGCAGCTTGGATCGCGGAGGCGACGGGATCGCGGCGAGAGTCAGGGGTCACCAGCTGCTGCTCCGAGTCACTTGTCGGCAGCGCCTGCTGCCGCCACGGTGCGTCCGGCCGTCGTCCACCGTAACGGCGTCCAGACCACAGGATAGAACGCGAGCGGCACCCCCCGTCCGACGCCGTAGACGCTGAGACCGGCGGCGGCCCAGCGGTCGAGGTCGAGCACCCCCACCGCGTCGAACACGACCCGGCCGGCCATCTGCGTGGCCGTCGACGCCGGGTCCAGCGACCGGTACTCCTCGGACGCGACCGCCACCACCACGGCGTCGGCGCCGGCGACGGTGTCGGCGACGCTCGGCGATCGGGTGCCGGGGGGGAGGTCGGGTGTCGCCAGCGGGTCGTAGGCGGCCACCTCCGCACCGGCCGCCACCAGGTCGTGCACGATCTGGACCCCCGGCGAGTCCCTGGTGTCGTCGGTCCCCTCCTTGAAGGCGAGTCCGAGGACCCCGACGCGCCGACCCGGCAGGCCGCCGAGCACCAGCTCGAGGCGGTGGGCGACGGACCGGCGGGCATGGGTGTTCTGGGCCTCCGCCGCCGCGGCGAGCGTGGTGCGGGTGCCGGCCACCTCGCCGAGGGCGATGAAGCCGGCGACGTCCTTTGGCAGGCAGGACCCGCCGTAGCCGGGACCGGGACGGAGGAACTCGGGGCCGACCCGATGGTCGGCTCCGACGCTCGCCAGCACCGGGCCCGCCTCGGTGCCGAGGGCGTCGCAGAGCTGGGCCACCTCGTTGGCGAACGAGATCTTGATGGCGAGGAAGGTGTTGGCGGCGTACTTCGCCAGCTCGGCGCCGCGTCGGTCGCAGAGGACGACCCGAGGGCCAGCCGGGTAGAGGTCGGCCACCAGCCGTGCCACGTCGGGGTCCTCGGCGCCGACCACCACCCGGTCGGGGGACAAGAAGTCCTCGACGGCCCGGGACTCGCGGAGGAACTCGGGGCTCGAGGCGACCTTGATGTGGACGCCGGGGCCGGCCTCCTCGGCACAGATCAGCTCGAGCGCCTCGCACGAGCCCGGTGGCACCGTGCTCTTGACCACCACCACCAGGTCGCTCGAGGCCGTCCTCGCCAGGGAGCGGGCGGCGTCGGCGAGGAAGCTCAGGTCCGGCTCGCCCGTCGGCTGCGGGGGCGTGCCCACGCAGAGGAACGCGACCGCCGCGCCCACGAGGGCCGACCCCACGTCCTCGGTGAACCGGAGGCGGCCGGCGGCCCGCCCGGCGGCGACCAGCTCTGCCAGGCCGGGCTCGTGGATGGGGATCCCGCCCGACTGCAAGACGGCCAGCCGGTCGGCGTCGCACTCGACGCAGGTGACGTCGTGCCCGAGATGGGCGAAGCACGCTGCCGCGGTGAGGCCGACGTACCCGGCCCCGACCACGCACAGCCGACGACCGTCGCCGGCGAGCCGGGACGTCTCGACGACGCCCGGCATCTCAGGCACCACCCGGCATGGCAGCCACGACTCCGGCGAGGTCGGCGACGTAGAGGTCGCGGTAGGCGGTCGGTGACCCGACGAGCTCGTGGTGGGTTCCATTTTCGACGATCCTTCCTTCCGAGAGCACGGAGATGCGGTAGCCGCTGGCGACGGCGGCGAGCTGGTGGGTGACGAGGAGGGTGGTCCGCCCCTCGCACAGCAGGTCGAGGGCGCCGACCACGACCGACCGGGTCGCGGCGTCCATGCCGGTGGTCGGCTCGTCGAGCAGCAGCACGGTGGCGTCGCGGGCCATCGCCCTCGCCACGGCGATGCACTGGCGCTGGCCGCCTGACAGGCGCGACCCGACCTCGCCCACCTCGGTGTCGTAGCCGTCGCAGAGACCGGCGAGCACCTCGTGGACCCCGACGGCCCGGGCCGCGGCCACCGCGTCCGCCCGGGTGGTCCAGCGGGAGCCGTAGACCACGTTCTCCCACACGGTCGGGCGCAGGAGGGCGAGCTCCTGGGGCACCCAGGCGACCTGCTGGCGCAGCCAGTCGAGGTCGAGCTCTCTCACGTCGACCCCGTCGAGGCGCACGGCACCCGCCGTCGGATCGGCGAACCGGGGCACCAGGCGCAACAGGGTGCTCTTCCCGGACCCGGTCGCCCCGACGAACGCCCGGCGCTCTCCCGGCTCGACGTCGAGGGCGATGCCGGCGAGGACCGGCGAGGCGTCGGGGTAGGCGAACGTCACCCGCTCGAAGCTCACCCGCCCGCGCACCGCCGGCGCACGCCGGGCGACGGCGGGCCTGGGCACCTCCTCGTGGGTGTGGAGGATCTCCGAGACGCGCTCGGCCGACGCGTGCCCACGGCCGAGCATCCCGGCGAGCTTGGCCAGCTGGCGGGCCGGGGAGTACATGCCCCGGAAGTAGGCGGCGAAGAGGAGGAGGTCCCCCGCCGTGAGCCGGCCGGCGAGCACGTCGCGGGCGCCGATCAACATGACGAGGGCGATCGAGCAGGTCATGACGACTGTGACGATCGGGGTGAAGCGCGACTGGAGGACCACCGCTCGGCGGTTGGCGTCCAGCCCTCGCCTGGCCAGGGCGCCGTAGCGGCCGGCCTCGAGGGTCTCGGTCCCCGACGCCTGCACCACCGGCAACGCCGTCAGCACCTGCTGGGCGGAGGTGGTGGCCTCACCCTCGGCGCGCCGCGCCTGCCGTTGGGAGTGCTTGATCGCGGCCATGTAGTGGCGGACGACGAGCACCAAGAGGGGCACCATGCTCAGGGCGAGGAGGCTGAACTGCCAGTCGAGCACGAGCATGATCACGATCATCCCGGCGATGGTGAGACTGTTCTCGACGGCCATGGGCACCACGTTGACCACGACCGTCTGCATCGCCTGGACGTCGCCGCCCAGCCGGGCGAGGAGGTCGCCCTGGGTGCGGCGCTGGTGGAACCAGCGCGACTGGACCGACAGGTGCGCGAAGAGGCGGCACCGCAGGTCGTGGACGACCCGCTGGCCGGCCGAAGCGAGGAAGGCGGTGGCGCCGAAGGCGGTCACGCCCAGGAGCACCGCGATGCCGACCATGGCGGCGGTGAGGACGACCAGGCGGCCTGACGGCGTCGACGGCATCCACGACAGCACGCTCGGGAGCGGGTGATGGGCGAGCACGCTGTCGAAGACAAGTTTGAGTGGCACCGGAGCCACCCACTGCAGGCAGGCGCGCAGGGCGGAGAGGGCCACCCCGGCACCGACGGCGGCGCGGACCGGGCGCAGGTCGAGGTCCCATGCCCGGTGCAACCGGAGGAGCCTGAGCGTGCCGCCGGCCGTCATCGCACCCCCGTCATGGCGTCGATGGGCACGGCGTCTGCAACCCGCTGCGCCACGCGCCGCCAGCTCAACCGGGCGACGGCCCGCGCCCACCCATCGGCTGCGTGCCGCCGGCGCTCGGCAGGGTCGGAGGCGAGCGCCACGATCGCGTCGGCCAGCGCGGCCGGGCATCCCGGGGGGACCAGCACGCCGCTCTCGCCGAGCAGCTCGCGCACCGGCGGAAAGTCGGACGCGACGACCGGCACCAGCGAGGCCATGGCCTCTGCCACCTTGAGGGGAGAGAAGTAGAAGGCCTCGGCCGGGAGGTACGGCGCGACGGCGAGGTCCATGGCTGCCAGGTACTCGGGGACCGTGCGGAAGGGCACCGCGCCGGTCATCGCCACCGGCACCGTGTCCCCCAGCCGCGCGACCGCACGCTCGACCGCCTCGTGTCCCGGACCGTCACCGACGACGAGCAGGGCGAGCGATGACCGGTCGCTCGCCAGCCCCACCGCCTCGACGAGCAGCTCGACGCCGTGCCACGGCTTGAGGCTGCCGGTGAACCCCACGACGACGCAGTCGTCGCCGACCCCGAGGTGGTGCCGGTGGCGTCGCCGCGCCTCGGCACGGCCGCGGGGCCCCAACGGGTCGAGGACCGCACCGTTGGGCACCACCGCGGTCCGCGCCGCCCCGAGGGCCGCTGCCCATGCCGCCAGCGGCTCGGACACCGCCACCACGGAGGCACCGGCCAGCGCCGCGCGCTCGGCGGCGGCCGCCTCCTCAGGCAGCGACAAGCTGAAGTGGGCCCGCCGCTCGGAGGCGACCGGCGCGTTGACCTCGACCACCCGGGGCAGCCCAAGCCGAGAGGCCATGACCGTGCCCGCACCGGCGAAGAGGCTGAGGCGCTCGTGCACCCAGTTCGGAGGGTCGGTCGCCAGCACCGGCTCCACCGCCTCGAAGAACCGCGCCGCGGCGTCCATGCGGCGGGCGTCCGCGGCGGGACCCGAGGGCATCGGGCCGACGTCGACCGGGACCACCGCCACCCGGTCGGCACCCGGTGCGCTGAGCGGGCCGACCACCCGCGTCGCGTACAGGGTGACGTCGTACCCGTGCTGGGCCAGCGCCCCGCACAGGGAGTCGACGTGCACGGAGGCCCCCTTGGTCCCCCCGACCGGGATGCCCGGGTCGGGCAGGAGGTAGGCGAGGCGGGCACCGGGCGCAGGGGCAGCGGTGGCAGGTGTGGACACCGGGGCCACCTCTGCGCGCCCCGAGGGTCGGCTCATGCCGGGCATGCCGCTGCCGCCGCCGACCGTCCGCCCTCGACCTGGCCGTCGGGCCGGAGGCGCTCCGCCACCCGGTCGCCGGCAACCGGGAACCGGCTGGCCACGGCAGCCACGCAGACCGCCCGGGACGCATGGGTCTCGACGTGGGCCCGGGCGGCCGCGCCCAACCGGGACCGCAGGGCGCGGTCGCCGACGAGGCCGGCCAGGGCGCCGGCCAGGGCGGCCGGGTCGCCGGAGGGGACGAGCAGCCCGGTCCGCCCGTGGTCGACGACCTCTGGGATCCCCGCGACGTCCGTGGCCACCACCGGCAGCCCGCAGGCCATGGCCTCGAGGACGGCGTTGGGGATGCCGTCGCGGTCGCCGTCGGCGGTGACCACGCTGGCCTGGACGAAGACGTCGGCCCGCCGGTACTCCTCGACGACCTCCTGGTGGGTGCGGGTGCCGAGGATGGCCACCCGCGCCGACAGGCCCGCGGCGTCGAGGCGCGCCGTGAGGTCGTCGCGCAGCGCGCCGTCGCCGACGACGCGGCACCTGACGTCGACCCCGGAGGCGGCGAGCATCTCGAGCGCCTCGACCAGCACGGGGTACCCCTTCTTCGGGACGAGGCGGCCGACGGCCAGCAGCGACACCGGTCCCTGTCGGTCGTGCGGGACGGCAGGCCGGAACCGGTCGACGTCGACGCCGTGGGGCGCGAGCACCACCTTGCCCACCGCCGACCGGACGGCCGGGTCGGGATGGGCCGCCACGATCCGGCGGAGCTCGTCGGCGGCGCTCTGCGAGCACGCCAGCACGAACTTGGCCGCCGCCACCTTGATGCCGAGGATGTCGGGGCTCGACAGGTACAGGTCCTTGGCGTGGGCGGCGAAGCTGAAGGGCACGCCGGTGAGGAGCGAGACGAAGTGGGCGACGCTGGCCGGGCCGTGGGCGAAGGCGGCGTGCAGGTGGATCCCGCCCGCCCGCTCCACCTCGGTCGCCATGGTTCCCGCCTCGAGCAGGTGGCGGAAGGTCGACCGGTGCCCCCGTGCGACCAGCACGTGACCCACGACCCCGAGCCAACGCAGCGGGTGGCGCCGCGCCAACCGGCCGTGGCCGGCGAGGGCGCGGGCCAGGTCGGCCCCACGGATGCGGCCCGCGTCCCGCCGCAGGTACCGCACGGGGCTCGCCACCCGCGCGACGTCGGGCTGGACGACCCGCTCACCGGGGTCGGCGAGGGCGAAGAGGCGGAGCGGGACGCCGAGGGCCTCGAGCCCCAGGATCTCGTCGAGGATGAAGGTCTCCGACGTCCGGGGGAACCGCTTGGTCAGGTAGCACACGGTGGGTCCGGCGTCCGTCGCCCGCGCGGTGGTCACGCCGGCACCATGAGCGTCTCGTCCGGCGCCCCATCGTCAGCCGCCGGGGCGCTCGCCACCAGCCGGCGCACGGCGTCGACCGTCCGGGCGCCGCCGTCGAGCGGGAGCTGCTCGTGCGGGCGCGCCACCCCCGCGGCGGCCTCCGCCACCGCCCGGACCAGCGACCCGGCGAAGCCATCCGCCTCCCGGACCACCCGCACGAGTCCCCTGCGGGCGAACGCCTCGGCCCGCAGGACCTGCTCAACCCTGGGGGCCGACCGGGGCACGACCACGGCGGGGACACCCAGGCTGACCAGCTCGCACATGCTGTTGTAGCCACCCCGGCTCACCACGCACCGCGCACCGGCGGCCACGCCCACGAGGTCGGTCAGGTGCTCGACGACGACCACCCCGGGCCGCCCCCCCACCGCGTCGGCGAGGTGGGCCCGGTCGGCCGCCGGCATCAGCGGTCCGGTGCACAGGACCGCGGCGAGGCCGGCAGCGGCCGCAGCCTGCGCCGTCGCCACCAGCACCTCGACGCCGTCGCCGCCGCCACCCACGGTGCCGAGGACGTACTCGGTGCCGGGCTCGAGCCCCGGTGGGGCTGCCGGTCCGGCCGGCGGTGCGCCGGCGACGTAGCCGCAGTAGACGAGCCGGACCGCCACCGTCGGCGGGAGCCGGTACAGGCGGGCCAGGTCGAACACCGATCGCTCGCCGTAGACGAGGATCGCGTCGTAGACGCGTTCGAGCGTCTCCATCACGCCCTCGGCACGCCAGGCGGCCACCACCCGCTCGGGCTCGTCGAGGATGTCGCGCAGGCCGAGCACCACCTTGGTGCGGGGGGACCGCCGGCGCAGGGTGTCGAAGACGGGCAGGAGCTCGCCCTTCATCCCGTGCGGCGCATGGTCGACGACGAGGACGTCGGGCTGCCACCGGGCCACCACGTCGGACAGGACCGCGCTCCGGGCCCGCCGCACGAGCGAGATGCCGAGGGAGGGGTCGAGCGAGTCGTACTCCTCTGCCCCCCTCTTCACCACCGGCGGGAGCGGCACGCACGCCAGCCCGGTGGGCAGGGGGACCCGGTCGATGACCGGCGAGCCGCTGGCCAGCACCACCTGCGGCGGCGCAGGCGAGGTCAGCAGCGAGCGCGCCAGGACCAGGTTCCGGCGGAGGTGGCCGAGGCCGTAGGTGTCGTGCGAGTAGAGCAGCACCCGGGAGAGCGGGGTGGGGGTGGTCATGCCGAGCGCACCATCGACTGGTCGAGGCGGTCGCGGAGCCACGACACCTGGCGCTCGTAGCCGACGGCGAACGGCACCTGCGGCGCGAACCCGAGCAGCTCCGCGGACCGGCTGAGGTCGGCGGAGGTCACCCGGACGTCCCCGCGGGCGAAGGGCTGCACGTCGACCAGGAGCTCGGTCGCGACCAGCCGCCGCAAGAGGTCGAACACCTCGAGCAAGCTGACGCTGGCGCCACCCCCCACGTTGACGGCGAGCCCCGCGGCCGGTGCGTCGGCCGCGGCGACCGTGGCCGCGACCACGTCGTGCACGTAGGTGAAGTCGCGCCGCTGCGTCCCGTCCCCGAACAAGGTGATCGGCCGGCCGGCCAGTGCCGCCTCGGCGAAGAGCCGCAGCCCCATGTCGGGCCGCTGGCCGGGACCGAAGACGGTGAAGTACCGCAGTGCCACCGCCTCGAGGTCGGCCCCCGACGCAGCGAGGGCGCACCGCTCGGCCTCGAGCTTGGTGCGGCCGTAGGGGGAGATGGGGCTCGGGGCGGCGTCCTCTCGGAACGGCGCGTCGCCGTCGCCGTAGACCGAGGACGACGAGGCGTAGACGATGCGGCGGACACCCGATTGGCGGGCGGCCGCCACCACCCGCTCGGTGGTGACGACGTTGTCGTGGACGTACCGCTCCTCTTGGGCGAAGCTCGGACGGACCCCCGCCCTGCCGGCCAGGTGGAACACGACCTCGGCGCCGTCGAACACCCGGGCCAGGTCGAGCTCGGCGAGGTCGCCCACGACCAGGGTGGTGCCGGCGACCCGGGTGAGGCTGGCGGCGCGCAGGACCTTCTCGACCGGGTCGTAGCTGTCGGTGAAGGCGTCGACCCCCGTGACCGCCCACCCCTCCCGGGCGAGGCGCGCGCACAACGTCGAGCCGATGAACCCTGCCGAGCCGGTGACGACGCACCTGCGCCCTCGGCGCCTCCGGGTGCTTCCTGCTGCTTCCATGGACCTTCCCTCCGCACGAGCGCCCGCCGCTGCGGGCCGCATGGTTTCGGACCCGGCTCAGCGTGTGCTCGCGAGTTGAAGGGTGGGTGAAGGTCTGGTGAGACTCCTCTCATCGGCGTTTCACGCCGGGTTCATGGTCAGGCCCGCCCGCCCGCGCCGCGAACCGTTGGGATTGCCCCAGCTGCGACGCGCCGCAGTACGGCCTCTCTCGCTCTCGGGCTGGTGTGACACCGTCGACGCGGGTCACGGCACCGGCGCAGTTGTCGGTGTCGTACAGGGTCCTCAGACGTTGGGCCGTGCCGCTCCAACTGAGGGCTGGCTCTGCCCCACTCGAAGCGGTTCTGATGGGCCAGGCCTACCGGCAAGACTCGTGCCGAGACGCATGACGATTGTCGATCGACGCCGCCGAAATGTCACGAGCTGTGGTGAAGTCCGCGAGCGCAGCGCGCGAACGCCGCCAGCGACCGACATGGCGTTTCGGGACCGCGTCGTTCCATCAATCGCTCGGCGTCAAGGCGATTGCACCCCCCGGCTCCAACAGATCCCGGTGTGACAATCTCTCGTCACTGGGCTCTTCTCATCCGCCAGCCAGTCTCGCCAGCCGTGCGCCCATTGCCTGTTAGGCGCTGGGCAGGCCGCGGACCTGCAGAGCGCGTCGCCACCGAGGTGTTGGGGCTCTCCAAGATGAACTGGAACAACGACGCGTTCTACGACACGCTACCCACCACATTTCGCATTGCAAGCACTCTTGCGGACGTTTTGGAGACCATGCCGTCGCTTGGGCACCTTCCCTATTCCTACCGACTGTTCATCTGACGACGGCAGGATCCGAGAGTCCTATGTTCATTCAGGTTTGCCTAGCCAGCGGCGTCATCTCAGGATTTGCTCCAGCGACTGCTCCAGCAGCCTCTCGGGAGCACTGCGCTCAACCGAGTCTTCCCTGTTGGTGCTGAGTTGTCGCTATTCGAACCGGACGGAACTGCGGGAGCTTCTGAGCCAGGTCCTGGAGGCGGTCGATCCAGGAGCTTCGAGTGTCACCGCTTCGGTCCGCCGGCGGGACTCCAGGGGTCGACGAGACGCACACCGAGGTCCCTGAAGTGACGGATGTTGCGCGTGGCGACCGTTGCTCTCCGCGCAAGTGCTACCCCCGCTATCTGAGCGTCCCGCAGCTCGACCGGCTTGCCCGCGCGCTGACTTCGAGCGACAACTGCACCGGCCGCATCTGCGGCGGCGACGTCGAAGGCGAGGACCCGTTGGTCGAGATCCTCGTTGAGCACCCGCTCAAAGGCAGCTTCGAGATGCCGACGACGGCGCGACGGCGCAAGGAGCTCCAAGCCCGTTCGGATCTCGAACACGGTGACCGCCGTCGTCCAAATCGACTCCGACGGCTGAGCGTCGAGCCAGTCGACCACGACGGCCTCTGGCTCGGATCGCATGAGTGCCGACAGCACGTTGGTGTCGAGCAGGATCATGGCTCCGAGAGGTCCGCCCCGTGTGCCGGGTGGCCACGCAGCTCGGCGAAGTCGTGTTCGACTCCCTCACCGCGGAATCGCGACGCGATCGTCGACCCAAGCCGGACCGGTCCGGCCGGTCCTGCTCGCACGGCGGCGCGCAGGATCTCCCGAACCTCTTCTTCGGTGGAGCGCCCGTGGGCTCGAGCCCTGCGTTGGAGCGCGTCCTTCACGTTCTCATCGAGTTGGCGGACCAAGATCTGTGCCATGCACGAATGATAGCATGATATCGCTCTGGGCGGTGGAGACGAGGAGACTCGAACTCCCGACCTCCTGCGTGCAAAGCAGGCGCTCTAGCCAACTGAGCTACGTCCCCGCCGGCGGCACCGTCCGGTGGCACTCCATTGTAGGGCTCCTGACCGGCGTCCCCGCTCGACGTGCACGAAGCGCGGACCGCGTCGTGCGGACCCACCGTCGAGACCTCGCCGCGCCGTCGCACGGGCCGCGCGACCCGAATTCTCAGCTGCTGGTGACGTGCAGGAGAAGGTCGAGTGTCCGGTTCGCCTCAGCCTTGCCCTTGTCGGTCCCCGCGACGGCCTCGATCGCCTGGATGATCTCGCTCCCGATCAGCTCACGACGCTCGGCGAGCGCTGTCGCGAGCGCGGCCACGACGGCACTGTGGCGACGGAGCACCGCTTCGGCATCGGAGTAGGCGTTGTCGAGGAGCCTCCTCACGTCCGCACGCATCTGGCGGTCGCCGAGGACGCTGGAGACGAGCCCGCCGCTGAACGGCTGCAGCTCCTCCGCCGCCAACGAGACGAGCGAACTGCCGAACCCGTAGGCGCCGACCATCTGCGCGGCGATGCGCGTCGCACCGACGAGGTCGCCGGCAGGGCCGGAGCTCACCTCGCCGAAGAAGAGCCGCTCTGAAGCTCTGCCCCCCATAGCGATACGAAGCAGGACCTCGCACTCCGACTTCGTACGGGTGAACCGCTCCTCGGCGTCGGAGTGGGCGAGCATACCCAGCGAGTCGCGGCGCTTCACGATGCTCAGCACGTCGAGCCTGCGCCCTTCGCCGAGGAAATACGCAACCGTCGCGTGCCCCGCCTCGTGGAACGCGACCCGGCGCCGTTCCTCGTCGGTGTAGACGGTGGCGGTGTCCTTCTCCCCCGTCTCGAACTCGACCTTGGCCTCGGTCAGGTCCTGGAGCGTGAGCCCGGTCCGACCCCTCATGAGCGCCAGGGGCAAGGCTGTGTTGATGATGTGCGAGATCGCGACAGGGGAGTACCCGGCCGTCATCCCTGCCACCCGGTCGGCTGCGTCGGAGAGGTCCATGGACTCGTCGCACGCGACCCGCGACAAGTAGTAGCGAGCGATCTCTCCGCGAGCCGACCGCGAGGGAAGCGGGAAGTGGATGGAGCGGTCGAATCGACCGGGACGGAGCAGCGCAGGATCCAAGCTGTCCGCGCGGTTGGTCGCCGCGACGACGAGGACGTTCGGAACCGCGACCGATCTCGGCGGTATCCGCATCGACGGGGGCAGGTAGCGGTTGAGCGGCTCGACGGCGACGCGCCGGACGAGCCGGCTCGACCTCGTCGGCTGGTCGAACGACTGCATCTCGGTGAGCAGCGTGTTCACGACGCCTGCGAGCCCCTCGCCCCTCGTCCCGCCCATCCCGCTCCTCGCAGAACCGATCGCGTCGAGCTCGTCGATGTAACCGATGGCGCCACCTTCGCTCTTGGCATAGCTGCGCAGCACGCGGAAGAAGCTGTGGATCTTGCGACCGGTCATGCCGTAGAAGTGGGACTGGAACGAGGTCGCGGACACGAAGAGGAAGGGGACGTCGGCCTCCCTGGCCATCGCCTTCGCGAGGTACGTCTTCCCCGTGCCCGGCGGCCCCTCGAAGAGCACTCCCCGGCGCGGGAGACCTCCGAGCTCCCCGAAGCGCTTGTAGCCAAGGAACAGGTTGAGGGTCTTCACCACCTCGTGCTTCGTGCTGTCGATGCCCACCACGTCGTCGAGCCCGACGTCGATGTCCCCGGGTCGGAACAAGATGTGCGGGGAGGCCCCGCCACCGACGAACTGTGCCCCGAGGATCAGGGCAAGGAGCCCGACGAGGAAGAGCGCAGGAAGGTAGCGCCCCAGTGTGCCGGAGACGTGCGGCAGCGGGAGCAGCGTCTCGTGCGCGATCCGGCGCCAGACGACCCACACGAAGACGAGGGACAGCACGGCGAGGAGCTTCCGGATACGGCGCTGGCGGTGCTGCTCGCGGATCGTGGCGACGTCCCCGTGGTCTCCGAGGACGGTCGGGCCGACCAGGCTCGTCAGCTGGGTCATCGGCACCTTCGTGCTGTCCGGCTCCACGGCGTCTCCGCTCCCGGGCGACGGGGGGCCTCTCGCAGCTCCCGCACGCCCTTCCAGCCGCCGTTCCGCACTGTGCGGAACGCGAGCTACCGGGCGCGATCATCCTCCCCCTGCCGCAACGAGCGATCAGAATCTGCCCAACGGACGCGCAACTCGGGGCGGGCGCAAGCAGGGAACGCCCGGGGCGGGCGCGGGAAGGGGCGCGATCGCCACCCGAGGCCCGACGGTCAGCCCGAGCGTCTCGCTGCCCCGTCGCTGCGCGGGTCGGCGCCGGCGTCGAGCACCCCGCTCGTACCAACCCGAAGGACCTGGGCATGCCCGGTCTCTTCGCTGCGCCCCGCGACGATCCGGACGTCGAACCCGCTTTCCAGGAGCGAGGCCATTGCGTCAGCTGGAAGGTCCTGCTCAGCCGTGACGACACGGTGCGGCGGCACCGCTTCGCTGTCGCCGACCACGAAGCGCGGCGTCGACACCGCCTCGCTCGCGCTCTTCTTCGCGACGAGCTGCAGGAGCACCTGGGCGAGAATCTGAGGTTGCGAGCGCCCCCCCATCGTCGAAAGGACGAGCGACGAGGCGCCGTCCTCCGCGTCGACCATCGTGGGGCAGAGCGTGTGCGGCGGCATCAGCCCGGGGCCAAGCTCGCCGGGAGCACCGGGGCGGAGCGTGAACATGCTCTGGCGGTTGTGGTACAGCACACCGGTCGCGGGATCACAGAACCGTGACCCGAAGCTGTGGAAGACGCTCTGCAGCATGCTCACCGAGTTGCCGTGCTCGTCGTGGACGACCACGGCGACCGTGTCGCCGCTCGGAGGCGGGGTTCCCTCTACGGCGAGGCGCCGGACACGTCCCGCCGACGGGGCCGGCCCGATGAGATCGATCCCGCCAAGGCGCTCTTGGAGGACGCCCGCTCCCGGTGCTCGCGAGGGGTCACAGAGGAGGTCGTCCCGGATCCTCGAGATCTCGTCGAACGCGCGCGCGAGCAACGCTGCGTCGCTCCCGAGCAAGTCGTAGCCGTGCCCGACGAGCGATGCGAGCAGCTCCGCGAGCCCGGCGAAAAAAGGGCCCTGGGAGGGCAGCCCGGTCGTGTACAGCCGTGGCGCGAGCTCTCCCGCGTGCGCCGTCGCCGGCTCGCCGACCACGGCGTGGTGCCGAGAGAAGTCCTCGAGCGTGATCGGGCTCCCCGCCGCTTCGAGGCCCCGGACCAGGCGACGAGCCAGCTCCCCGCGGTAGAACGTCTCGGGGTCGCTTCCGATCTGCACGAGCGTCTCGGCGAGGTGCGGCTGCACGAAGACGCCGCCGGCGGCGAGGCGCGACCCGGGCGGCCCGAAGATCTGGTCGAGGCCCGGATCAGGGGTGTCCAGCGCCTGCAGCGCCCGGGCGACCGACGAGGTCACCGGCGCGCCCTCGGCCGCGAGCCCGATCGCCGGTTCGAGGAGCTGTGCGAGCGGGCGGCTGGCGCCCAGCTCGTGGAGCGCCTGCCACCCTGACACCACGCCGGGCACGCTGATGCTCAGCGGTCCCGTCACCGGAACGTGATCTCCGAACTGGAGGCGCAACGCGGCGGCATCGATCGCGCTCGCCGAGCGCCCGACGCCGAAAACGGCACGGGGATGCTCGCCTGCACGCCTCACCAGGCCGATCAGGTCTCCGCCCACGGAGCAGTTGTGGGGATAGACGACCGCCAGCACGCCTGCGGCCGCGAGCGCGCCGTCGACGGCGGTGCCGCCCGCGGAGAGCTGGGCAGCAGCGGCTTCCACCGCCGCAGGGTGAGGTGCGGCGACACCCCACGACCGGCGCTCACCCCGCCGCCCGGTCACAGCAGCTTGGCGAGGAACGACCGGGTCCTCTCGTGGGTGGGGTGGTCGAAGAGCTGGGCAGGCGGCCCCTCTTCCACGATGGCGCCGTCGTCCATCATCACCACTCGATCCGCGACCTCCCGCGCGAACCCCATCTCGTGACTCACGACGACCATGGTCATGCCCTCCTTGGCAAGATCCCGCATCACCGCGAGCACCTCGCCGATCATCTCGGGGTCGAGGGCGCTCGTCGGCTCGTCGAAGAGGATCAGTTTCGGCTGCATCGCCAATGCCCTCGCGATCGCCACGCGCTGCTTCTGGCCACCGGAGAGCTGCGCGGGATGGACGTCCACCTTCGACTCGAGCCCCACCCGCCTCAACAATCGTCTTCCAAGCTCGTCGGCCTGCTCCCTCGGCATCTTGCGGACCTTGCGCGGTCCAAGCGTGACGTTCTGCAGCGCGGACTTGTTCGGATACAGGTTGAAGTGCTGGAAGACGAAGCCGATCTCGGCGCGCTGACGGGCGATCGTCTTCGCACGCTCTTCGACCAGCCGTCCTCGGCCATCGGTCCGGTAGCCGATAAGCCGCCCGTTCACGACGATCTGTCCGCGGTCGATGCGTTCGAAGTGGTTGATGCACCGGAGGAACGTGGTCTTGCCGGAGCCGGAAGCGCCGATCAGCACGACGACCTCGCCGCGCCCCACCGTGAGGGAGACGCCTTTCAGCACCTCGAGGGGGCCGAAACGCTTGTGGACGTCGCTCGCTTCCACCATCGCGTCAGGCGACGGCGAGTCGGCGGCGTCCAGACTGGGCGCGGCGGCATCCAGCACAGCAGCCTTCCCACGCGCCCCCCGCGGAGCCATCGACCGATCACTCATCTCGTGGGCCCCACAGCAATCCTCGTTGTTGTCTGGGGCCCGGCCTCACGACCACGTCCAGGACGTTCCTCTCCAGGATCGTCCCTGAGCTGCCCCGCGCTTCGACCGGCGAGCCGGCGGTCGCGACGCGTCTTCGTCCCCAGCTCGCGACCCACGACGACCATGGCCGACGCGGACGCACGATTCCCCACCGGCGGTCGATCCGGCGCTCGATCGCAGACTGGATGAACCCCCACACGGTAGTGAGCGCCAGGTAGTAGATCGCTGCGACTGCGTAGATCTCGAACGTGTTGAAGGTGGAGGAGTTGATCTCCTGGGTCACCAAGAACATCTCGGAAACGCCGATCACACTCGCGAGCGAGGTGTTCTTCATCATGGCGTTGAAATCGTTACCGAGCGGAGGAACGACGAAGCGCACCGCTTGGGGCACGACGACGAGCCGCATCGCTTGGCCCGGCGACATGCCAGTCGACATCGCCGCTTCGAATTGGCCGGGATCAACTGCGTTCAGCGCCGCGCGGATGATCTCCCCCATGTAGGCCGCCTCGTTCAACGTGAAGGTGACGACCGCAGCCTGGACCACGCTCGGGATCACGAACGAGCCGATCGAGATGTTGTTGAAAGTGTAGATTCCGGCTGCGGCAAGGCCGTCGTAGACGATGACCAGCTGGATGAGCAGCGGCGTGCCGCGGAATATCCACGTGTAGACCCAGACGAACGCCCGAAGAGGCGCGATCTTCGAGCGCCGGGCGAGCGCTAGAAGGAGCCCGATGATCGTTGCGAGGGACTGAGCAATGACCGCGAGATAGACGGTCGTCTCCAAACCCTGGAGAAATGCAGTCGAAGGATGGACAAGAGAGTTCCAGAAGAAACTGGTGTTGAAGTGGAGCCCAGCAGTAGCGAACAACGAGCCCTCCCGGCTCTAGTCCAGCGCAAGCGCCTTCTCGGCCTGCGCGCTGCCCACCTGCGGTCAGGCTAGTTTCGGTCGGGCAGCGGCTTGGCAAGCTCCTCCTGTGTGAGACCGAACCTCTCGAAGATCCGCGCGTACGTGTGGTTCTTGTAGAGCGTCCTGAACGCCAACGTGACGGCGTGCTCCAGCGCCGGGTCGTTCTTGTTCACCGCGATGCCAGCCAGGATCTTCCCATACGCAGCCCCTGCGAACTGAAATAGCCCCTTGCGCTGAGCCATGTAGTAAGCGCCGTTCTCGGTCGTCGTCGCGAACGCTGTCGCGCGCCCGAGGGCGAGCTGCTGGAGCGCCTGGATCGGGGTCTTGAACTGCGTGATTGTGATCGCCTTCTTCCCCGCCTTCGTGCAGGTCTTGCTCTGGGACTGCGCGTCCTCGACGGCGGTAGTCGAGAAGTTCGCCGCCACGCGGTGGCCGCAGAGGCTCATGTTCATCCCCGTGAGGTGGGAAGGATTGCCCTTCTTCACGACGACAGACTCGCTCGCCCACATGTACGGAATGAAGTTCACCACCTTGAGTCGTGTGGGCTTGATGTAGAGGTCCGACATGATGAGGTCGCAGTGACCCGCCTGGAGGGCCGGGATGATGTCTGTGAAGCCGGTGTTGAGCCACACCGCCTTGAGGCCGAGCTCGCGCGCGATGGCGCTGCCGAGCTCGACGTCGGTGCCGGTGGGCACATGGTTGGAGGTGTAGTACTCGACCGGGGGTGTCGCAATTGTCGAACAGAATTGGAGCTCACCAGCTTGGCGGATCGCCGGAGGCTTGAGCTTCAGCTGCCCTTGCACAGAGGCTCCTGCGGGTGCCGTGGCAACCACCATCGCGGCACCGACCGTGAGGGAAGCCGCGGCCAGAGCGAGCCTTCCCGCCAGCCATCCTCTCCTTTGACACGGCTCACCTGCTCCCTGTGAGGGCTGAACGGCCGGTCGACGATTTTGCGTGCGCTGCATGCGCTCCCCCCTCGGTCCGTGCCAAATCGTATTTGCACCCTACAGAGCGCCCGTGCCAAGGTCAATAGCGTCACCAATCCCGCGGGCGGCGCTTGCAGAGGGCAGGCGACGGCTCGACTCCCTCACCTTGAGGATCACGGGGATGGTCCGCTGGCCCTGCGGTTCTTCACCGTCCAGCCGTCGCCACAGCAGCTCCGCCGCGGCGACGGCCTGCCGCTCGGGCTGGAGATCGACCGCGGTGAGCGGCGGTGCCGACGAGCGGGCGTGGTTCCCGTCGACCGCGACGGCCACCAGGAGGTCGCCGGGTACCGACAGCCCGGCGCCGGCTACCGCGTGCATCGTGCCGGGGACGAACCGCTCGGCACCAATGACGATCGCATCGGGACGCGGGTGTGATCGGAGCAGCGAGTGCACCGTGCGATCGGCGCTCTCGTAGGCCGAATTCATCGAGACGGAGCGTGCCAGGCCGACGCGCCCATGTCGCTCCGTCCAGGAGCCGTAGGCCTCGCGTTGCTCCTTCGACCAGGCCCCCATGGCCTCGGGCACGAGGAGCGCGATCCGCTCCGCGCCCTCCGAGTCGAGATGCTCGAGGAGCGTCTCGATCTCGTCGCCGGTGTCTGACGCAACGCACCACGGGTCGTCGGGGTCAACGGGGTTCCTCTCGATCGTCACGGTGGGGATGTCAAGACGACGGAGGGTCGTCAGGCGCGGGTCGTCGTCGGTGGGCTCCACGACGATGGCCCCGTCCGTGGGCAGCGGCACAAGCTTCTCACTCGAACCAACGGGCGGGATCAGCATGACAACGTCGCCTCTGGTGAAGAATGCTTTGGTCATCGCGCTCGCAAGCCGCATGTAGTAGTCGAGCAAGAGCGCGTCGGAAGAGGCGGGATCCTGCTCGGTCGGCAGCCAGAGCGCCTGGACTCCGTAGCGGCCGGACCGGAGGCCTCGAGCGATCCGATTCGCCTGGTAGCCGAGGCGGTCAGCGGTTCGCTGGATCTGCGCACGCGTCCGCGGGTCGATTCGGCCCTTCCCGTTCAACGCGTGGGAGACGGTGGTCGGTGAGACCCCGGCCGCGGCGGCGACATCTCGTATCGTCGTTCGGCGCGCGACTGCCACCGTTCCCTCTCTGTTTTGCAGATTGCCCAATACCATAGCGTTCGTCGGGCGTCCGGCTCGAAACTGAGCGGCGAAAGGCGCGCCGGTTTCCTCGACACGAGACGATTCCGGAGCAGCTCCGCTCGAACGCCACGAGGTCAGGCAGCATCGGGGAGACGCTGCCTGCACGATCCAGGGTGACCGCACGAAGGTCGGGGAGACCTCGGCCGGGCTTGGTCAGGCGCGAGTCCCGCCGAGGAAGCTCTCGACGAACTCGGGGCTGGACGCCAGCACGTCCGGCGAGCCGTGCATCACGACGCGGCCGCCGCCGAGCACGTAGGTTCGGTCGGAGATCTGCAGCACCGCCCGAGCGCGTTGCTCGACGACGAGAACCGAGGTGCCGATGTCCGCCAGGTGACGGACGTGGCCCTCGAGGACCTCCCGCGCGACCGCCGGCGCGAGGTTGGCGGTCGGCTCGTCGAGCGCGACGAGCGCCGGCTGGAGCATGAGGACCCTCCCCATGGCCAACATCTTGCGCTCCCCTCCCGAGAGCTTGGCAGCCCGCCGCGTCAGCATGCGCCGCAGCTGGGGGAACACCTCGAGCACGTTGTCGATACGACCAGCGACCTCCCCCTTCGGGAGGAGGTACCCCCCGACCTCGAGGTTCTCGCGTACGGTGAGCGGGGAGAAGACGTCGTCGACTTGAGGGACGTAGCCCGCGCCGGCTCGCACGATCTCTTCGGGCGCCCACCCGGTCACGTCCGCGTCGTCGAGCAGCACCCGCCCGCCCATGACGTCGACGAGCCCGACGATCGCCTTCAGGAGCGTGGACTTGCCGGATCCGTTCGGCCCGACCAGCGAGACGATCTCGCCTGGTCGCACGTCGAGTGAGACGTCGTGGACGATCGGGCTCCGGTCGTACCCGGCCGTGAGCGACGAGACGCTGAGGGACGAGCCGCCGCCTCGGAGCGTACCGGATGCACCGGGCCTACCGGGCGTACCGGATGCCTCGAGGTGCGAGACGCTGTCGAACGCGGCCATGTCAGCCGACAAGGTACGCCTCCACCACCTCGCTTCGTTGGCGGAGCTGCGACATCGTGCCCTCGGCGAGCAGCCTGCCATCGGCCATGACGAAGATCGGATCGGCGAACTCGTCCATGATCGCGAGCTCGTGCTCGACCATCACGATCGACAGACCTTGTCCGAGCAGTCCGAGAAGCTGAGAGCCGATCTCTCTCGCCAGATGCGGGTGCACCCCCGCCATGGGCTCGTCGAGCAAGAGGACGGTCGGCTCCGCCATGAGGGCACGCATGATCTCGACGAGCCGGCGCTGGCCGCCTGAGAGCTCGCCCCCGTAGGCGTCGGCGAGCTTCGAGAGCCCGAACTGGTCGATGAGCGCCTCTGCACGAGCGATGTGCGCCTCCTCTTGCTCGCGCCAATAGCGTGGACCCGCGAGCGCGCCGCGGAAGGAATTCCCGCGCTGCTCGGGGACAGCGGAGAGAAGGTTCTCCACCACCGTGAGCCGCTTGTACTCGCTCGCCAGCTGGAAGGTCCGCACAAGACCCATCCTCGCCCGCCGGTATGCGGGCACCGCGGTCACGTCCTCGCCGAGGTACCGGACGATCCCGCTCGTCGGGGCGAGCGTGCCCGCGAGCATCGCGAGCAACGTCGACTTCCCGGCGCCGTTCGGCCCGATCAGCCCGCTCAGCTTCCCGGCCGGGAAAGCGATGCTCACGCCGTCGACGGCATGGACCCCCTCGAAGTGCCGCGTGAGCTCGACGGCCTCCAGGACCGGCCCTGGCGCTCGACGAGCAGCTTCGGCGGTCCCCGGGCGGCGCCACGCGGCGATGCCGGCGGGCGCGCTGCGCGCCGGCATCTCGGCTCCTGCGGCCATGGCGCTCGGGGCCGGCTCGCGCCGATCGTCAGCGGTGCGAACGGCTCGACCTGCGCGCGCGGCGCGAGAGAGGAGGATCCGGCGTTCGGGGAGGATCCCCTGGGGTCGCCACCACAGAAAGAGCACGATCAGCAGGCCGATCGCGACCCACTGAAGCGCAGGAATGAACCCCGGCGGTCCCACCGCCGGGATGTAGCGGGTCGCCTCCTCGAACCCAAGTGGGACGAGGATCGCCCCGAGCACCGCGCCCTTATGATTGCCGACCCCGCCGATGATCACGGCGGCGAAGAGGACGATCGTCTCGGCGTACCCCCACGCCTGAGGGTCCCACAACGTGATGAACCCGACGAGGACGCCGCCCGAGAGCCCGGCGACGGCGCCACCGAGCACGAGCTGCGCGGTGCGAAGCTGGCGCAGGTTCGCACCGAGGGAGTCGGCGACCGCGTCGTTGTCACGCATCGCCCGCAGCGTGCGGCCGTAGGGAGACCGCACGACCCGCCGGAGGAAGAAGTAGACGGCCGCGGCGAGGACGACTGCGCCCGCCGAGTACGCCCAGGCATACGCGGCGCCCTGTGGTGTCGCCTCGCCGGAGAACGGCTGGGGCACGAGCGACAGCCCCGCCGCACCGTTGAAAAGGGGTCGGAAGTTGGTCACCAAGAGGTTGCACATGAGTGCGGTCACGAGGAGCCCGACCGCGGCGAAGTCTCCTCGCAGCCGCTTGCCGAGTATGAAGGTGAACGGCACCGCGACGAGCGCACCCGCTGCGGCGGCCCCGATCCAGGGAAGGGGCCAGGGGAGGTGCAGGCCGCCGACATAGATCTGGAAGCCGCCGTTGGCGCTTTCCGGTGGCAAGGAGAGAACGGCCGCAACGTAGGCGCCGACGGATTGGAAGATGATGTAGCCGAAGTTCGTCACTCCCGCGTACCCGAACTGCTGGCTGAGGCCCAGGCACGCGACGGCATCGACGCCGCCGTAGACGAGCAAGGTCGTGAGGTAGTACACCATCCCAGCTCAGGTCCTTGCGCCGAGGAGACCGGTCGGCCGTGCCACGAGCATCACCAGCAGGATGACGAACGCGATCACGTCCTTGTAGTCGGGCTGGATGAACGCTGCGGACACTTCGGTGCCGAGCCCGATGACCAACGCGCCGACCATGGCACCATAGGGCTCGCCGGGCCCACCCAGGAACACGGCGGCGAGGATGAGGACGACGAAGATGTCCGTGCTCGTCGCGCCGAAGCTTCCCGCGTTCATCCCGAACACGACACCCGCAAGGCCGCAGACTGCGCCCGAGAGTATCCACGTGACGGTGACGACGCGGGCGGTGCGGATGCCGCACACGCGTGCGAGGTCCCGGTTGGCGGCTGCCGCCCGCATCGCCTTCCCGAGCCTGGTGTAGCGGATCAGGACATGAACGGCGATCATCGTGGCGACGGCCACTGCGACGATCCCGAGCTCAGCTCCCGTGAAGACGAACGAGCCGACGCCAAGCGTCGGCCCGTTCGCCATCGTGTACGAGACGTTGGTGCCACCAACGAATGCCTGCGTACCGAACTCGATGATCAGCGTCATTCCCAGCGAGACGATCACGAGCGTGATGGGGCTCGCTTTGCGTCGTTGGAACGGCGTGTACACCACACGGTTCAGCAGGTAGGACATCGTCGCGCCGACAGCCGCGCCCACCAACGCCGAGACCCAGACCACCACCCCCGCCTGATTCACCTCGTACGCCACGTAGGCAGAGGCAGTCATGACGGCGGCGTAGGCCAGGTTCAAGACGTTGGTGACCGCGAACTGGAGCGTGAAACCGATCGAGGCGATCGCCAGCACCGAGGCCGAGATGACCCCGAAAGCGAGCGAAGCGACGAGCACGCTCACCCTGGCGATCCCCCCATGGTCGGCCCGCTACTTGACGGAGCGAAGCTGGCTGGTCGTGATTGTCCCTGCGACGATGACCTGACCCTTCGGACCGTACTTGTCGATCTGGAATATGCCCGGCGAGTCGTGGTGCGCGTCGAAGCTGGTGGGGCCGCCCGGCCCGATGTAGCGGATCTTCTTTCCTCTCTTGAGCGCCGCGACGCCCTGGGCGAACGTGTGGACCACGACGGCCCCCGGTGAACCGTTGCCGATCGACAGGATGTAAGGCTTGTAGACGCTCGGCGTGGTGCTCTTCGCCTCGACCATCGCGAGCGCGGCCAGGTTGATCCCGTCGTAGAGGTGCACCGCGCCCGGTGCGCTCAGGTACGTCGTGAAGTTCCCCGAGTTGCCGACCTTGCCCTTCATGGCGAAGATCGCCTTCTTGAACGCCTCGAACGCAGGGCCGCTCGTCAAGGTCACGAGGTTGTCTGCCTGGTAGTCCTTGCTGAGGTATGTCGCCCCGACCGCCTTGGAGACCGACGAGTACCATGTCGGCGAGATCGTCGCCGACGTCCCGATGACGGGGATCGGCTTGCCGTGGTTCTCCTGCTTGACCTCCGAGAGGAACGTCGCGTCCGCTGACCCGAGCGCCTCGGTGAAGATCACGTCAGGATGAGCTGCCACGATGCGCGCGGCCTCGGTGCGGAATGTCGTCGCTGTGAGGTCGAGGGTGAGGTTGGCGACGAGGTCCAGCCCGACCTTGTGGATCGCCTGCACCGCGGGCGTCACGAAGGTCTGCGACCCGATGTCGTTGCCGAACGCCAACGCGATCCGCTTGTAGTGCGTGTGGTACTTGGCGATCGCCACCATCGCATCGGCTGTGGCGAGGTCAGGGGGGACCAGCCGGAAGAAGTAGGGGAACGTGATGTGTGTGAACTCGCTCTGGCCGGTCATGCAGAACATGACGACCTTGCGGGCATTGATGATCGGGACGACGGATGCGGCTTCGTCCGAGGTGCAGCCGATCACCAGCGAGACGTTCGGCGTCGACGCGAACAACTGCTGGACTGCGGGGACCGCGTCGGCCGGGTCGCCTCGGGTGTCGACGGACTTGCAGCCGAGCGGGTGCCCGAGCACCCCACCAGCCTCGTTGATCGCATTGGTGACCGCGTCGCACGAGACCAGGTAGGTCGGCCCGAGAGCTGCATCGACGCCGGTGAACGGCGCCACGTCGGCCACGACGAGCGGTGAGCCTTTCGGCTTCGCGCGCACGCTCGCCGTTGCCGAGCCGGACGTGGCGACGATCCCGCCCAGCACGAGCGCGGCCGACGCGGACATGGCCGCCGCGACCTGCACCGCGCGCCGGGACAATCGAGTAGACCGCCACCACGCGTCGTGGCGGGTGTTGCCGATTCCACGGATGAACATGGAGCCCCCCCTTCTTCTGGTTGGTTCTATCTATCGGTTCTCTACGTGCTTGCTGCTTCTCTCACAGGCCCGGCCTCCCCTCGTTGGGAGGACGCCATCTCCAGTCCGCCAGGTCCGCCTTCTCTTCGACGACGGTGTTCCGGATCGTGCCGATCCCCTCCACAGAGACCTCGATCAGGTCGCCCGGCTGCAGCCACACCGGCGGAGTGCGCGCGAAGCCGGCCCCGCCAGGGGTGCCGGTCGCGATCACGTCCCCGGGACGCAGCTCCGTGAACGACGAGAAGTACTCGACGCACCTCGGAACGTCGACGATCATCTCTGACGTCTTCGCCGATTGCATCACCGCGCCATTGAGGCGCGTCTCGAGAAGAAGATCGGAGTACTCCACCTCGTCGACCGTCACGACCTCGGGCCCGATGGGCATGGTTCCGTCGAAATTCTTACCCGGCGTCCACTGAGTCATGATCCGCTGCCAGTCCCGTGCGGTCGCGTCATTGAGCACCGTGAACCCGAAGATCGCGTCGAGCGCGCAGTCCGACCGGATGTACCGGCCTCCCCTTCCGATCACGATTCCGAGCTCGCCTTCATAGTCGAACTTGCCCGTAAGGGCGGGCCGGACCAGATCTCCGAACGGCGGCGAGACAGAAGAAGGCGTACGCAAGAAGGACTCCGGCCACGAAGGTGCTTCGCGTCCGCCCTCGATGGCGTGCTCGAGGTAGTTCACGCCGACGCAGATCACACGCTTCGGTTCCGGGACAGCCGCGCCGAGATCGGACTCCATGTAGTCGGTGCCATCGCGCTCGGCGAGCGGCGCGAGGGCGTCGAGCGCCGCGCGACCTCCTTCGATGACGGCCGCCAGCGTCACGTAGTCGGGGTTCTGCGACCCCTCCGCCGCGTCGACATAGCCGGACCGGCCCCGCACATGGAGCCTCGGGCCGGCCGGCGTCACGATCGTCGCAAGCCGCATGGTGCCCTCAATCCCTCCCTCGTGCGGATCGGTCGGCGCTCGAGGACAGCCGCTCACCGACCAGACCAATGAACCAATGAACCAATGAACCAATGATTCGTACGGATCACCACATCACTTGACCAAAGGCACGACCAAGACGCCGACCGATAGGCGCGACCAGAACGTCGTCTCAGCAGTAGGCTGACCGGCCCCGATGGACCCCACTTCGCGTCATTTCCAGATACAACATAACCCTCTGGACCTGTGACGTCAACGTGCTCGAGAAGATTGGCCGCCTATGAGGACGGATGGTTGAACGAATGGTTGTGCAGACGGTTGGACCGATGGCTGGACCGATCGTTGGGTAGATGGCACAAAGGTCAACCAATCGACTAGCATCGTCGTCCGTGGCACCGCGATCCGAGCACGCCCCTGCGGACGGCTCCGAGCCAGGCGATGCCGAGACGACCACCTCCAGCCAACCGGACGGCGCGCGACGGCTCGCCGCGGCCATCCTCGAGGGGAGGCGCAGCACCTCGGGCGGAGACCGCGTGCGCCTGCCAACCGAGCGGCAGCTCGCCGCGGAGCACGGAGTCTCTCGTGCGGCGGTGCGTGAGGCGATGGCCGTCCTTGCGGCTGAGGGCCGCATCTCGCGCGAGGTCGGGCGCGGGACGTTCCTGCTCCACGGATTGGAGACGCCGCGTCATGACGGTCCGGACGACGCGGGCGCCGTTGCACTCGATGCCGGGAACATCAGTCCTGCGGACGTTCTCGCTGCCCGGCGTCTGATCGAGCCTGAGCTGCTCCGGCTCGTCGTGGTGCGCGCAACCGAGCGCGACCTCGTCGAGATCGACCGGGCTCTCGCAAGTGGTGCGACCGCAGCGACGACGGACGAATTCGAATACTGGGACCTCGCCTTTCACCGCGCCATCGCCGTCGCGAGCCACAATCCCTTGTTGGTCCGCATCTACGGCTCGATCGAGGTCGCCCGCCGTGACGAGATCTGGGGCAACCTGAAGCGTCGCGGGGACTCAGCCGAGCGCAGGGCGGCCCGGCACTCCGAGCACGTGAAGATCGCCGAGGCACTGCGGTCGCGTGAGTTGATCGCGGCGACGGCCGCGATGGACGACCACCTGGGGCGCGTGGCCGCAGCGATGCTCGGGGAAGTTGCGTCGATGGACCTGGCACTCATACGTTCCTAGCCAAGTACCAGGCGACTCGCCATCGACAGTTCGGCGATCGCCATCGACAGATTGCCAGCTTTGCCAACCGACGGGTGCGAGGTGAGGGGATGAAAGCCGTGAACGACGACGCGACGAGCGAGGAGCGGCAGGTCTCGGGCGGTCACCTCGTGGCGCGTGCGTTGCGCAACGAGGGCGTCGACACGATCTTCACGCTGTGCGGCGGTCACATCTCGGACATCTACGACGGTTGCTTGGACGAGGGAGTCCGCATCATCGACGTCCGGCACGAACAGGTCGCCGCCCACGCGGCGGACGGCTACGCACGCATGACCGGCAAGCTGGGCTGCGCAGTCGTGACGGCGGGCCCCGGGACGACCAATGCGGTGACGGGGGTGGCGAACGCGCTCCGTGCGGAGAGCCCGATGCTCCTGATCGGCGGTCAGGCCGCGTCGACCCAGCACCGGATGGGCGGGCTCCAGGACATTCCCCACGTGGACATGCTGCGGCCTATCACGAAATTCGCTTCATCGGTGCCTGCGACGGCACGTGTCGCCGACTTCGTCGCCATGGCGGCGAGGGAGGCCTTCGCCGGGGCGTTCGGCCCCGTGTACCTCGAGATCCCCCGGGACATCCTCGACGAGAGGGTCCCCGAGCGCACGGCGCGCATTCCCGCGCCTGGGCGCTCGAGAGCCTCGACGAGAAGCTCCGGCGACCTCACCGACGTCGAGAGGCTCTCCGAGACGCTCCGTCACGCCGAGCGACCCTGCGTCCTCTTCGGCCAGCAGGTCTGGACGTGCAGGGCGACCGGCGCGGCGAGGGCGTTCGTCGAGCAGCTGGGGATCCCCGCGTACCTGAACGGGGCGGCACGTGGGACGCTCCCTCCTTCCCATCCCCTCCTCTTCCAGCTCACGAGGAAGGACGCCTTCGCCGACGCGGACGTCGTCGTCGTCGTCGGTACGCCGTTCGACTTCCGCCTCCGCTACGGCGCGTCGCTCCGGGCCCCGACGGTCGCCCAGATCGACATGGGCTTTACGACCGTCGGCCGCAACCGCGACGTCGAGATCGGCCTCGTCGGCGACGTCGGCGCGATCCTGCAACTCGTCACCGAGGCGACGGTCGACGCTGTCGAGGACAAGGCACGCGTCACTCGGACCGAGTGGGTTGCACAGCTGCGCGACCGGGAGGCCTCGCTCGTCGCGGCCCGTCAACCTGCGCTCGAGACCGGGGCGACGCCGATCCACCCCTACCGTCTCGCTCACGAGCTCGACCGCTTCCTCACAGACGATTCGATCTTCGTCGGCGACGGCGGGGACGTCGTCACCTTCGCCGGCAACGTCGTGCGCCCGAAGGCACCCGGCTCCTGGATGGATCCCGGCCCCCTAGGTACGCTCGGTGTCGGCACGGGCTTCGCGATGGCTGCGAAGCTCGCACACCCGGCGAAGGAGGTGGTCGCCCTCTTCGGGGACGGCTCCTTCGCGATGACCGCCTTCGACGTCCAGACCGCCCAGCGCTTCGGTCTGCCCTACATCGCCGTCGTGGGCAACAACTCTCACATGAACCAGATCCGGTGCGGGCAGATCCAGAAGTACGGCGAGGAGCGGGGCTCGGTGGCCAACTACCTCGGAGACGTGGACTTCGAGAAGTTCGCAGACGTGCTCGGTATCCACGGCGAAGCGGTGCGCGACCCCGAGGAGATCGCACCCGCCCTCGAGAGAGCCCGCCAAGCAGGCACGTGCGCGATCGTGAACGTCTGGCTCGACCCGGACGTGTACGCACCTGGCACGCAGAACCAGACGATGTACAAGTGACCCTCGCGACCATCGAAGGCGACCCCGTGAACGGCCATCCCCCCAAGGCGCTCTCAGGCGTACGGGTCATCGACATGACCCATGTCCAGTCAGGGCCGAGCTGCACCCAGCTGCTCGCATGGCTCGGAGCCGACGTGATCAAGATCGAGTCTCCGAACGGAGGAGACGTCACCCGCGTCCAGCTCCGTGACCGTCCCGACGTCGACAGCCTCTACTTCACGATGCTGAACTCGAACAAGCGCTCGCTCACCCTCAATTTCAAGTCCTCCGGGGGAAAGCAGGTCCTCGACCGGCTCCTTTCGACGGCGGACGTCCTCGTCGAGAATTTCGGGCCGGGCGTGCTCGAGCGCAACGACCTGGGGTGGGAGGAGCTCCACGCCCGCTACCCCCGCCTGGTCTACGCCTCCGTCAAGGGATTCGGACCGGGCCAGTTCGAGGACGCGAAGGCCTACGAGCCGATCGCCCAGGCGATGGGGGGCTCCATGTCGACGACGGGGGACCCCGCCGGTCCCCCGACGGTGACGGGGGCCCAGATCGGCGACTCGGGAACGGGCGTCCACCTGGCGGCCGCGATCCTCGCCGCGCTCATCCAGCGCGACCGCCACACGGGGACCGGTCAGCGCGTCGTCTGCGCGATGCAGGACTCGGTCCTGAACCTGTGCCGGGTCAAGCTCCGGGACCAGCAGCGCCTCGGGGCGGGACCGCTCGCCGAGTACCCGGTGCAAAGCGAGGACGGCGCGGTGCCGCGGTCGGCCAATGCCTCGGGTGGCGGCCACCCGGGGTCTGCCCTGCGCTGCGCGCCCGGCGGTCCGAACGATTACGTCTACCTGATCCTTCGACCGACCGAATGGGCGATCCTGTGCAAGGAGATGGGCCGGGAGGAGCTCGTCGACCATCCCGACTACGCGACCGCCGAGCGGCGCGTGGACCGCCTGGACGACGTGTTCTCCCTGATCGAGCGCTGGACGTCGTCGATGACCAAGTGGGAGGTCTACGAGCGATTGAACGGGCTCGGCGTCCCCTGCGGCCCGGTCTTCGACACCAGAGAGCTCCTCTCCGACCGATCCCTTCGAGACCGCGGGCTCATCGCCCAGGTCGATCACCCGCAGCGGGGCACGTACTTCACGGTCGGCTGTCCTCTGCAGCTCTCCGACTCCCCCGTCGAGTACTCGCCCGCACCGCTCCTCGGCCAGCACACGAGAGAGCTCCTCGCAGACGAGCTCGGATTCGATGCAGAGGGGATCGCCGCGCTGGAAGCGGAGGGCGCGATCTGACCAAGGTGCCGTCGAGGCTCTCGCGCGCGGTCGGCTCGACAGCGGACAACTCACCTCGCCCGAAGGGCAGGTTCGCCCGCTGCATGCCCGGCGCGCGTACGCCCTGCATGCCCGTCGCGCGTGCGCCCGCCTATCCTGCGATCCGAACATGCGCCTCGACCGCAGAACGTTCCTTCGCGCCGCAGCCGGCACCGCTGCGGGCGTTGCCGTCGCCGCAGGCTCCGAGACGCTCCCGGAAGGCTTGCTCTCGCCATCGAGAGGCGCCCCCCTGGCACGCGCGCTCGGCGACGATCGACCCGTGCCGTGGCACGCTCTCGCCGCTTCCCTACGGGGAAGGCTCGTAAGGCCGACGGACACCTCGTACCCGGTCGACGCCCAGGTCTACAACCAACGGTTCGACGGCCTGCTCCCGAAGGCGATCGCGTACTGCAGGACGCCAGATGACGTTCAGCGTTGCGTGGACTTCGCACGGCGTCACCGCGTCCGGGTGGCCGCCAGAAGCGGTGGCCACTCCTACGGCGGCTACTCGCTGTGCCGGGGACTGGTCGTCGACGTGACGGAGCTGTCGGCGGTCCACCTCGACGTGCGCAGGAGGGCGGCGACCGTCGGCGCGGGAGTCAGGATGATCGACCTCTACACAACGCTGGGTGGCAAGGGGCGGCTCCTTCCCGGAGCCTCGTGCCCGACCGTGGGCATCGCGGGGCTCGCGCTGGGGGGCGGGGTGAGCGTCTTCGCCCGCCGCTTCGGGCTCACCTGCGACCAGCTCGAAGCCCTGCGGATCGTGACCGCAGACGGCAGGATCCTCACCTGCGACCGCGAGCGCCACGACGACCTCTTCTGGGCGTGCCGAGGCGGGGGCGGGGGCAACTTCGGCGTCGTCACGTCGTTCACGTTCCGCGTGCACCCGATCCCGCCCGTCGCGCTCTTCACCTTGGAATGGCCCTGGGCCGCCGCGGCCGACGTGTTGGGCGCATGGCTCCATTGGACGACGGGCGCTCCCGACGAGATCTGGTCGAACTGCCAGCTCCTCTCCTCCGGCAGCGCCGGCGGGAAGACCGTAAAAGTGACTGGGGTCCTCTGCGGATCTGCGAGGACCCTCGTGACGCTCCTTCGCCCGCTGCGCGCCGCCGTCGCGACGGCTCCAGTCGTCGACTTCGTGGGTCCGGAGAGCTACCTCCCCGCGATGCTCGTCGAAGCAGGTTGCGAAGGAATGAGCGTCGCCGCGTGCCACCTGCCCAGCGAGAACCGGTCAGGGACGCTCAGCCGCGCCTCCTTCGGGGCCAAGTCGGGGTACGTGACCTCGATACCTCCTGACCGAGGAATCATTGCGGCGGTAGACGCCGTCTCGTTCCTCGACCACGAGGTCCCAGAGGTCGGAGGGGGAATCGTCTTCGATGCCTACGGCGGCGCAGTGAACCGGGTCGCATCTGACGCCACCGCGTTCGTGCATCGCGACGCCCTGGCGTGCGCGCAGTGGAGCTTCTTCTGGGGCACAGGTGCACCGCACTCGGTGACCGCTGCCGGAAGCTCGTGGCTCGCCTCGACCGGCCGCAGCCTCGCGCCCTACATCCACGGCGCCTACCAGAACTACATCGACCCCACGCTCACCGACTGGGCCCGGGCGTACTACGGGGCGAACCTCCCGAGGCTTGTCAAGGTGAAGCGAAGGGTGGACGCGGACGACTTCTTCCACTTCGCTCAGTCCATTCCGACCAGCCTCGCCTGAACCGGGCCCGGTGGTAGCATCTGGCGGGCGGACATCGGCGGATGCGGTGGTGCGGACTTGGCGTTTCGGCCCCGAGGGGTCGAACCACCGCGATCTGTCGAGAGTCGTGGACGACGCACGGCGAGGAGGGGCGGATGCTGACCTACAAGATCGTTGGCAACGCGATGCAGCAAGTTGTCTGCCAGGTCGAGGAAGGGCAGACCATCTACGGGGAACCGGGGAAGTTCGTCTGGAAGACGACCAACGTGAACCTGGAGACCAGGATCACCCAGCCGATCGGCAACCAGGCAGGGGCGCCGCCTGCCAAGACCGGTTTCCTGCAGAAGGCGATCGACGTCGGAAAGCGTGCGCTCGCCGGCGAGCACCTTGCCTTCCAGTACTTCACGCCGGTCGGCGGCACCGGCCTTGTCACCTTCGCAGGCGTCGTCCCTGGTGAGGTGCGAGCACTGGAGCTCGACGGCAGCGGTGGGTGGCTGACCCAACGCCACGCGTTCGTCGCAGCGGAAGCTGGAATCAACTTCGACATCGCATTCAGCGGGCTGCGCACGGGCTACCGGTCCGGACTCGGTTTCGTGCTCGAGAAGTTCACCGGGACCGGAAGCGTGCTCGTCTGCGCCGCAGGCAACTTCATCGAGCTCAACCCCGCCCGCTTCGGGGGCAAGATCCAGGCACATTCGGGGTGCGTCGTCGCCTTCCAGGACCATCTCTCCTTCGGCGTCGAGCGCGTCGGCGGAACGCCCGGGCAGATGGTGATGACGGGAATCTTCGGCGGGGAAGGCATCAACCTCGTGACGCTGGAGGGTGACGGGGTCGTCTACCTCCAGTCGGTCACGATCGAGGCGCTCGCACACTCGTTGCAGGAGTTCATGGAGGCGCCTGGCGAGGAGCGCAAGGGCGGTCTCGGGGGCATGCTCGAGGGCCGCATCTGACAGCTGCACCGACTACGACAGCACCGGCGCCGCATTGGCGCAAGCACTGGCGCAGCACGGGTTGTTCTGAACTGAGAGGAGCACCGACATGGGGCTGATGGACAAAGTGAAGCACCAGGCCGAACAGGCGATCGCCAAGGCCCAGCAGGGCGTGAGCCAGGGTCAGGCGAAGATCGACCAACTCCAGGCAAAGCGCCAAGCCGACGCGCTGCTGCGCAATCTCGGAGCTGCCTATTACACGAAGGAGCGCAGCTCCGGCACGCAGGACGCCGTCGACGCGGCGATGAAGATGCTCGACGAGCACGTCGCCGCCCATGGACCTCTCGACACGTCGACGACAAGCGATCCCGATGCCGACAACGGCGCCGCGTCCCCCCCGGCGACACCGCCGGCACCGACGACGGGCTCGGCACCGACGACGGGCTCGGCACCGACGACGGGCTCGGCACCGACGACGGGCTCGGCACCACCCGCGGGCAATTTCAGCATCGAAGACGTGTAGCCAACCACCTCGAGCTCCCGACGGCAGCGGGTGCCGTCCTGGTGTCGCTCGCACGGCCGGCAGACGAGTGCAGCACGGTGCACCTGTTGATGACTGACGTCGAATAGCCCGGGAAGGCGGCGGCGCTGCACGGAGGCTTCTGATGAGTGTCATCGCGTAGCCAACGCGGAGTCAACGCGGGGACAAAAGACCGGGGGGCGCTCGGCTAGGATCCCCGTCTCGCGGGGCTATAGCTCAGTTGGTTAGAGCGCAGCACTGATAATGCTGAGGCCGGTGGTTCAAGTCCACCTAGCCCCACCCATCCAGTGTGTGGTGCCGGGTGATCCTGGACAATTCCGCTCCGGGAGATGCTTGACACAGTTCCGGGTGATGCTTGACACCTCGGACCCGCCGATCTCCGCTGGTCACAGCCGGAGGGAGGTGGCCGAGTGCTCACGGAGCTCACGAAGATGGAACAGCGTTACGACGCCGTGCTGGGCGTCATCCGCGACAGCTTGACGGGGAACTTGCTCGTGGAGGTGGCCGGCGCCGGTCCACGTATGCCGAGGCCAAGTAGAGCAGGCCCTTGAATCCTCCCCACGGCTGAAGCCGGGGGATTCCTGGCTCAGGCAGCCAGGACCGGAGGCTCCGGCCCTGGTCTTGCGCCCTCAGCACCAGCAGGGACGAAACCGGCCCTGACGACCATGACGGCCGCTGCGTTCTTGTCTCTCGGGAGCACCACACTGCAGGCTTCGCAGGCATAGGTGCGTTCCGAGAGGTCCAGGCGGTGCTTGGCTCTCGCACCGCATTCCGAGCAATCCATCGTCGTGTAGGAGGGATCGACGAGGCGAAGGTCGCGACCGTGCTTGTCGGCCAGGTGGACGAGCGCAGCCTTCGTCGCCCCGATCGCCGCGTCGGCCGCCTTCTTCGCCATCGTGGAGCGAGCGAGGAACTTCGGACAGAAGTCCTCTGCGGCGATCTGGTCGAAGTCGACGACGACGCCCTTCGCCCACTTGCAGGCGTCATCGCTTCGT
>JAJZMD010000130.1 GCA_021803085.1 Actinomycetes bacterium
CACGGACGCGGCGGCCCCGACGCCGAGGCCCCCGGCAACGGCGCGCCGCGCGGCGAGCCCCACCTCGTGGCGCTCGCTCGTCAGCGGCCGTAGCGGCGGCGCTGCTGCCTGCGCATCGAGAACACCCGGAGCAGCTTGCGAAGGAGGAAGGCCATCTCCGTACCCTACGAGCCGTCCGCCGGGTCCGCCGGGCGGCCGGCGTCCGCGCCGGCGTCCGCGCCGGCGTCCGCGTCGCCGTCCGCCGCCGCGTGGATGGCCCGCCACACGCGCTCGGCGGTGAGGGGCATGTCCAGGTGGCGCACGCCGAGGGGCGCCAGGGCGTCGACGACGGCGTTTTGGATCGCGGCCGTCGACCCCACGGACCCGGACTCGCCGATGCCCTTCATCCCGAGCGGGTTGCGCGGTGAGGGGGTCACGGTCTCGCCGAGCTCGAAGCTCGGGAGCTCCGCCGCGCTCGGCATGCCGTAGTCGGCGAGGTTGGCGGTGCTCGGGTTCCCCCACTCGTCGTGGCGCACCTCTTCGAAGAGCGCCTGCGCGACGCCCTGCGCGAGCCCGCCGTGGACCTGGCCCTCCACGATGGTGGGGTTGATCACGGTGCCGCAGTCGTCGACGGCGATGAGGCGCTGCAGCACCACCCGCCCCGTCTCGGTGTCCACCTCCACGACGGCCACGTGGGCCCCGAAGGGGTACGTCCCTTCGTCCTGGTTGAAGTCCTCCTCGGCCCACAGGCGCCCACCGGGCGCCGCCGCGGCGATCTCCCCCCACGAGACCGCCTTGGCCGGCACCCCGGCCACCGCCAGGCCGCCGTCGACCACCACGACGTCGTCAGCGGACGCCTCGAGGAGGTCCGCGGCGGTCTCGCGCGCCTGCTCCAAGACCGCGCGGGCGGACAGCTCCACGGCGTTGCCCCCGAGCTGCCCCGAGCGCGACCCGAACGTGCCGGTCCCGCGCGGGATCGCCGCGGTGTCCGAGTGCACGATGCGGATCCGTGTCGTCTCCACGCCGAAGACCGTGGCCGCCACCTGGGAGAGCGTCGTCTCGTGACCCTGCCCGTGTGGGGAGGATCCGGTCGACACCACAATGGATCCCGCCGCGTCGATGCTCACCGCGCCGTACTCGGCCCCTGCCCCGCTGATCTCCACGAACGTCGCGATCCCGATCCCGAGCGCCCGGGGGTCGCCGGCCGCCCGCCGTGCGGCCTGCTGCGCGCGCAGCTCGTCGTAGCCCGCGGTGTCGAGCGCGATGCGCAAGGCCCGGTCGTAGTCGCCGCTGTCGTAGACGACGCCGGTCTGCGTCGCATACGGGAACTCCGCCGGGGTCACGAAGTTCCGGCGGCGCACCTCGACCGGGTCCATCCCCAGCTCCGCGGCGAGCATGTCCATGGCACGCTCGAGCATGGCCGTCGCCTCGGGGCGCCCGGCCCCGCGGTAGGGACCGACGGGCGTGGTGTTGGTCACGACCCCGAGCGAGGTGAGCGCGAGCCGTGTCACCCGGTAGACGCCGGTCGCCATGAGGCGCGACGTGCGCCAGGGGATGGTGCCGCGCCACGTGTACGCGCCGACGTCGGTGACGGTCCGGGCCTCGATGCCCACGAGCGTGCCGTCGCGGCGTGCGCCGAGGGCGATCTCTTGGATCTGCCCCCGGCCCTGGCTCATCGCGACGAGGTTCTCCGAGCGCGTCTCCACGTGGCGCACCGGTCGGCCCAGGCGGTCGGCGACCGCCGCGACGACGACGTGCTCGGGATAGACACCGCCTTTCGCGCCGAACCCCCCGCCCACCGCGGCCGTGCGCACCCGGACGTCCGCCTCGGCCTTGCCCAGCGCCCTGGCGATGCCCGCCCGCACGGCGAACGGCGCCTGGCAGCTCACCACGCAGTCGATGCCCCCCCCGGGGAGGGGCTGGACGAGGATGCCGTTCGTCTCCATGGGGACCGCCGCCACGCGCTGGTTCACGAACCGTCCGCGCACGACGACGTCCGCGCCCTCGAGCACGTGGTCGTCGGTCGGCGGCGACGCCTCGAGGACCAGGTTCGACCCCAGGTCGGGGAAGAGGACCGGCGCGTCGTCTCCGAGGGCGGCCATCGCCTCGATCACGACCGGGAGCGGGTCGATGTCGACCACCACCTGCTCGGCCGCGTCGACGGCCTGCGCTTCGCTCTCTGCGACGACGACCGCGATCGCCTCCCCCACGAACCGGACGCGGTCGCGTGCGAGGCACGGCCTCCCGAGTTCGGGACGCGGAGGTCCCTCGGGGCGCGGCCACTCGGGGATGTCGGGCAGCTCCAGGTCGCCCGCGCCGAAGGCGGCCACGACGCCCGGCAGGTCGAGCGCGCCGGAGACGTCGACCCCGCGCAGCACGCCGTGCGCCACCGAGGAGCGGACGAAGACGGCGTACAGCATGCCCGGGACGGTCAGGTCCGCGACGAACGTCGCCGCGCCGGTGACGAGGGGAGGGTCCTCGCGCCGTTCGACGCGATGCCCGAGGACGCTGACGCTGGCGTTGGGTGACCCCGCTCGTGTCGGCACGGCCGCCGACTCTACCTACTTCGCGTGTGCGCGGTGCCGAGCGGTCTCGGTGTCGAGGTGGGCCT
>JAJZMD010000259.1:0-795 GCA_021803085.1 Actinomycetes bacterium
GTCGCGCTCCGCCCGAGGATCGGCGCGCTACGGCCCCGGCGTGCCGCGTCGTGGGAGGAAAGCGCCTCGCGCACGAGCGGCTCATACGCGCGGCGCACGACGACCGTGCGCGGCCGCTCGCTGCCCTCGATGCTGACCGCAAGCACCGGCGCCTCGCCGGGGAGCTCGAGGCCGGAGAAGCTCGAGCGGTCCGTGTTACGAAGGTCCCGGCCGTCGAGACCCGCGCCGAGGCCGAGGCCGACGACGAAGCTCAGCTCGCGACGCCGAGGCTCACTCGGCTGGTGGCGGGCGAGGCGCACCAGCGCCGCGCACTCGGCCGCCGAGTAGGGGCCGGCGACCGGCTGGTAGGCGATGCGGGTGGTGCTGGCTGCGGGATCGAGCGAGCGCAGCGCCCGGCGCAGCACGGCGCGCCGGGTCGCCCGGGAGGAGTCCGCGACGCCCCCGGCGTGGAGTTGCTCGTCGTAGGCGTCGATGAGGCTGCGCGGTCCGGTCTCGAGCAGCTCCTCGAGCGCGAGCGGGGCGTTCGGGTCCAAGCGAGCGGGGCGCTCGCGCGCCCAGCAGAGGAAGCCGACGAGCACCGCGGCGGGGCCGCCGACAGACCCTCGGCTGGCCGGCGCGAAGCCGACGATAAGGCGCTCCCAGACGGGCCGAAGCTCCGCCCACGAGGCAGCCGACAGGCGCCTCGGTCGGTATGCGGCGATGGCCTCGGCGACACCCGGGGCGAGGGCTGCCGCGTCGACCTCGGCGATGCGCGGGGCGTCAAGCGCCGCCTCCAGCTCTCCTGCCGCCGGCGCC
>JAJZMD010000259.1:805-2573 GCA_021803085.1 Actinomycetes bacterium
GCCTTGGTCGGCTCCGCTCATCGGCCCCGAGCGGCCACCTCGAGGTGAACGATCGCGCCGCTCGCTGGGCGCCGCCACGCGCCTGGCCGTCGGGCCCCCATCGCGTGACCAGCCCGCAACCAGAAGCAGCCTCCGCCGAGGCGGAGGCTGCTCAGTTTTGTCAGGCTCGCGAAGCCTGGACGGCCTGGAGTTGACGAGCGTAGAAGCCCTTGGTGAGGGTCTCGCTTGAGTCTTCGTCGAGGGGGTACTCGACCAGGACGAGCGCCTCTGGGCCCTGGCCCTGCACGCGGATCACCCGGCCGATGACGTCCGAAGACGGGCTCGGGAGTCGCACGTGGTCATTCACGTGGGGTTCGTGGCTCATCGTGCTCATCTCCTTTACCAGGGACGTTGGCCGAGCGGCCTGCTCAGGTGGTCGCCCACAACACTATCCATGGTTCGAGCAATCCGGTCGAGCGCCCGGAGCCAGTCGTCAACATCGGCAATGGTCACAAGGTGGCTCTCGCCGTCTGCGGACTCGACGCTCGGGAACCGCTCACCGCCATGAACAAGGTCGTTTCGGACCTTCATCAGGTGGTCGTCCAGCACGGCCAGGTCGGCATCGGTCGCCGGCCCGACGGCGACGAGTCGGCGCTTGCGAAGGTCAGGACCGAGTCGGTCGAAGTCGCGGCGGAGGTTGTCGTGCGTCGGGTTGCCACGGGCGAGCGCGGTCTGCGTGTGGAGCGGTTGACCAACTGGTCCCGAAGCGCCGGGCTCACCGCGCGGTCGAGAACCGTCCGAACGGACTCCACCGCTTCGCCGTAGAGAGCGGCACAGAACGCCTGGAACTCTGCGACGCACACGCGGATGTAGCTGGCGAGGAGGATGTTCGCCGCTGACTGCGCAGGTAGCTCGGGAGGTGATTTCACGGCCAGCTCCCGAGCGAGTCGGATCTCCGCCTTTCGATCCACCTCCCATTCATCCAGTGCGTGGCTCACCATCACACCTCCTTTCATTTGGGCTGGTGTCCGCCACCTTCAGCGCTCTTTCGGGTAGCTCAGCCGCGACGACGTGGTGGGGGAACTCGGCAGGGGTTGAACCTACTCACCGGGTGCTCTCCTCGAGGAACGTCGGCAGGCCCGGCTGACTGGAGCTGCGAAGGTCCAGCAGGAGGTCTTCGAGCGCACCTTCAGCCTTGCCATGCAGGTCGTCGAGCTACGAGAGCGGCGCGGTCTGACCCAGGAGGACCTGGCCAAGCGCACCGGCATCTACCAGGGCGACATCAGCCGCATCGAGCGCGGCGCGGCGAACCCCACCGAGCGAACGCTGCTCCGCATCGGCGGCGCCGTCGGGGCGGCGGAAACACCGACTCTGGGTCTCGCTCCCTGGCCGGTGTGCACGCTTCGGCCCAGACCGTGTGCACGCCGCACGGCCGGGTGGCGAGTTGGGGGCTCGGACCAGGTGTGAAGCAGTTTCGTAACCACCCCGCCCTGTTCAGAGGCCCGTTTGGGCCTCTGACACATCGCTGGGACCGGTCGCGCCCAAGCAGGTGCGACAGCGCCCCGCCCGCGTCTGCGATCGCGCAGTCCCGCCGCTTACCTCGGCCCCTCGAGACCGGTCGGTCCCTGGCAGCGGCGCGCGACGAGCCCCCGCTGGCGCTCCCAGACCGCGCCGCCAAGATCGCCGTTGCCGCCCCGGGCACGGCGGTCCCTGCCCTTGGCGAAGACGTGCAGATGACCACTGCCCGTAATGGACTGGACCAGCACAGCCAGTGGAGCGACGTTGCCGT
>JAJZMD010000095.1 GCA_021803085.1 Actinomycetes bacterium
TCGGTCGGGCTCACCGAGGAGGAGGCGACCCGTGCGGGCCGTCGAGTCGAGACGAGGGTCCTCACCCTCGACGCCGTGCCCCGCGCCCTCGTCGAGCGAGGCACCGCCGGACTGTGCAAGATCGTCGCCGAGGAGGGACAGGGCAAGATCCTCGGGGTCCACCTACTCGCGAGGGGCGCCGGGGAGGTCATCCTCGCTGGCACCTACGCCATCAAGGCGAAGATGACGGTCACCCAGCTCGCCGAGACCTGGGCGCCGTACCTGACGATGGCCGAGGCGCTCAAGCTGACCGCCCAGACCTTCACCCGCGACGTGTCGCGCCTGTCGTGCTGCGCGGCCTGAGGCTGCGGCTTGAGGCGACGGGTCAGCGCGAGCGAAGCGGAATGCCGGGGGAACCGACCGGGTTCCGGGTAGGTCCTGACGTCGGTTTGGAGGGTCGGCTGCCCGCTCATCCCCACCCGATCTCGGAAAGGAAACTCACGTGCCCATACCTCGCCAGCCCGTCCCACCGCTCGACGTCGCCCTTGCCGGTGGGGGGCGATGGTCGCTCGCCGACCAGCATCCCGAGCGTTTCAGCCTCGTCGTGTTCTACCGGGGCCATCACTGCCCGATCTGCCGGGGCTACCTGAAGCAGCTCGACGGGCTCTTGGACCAGCTCGCCGAGGTGGGCGTGACCTCGGTCGTCGCGGTGAGCGGAGACGACGAGGAGGCCGCCACGGCCTCGCGCGACGAATGGGGTCTCGGGCAGCTCGCTGTCGGCTACGGCCAGGACGTCGCCTCGATGCGCGACTGGGGTTTGTACGTCTCCAAGGGCATCAAGGAAGGCGAGCCCGATCTCTTCGGTGAGCCCGGGTTGTTCGTCATCTCTCCGGACGGGACGCTGTACGCGGCGGTGCTCAACACGATGCCCTTCGGCCGGCCGCGCCTCGACGAGATCGTCGGGGCGATCCGCTACGTCAACGACCACGACTATCCGGCCCGGGGCGAGGCGTGAGGGCAACGGGACGCCCGGACGCCCCGGCCATGCAAACGCCGCTCGGCGTCCTCGCCAAGGGCGCGATCGCCGGGGTGGCGGGCACGGCGGCCATGGACCTGTTCCAGTACCTGCAGTACCGGGCGGGCGGCGGGAGCGACGGCCCGGTCACCTGGGAGTTCTCATCGGTGCCCGGTTGGGAAGGCGCGCCGGCACCGGCGCAGATCGGCAAGCGCGTCTTCGAGGCGCTGTTCGCCCGCACGCTTTCCGACCGTGCCGCCAACCGGGTCAACAACGTCATGCACTGGGGCTACGGGATCTCGTGGGCCGCGGCGTTCGGGATCGTCACCGGCTCCGCCTCCCGAACCCGGGCGCGGCTCGGTCCGGTGTTCGGGACGGTGGTCTTCCTCGCCGACTACGTGGTGCTCCCCCCGACCGGCCTCTACCAGCCGATGTGGACCTACGACGCCAAGACCCTCGGCAAGGACTGGGCGAGCCACCTCGTCTACGGCACCGCGACCGGGATTTCCCTGCGGGCCCTGCTCGGCGCGCAGCCCTCGTGAGCCACTTCGAAGCGGTGCGGAGGACGAGTTCGACTGATGGTTGACCTGCACGAAGGCACTGTCCTGCACGAAGGCACTGCCCAGCACGAAGGCACTGCCCAGCACGAAGGCACTGCCCAGCACGAAGGCACTGCCCAGCACGCCGACATCGCGCAGCATTACGACCTGATCATCGTCGGGGCGGGCAGCGGCAACATGCTCGTCTCTGACGACTTCGCCCATTGGCGGATCGCGGTCGTCGAGGCGGACCGCTTCGGCGGGACCTGCCTCAACCGCGGGTGCATCCCCTCGAAGATGCTCGTGCACACCGCGGACGTCGCCCAGACGGTCCGCCGCGCCGGCCGCTTCGGGATCGGCGCCACCTGGATCGGCGCCGACTGGCCAGCCATCCGGGACCGCGTGTTCGGCCGGATCGACCCGCTCCACGACGCTGCTATCGCCTACCGCCGCGCGAACGGCGTCGACGTCTTCCTCGGCGAGGCTCGTTTCGTCGCGCCGAAGACGCTCCGCGTCGGCGACGACGTTCTCTCGGCCGACCGCTTCGTCCTGGCGGCGGGCTCGCGCCCACACATCCCGGCCATCTCGGGGCTCGGCGAGGTCGACTACCTGACCTCGGACACCGTCATGCGCATCGATGCGCTCCCTGAGTCGATGGTGATCGTCGGCGGCGGGTTCATTGCCGCAGAGATGGGCCACATCTTCGGCGCCCTCGGCGTCGCCGTGACGATCGTCGAACGGGGCCCGGCGCTGCTCTCCCGCCACGACCACGACATCTCGGCGGCCTTCACCGACGCCTACCGGGCCCGCTTCGACCTGCGCCTCGACAGCACCGTCGAGTCGGTGGCTCCTTGCCGATCAGGCCTGCGGTTCGAGCTCGCCGGGCCGAACGGTCACGACACGCTCGAGGCAGCGACGCTGCTCGTCGCGACCGGGCGCGTACCCAACAGCGACCGTCTCGACGTGGCGGCAGCGGGGATCGCCACCGACGAGCACGGCCATGTCCGCACCGACACCGCCTACCAGACGAA
>JAJZMD010000239.1 GCA_021803085.1 Actinomycetes bacterium
TGGACTCCTCGGTGGAGCTGAGGGTACCCTCAGCTCCACCGAGGAGTCCAGTCGCTACGCTCCTGTCCTCCTCGGCTCCGCTGAGGGCTGGCGCACGGGCTCAGCATCCCAGTGCATCGAGCTTGCCTGCGCGAGACTTCACGTCGTGAGTGATGTCCACTGCCAGTGGTGCCCGACCTGCGAGGCCGGCGTGGATCAGCCGTGCGTCATCGGCGACAAGGCAACCTGGCACCTCGTGCATGCCGCCCGCGCCGATCATCGAGACTACGTGGACGAGTACCCAGCCGACATAGACGTCGTGCCGAAGAAGCTCCCCAGGCGAGCACGCATCCGGCGCCTCGGGTGGACCATCGGACCACCACTCCGCTACGTCATCGCCTCGGGTATCGGCGCCGTCGTCGGATCAACGCTCGGGCGTCACCTCTAGCTCAGCACGATCGCGGGCTGCGTGCGCTTGGGCGTGCGGTCCGGTCCGCCCATGCCAGTGAGCAGCTCGGCGATGGTCGCCCGGCGCTCCGGCAGGTTCCACTCGACGACATAGTCCTCGACGACCCATCCCTCGGCGAGCACTTCCTCGCACTCGTAGCCCTCGTAGGTCACGAGCAGCGTGTCGTCGGGCAGGTGGGCCGTCTGGCGGCGGAACTCTCCGAGGGTCAGGGGCGGCGTCACGCGGGCTTAGTTATCCCGCCCGAAGCCCCGTGGATCGCCCTGCTCCCACGCCCAGCCCTCGAAGCACCACCCGCCCTCGTCCAACGGCCTCTCTTCGTCGTGGAAGCAGCGGTGCGGCCCGTCGTGCCCTTTCGGCAGATCGCACCCGTGAGAGGCGAAGCACGCCTCGCAGTATGGCGGGGTCATGTCGTCACCTTCCGGGCTTCGTGCTTCTGTGCCAGCGCTTGCAGTGCCGGCAGCGGTAGACGGTCCAGTCCCGTCCGCGGGCCTCTGTGGCGCTCGCGTAGCCGCGCTTGCCTGAGCAGCCGGGGACGAACGGCTCGCCCGCCTGGGCGGTCCGTGCACGCCGGTTGAGGGCGGCGATCTGGCGGGTGGTCCAGTGCCGGACGGTCACCCGAACCTCGGATCGGGGCCGGCGGCGTAGGGAACGATCGTGTCCCAGACGACCATGCCTGTCGGGCCGCGCAGGATCATCCGCCAGCCCTCCTGGTGGTGCTCGATGCACAGCTGCGGGCGGTACACGGAGTTCGTCGCCTGCAGGTCGTGGACCCAGGTGGTGGTCCCAACCGGCACCATGGCCGCGACCTCACGGGGGATCGGCCGCACGCCCCTGCCGGATGTGCCGAGGAAGGTGACCGCCTTCGCGAGCTTGGCGACCTCTGCGGCCAGTGTCGGCGGCGGCGGTCCTGCGGGGTCGACGTTGCCCCATGCGATGCGAGGGTCGTCGAGGAGCGCAGCGGGCGCCGCGACGCGCTCTTGGCTGCGTGATGTACACCCGCACCATCCCCGCAGATATGAGGCCCCCACCGAGAGCACGGAGGCCGGCATGCCGCACCAGAAGCACGCCTCGGGCGCGTAGATGCGCCGGATCTGCTGGTACTGGGCGCGCCAGCCGTGCTCGTGCACGACCACGGTTCCCCACAGGTCGACCGAGGCGCGCCAAAGGCGCGTGTCGAGCCAGTCGATGTCGGCCGTGGCGTAGTAGCCGCAGGTGCAGTCCCATGCGGGCGCCTCGTCGTGGCCGCGGCGTTCGTTGTAACCCTTCAGCGTGTGGTCGCAGAACGCGGGGTGCTCGGGGCCGTCGGCGAACGCACGGTGGTTGACGGTCTGGAACGTGCCGGTGTCGGTGACCCCGAACGCCCGGAACCCGAGGAGCGGCTCTGCGACGGGCTCGACGTCGGGCGGCGGCGCCGGGGCCTTCGGGCGTCGTTCAGGCGGGGACACGCTCTGGCTCACGTGCGGGCTCCGGGGACGTGGCGGGCGCCTGCGTCGGCGCCTCGACGGGGGCCGGGACCTCGAGGATGCGGCGCCTCTTGCCGATGTCGGTCATGACGCTCTCCTTTCGAGCTGCTCGACCGGCACGCCCGCGTGGATCAGACGGGTGCGGCGAGACTTGCGGACCTGGGCGCGGACGAAGCGACCGCGGGGGTCTCGGCGCATCTCGGCGGAGACGAGACGCCAGAGGCGCTTCTGCCACACCGACGGGCGCGGCACCTCGCGGGGGTTGACGGCGTTGTTGCAGTCCCCGCACAGGAGACTGCCCTCGCGCTCGGGCTCGTGGCCCCGCCCCCGACAGCACGCGGCGGCGAGGGCGACGAGCGCCTTCGACGGGACGGGACCGCCCGGAGTGGGGTAGAAGCGCAGGTCGAGGGTTGTCTCGTAGTAGCGCTTCTCGCTATAGGAGGTCCAGCCCTTGCGCTGGGCGAGGTCGTTGCGGTAGGCGATCCAGGTGGGAAAGCCGCGTGGCGGCCGCCTAGGCATCGTGCTCCTCCCAGTCGTAGGGGGTCTTCACGATCTCGACGTGGCGTGGCGCGGGCGCCCCGTTGGCGCACCAAAGCGCCTTGGCTCCATGCCCGC
>JAJZMD010000271.1 GCA_021803085.1 Actinomycetes bacterium
GAGTACCGTCAAGAGCTGCGCCGTGCCTTGGAGAACCCCGAGCTCGACGCCCGGATCAAGGCGCTGCCGTGGGGAACCGGCAGCGGCATGGCTGTTGATGGTTCCGTCCCGGGTTACGTGTTCTGCGCCCGGGTCGCGGACTACGAACGGCCACAGTTCCGCTACGTCGACGTCAGCGACGAGACAACGCCGCTTGTCATCGCCGACACGCTCACGTGCCTCGACGCCGCGCGTCCGCCAGAAGGGTTCGATACGCCGCGAGAGCTGTCCGAGGCCACCTATCGCGGAGCGTTCGATGCATGGCGGCACGCTCGCAACAACATCGTGGAGAGCTGGAACAAGGCAGCCGATCCCGCGAATCTGGTCGCGCCGGTGCCACTCACCATGCAACGGGCCACCGATCTGGTGAGAAATCACAGGCCTTCCTCGATGACGATCGAAGAGGGCGATCGCCTGGTGGAAGCCCTCGAGGCGCCCTATCCCGAGCGGGTCCTGAAGCTCGTGCGCGCGGCGATCGCGTCGTCGGACCGACCAGCCGAGCAGGTCCAGGCGATCGCGGAGCTTGCCGTAGAGATGGGCTTGGAACCCAGTCCTCCCCCTGAGCTGTTGCCCGAGATCGACCACGACGACGTGCATCTCGTCGCATGGCTCGCTATCGTCCCGCCTCCGTTGACGATTGCCGAGCAGCTCGGCGAGCTCCCGCTCGGCGACAAGCTGTGACGATGACTCGCCGCGAGGTCCCGATCACGGGCTCGGTGCTGGCATGGGCTCGTGACGAGGCCGGCCTCGCTCCAGCAGATGTGGCTGCCACGCTGGGTGTGGACGTCGCCGCGGTCGAGGCGTGGGAGTCCGGGGCGGTTCTACCGAGCCGAGGCCAGTTCAGCAAACTCGCCGAGCTGCTGCGCCGGCCCACGGCGCTTTTCTTCCTTCCGGAGCCGCCGCGCAAGGCTGGACTGCCGACGAGCCTGCGGAGCGCACCGGGTCTCATGGGACACCGTCTCTCGAAGGAAGAGGTCCGCCAGATCCGCTGGGCCAGGCGCCTCCAGCAGATCGTGGCGTGGGTCCTGCGCGACGAGGGATCCGCCGAGGTGGACCTGCCTCGGTACTCGACGGACGAGCAGTCGATAGAGGCAGCCGCGACGGTCCGGCGGATCCTCGGGATTCCCCCCGCCGAGCAGCTCGCTTGGGAGAGCCCGAGCGAGGCGTTCCGGTCCTGGCGAGATGCCCTCGAAGAGCATGGAATCCTCGTGCTCCAGCTCCAGCTGGGCAGGGAGAGCGTGCGAGGATTCTCCGCCTGGGACGACCACGCGCCGATTGTCGGAGTGAACACCGCGTACCACCCGACGGCTCGCATCTTCACGCTCTTCCACGAGCTCGGGCACCTGGTCACCCGTACCGACGCCGCGTGCTTGCGATTCATCGTGCCGGGCGACCCTGAAGTCGGTGCGGAGCGCTGGTGCGAGCGCTTCGCCGCGGAGCTGCTGCTGCCAGCCGACGCACTGCGAAGCGTGGCGTCGCATTTTGGCATCTCCGAGCACCGCCGGGTCGAGGATGTCGATACTGCCCGGAAGATCGCAGCGAGGTTCAAGGTCAGCACGCGGGCCGCCAGCCTGCGGCTCCAAGAGCTCCAACTTGCACCGCCGTCGCTGTACGGGATGGTGGAGCGCGAGCTTGCCGACCGTGACTGGAATGCGCAGGCGGGAGGGGGCGGCGGCCAGCCAGCGCCCGAGAAGCGTCTGCGTGAGCTCGGCACGAGGATCCCCGAGATCCTGATCGACGCTGCCAAGGGAGGGCGGCTCACTCGATCGGATCTCTCGGACTACCTGCACCTCACGACTGGGCAGGTGGACGATCTCCGGAGTCTCGTTGCCACCGGAGCCTGAGGAGGGACCGGTCTGGATCGTGGACACCTCCGCGCTGATCAACTTCAAGACGCTCATCGGCGTATCGGACCAGTGGGACGCGTTCAAGCTGCTGGAACAGCTGGTCGAGCAGGGTCGGATCGCCATGCCTCGGCAGGTTGTGAACGAAGCCAGCGAGATCGCCCACCCCGATCTCCCTGGAGCGTGGGCTCCCGGGGTCCGGAGCAGGCTGCGGTACCCGCTCGACGTCGACTATGAGCACATCCAGCGGGTGATGCGCGAAGCGGGAGACGTCGTCGACCCAAACAAGTCGAGTGAAGACGCCGATCCCTACGTGCTCGCCCAGGCTGTGCAGCTGCGAGCCCAAGGGCTCGAGGTCGTGGTGGTGACCGACGACGACGTCGACCGGATGCCGATCAAGATCTCGCTGACCACTGCCTGTGGTCGCCTCGGTGTCCGTCACGTGGGCAGTCGGGGCTTCCTGACGTCGTGCGGCATCAAGGTGCGGCGAGCCCCTGTTCACGGCGATGGTGAGGACGAATGACAGATCTGCCTGCTTCGCCCGCACCACCACCACCGCCACCCATTGGTGAAGACAGTGCCGCTCCGGCGAAGGTCCTGCTTGCCGCAGCTGAGAATGTC
>JAJZMD010000261.1 GCA_021803085.1 Actinomycetes bacterium
CCGGCGGCGCGGCGGCGCGCCGGCGCGGTGGCGCGGCGGCCTATCAGCCTGGGAGCTCGCCGGTCTCCAAGAGCTCGCCGAACCGGGCACCGTCCACGACCGGGACTCCCAGCTCTTCCGCCTTGCGCGCCTTCGCCGCACCCGGCGAGGCGCCCACCACGACCGCGAACGTCTTCTTCGAGACCGTCCCGGGCGACTTCCCGCCCCGGGAGAGGATCGCCGCTTCCGCCTCCTCGCGACTGAAGCCCTCGAGGGTTCCCGTCACCACCACCGACTTGCCGGCGAGGGTCTGCGGCGCCGCGGGGGAGACGATCACCTGGGCGGCACCCGCGGGGGCGGCGCCCGCGGGGGCGGCGCCCGCCGACGCGGCGCCCGCAGCGCCGGTCGCACCCGGCTCATCGGTCCTGAGACCGAGGGAGACCAGCCGGTCGAGCACCGTCACGTTCTTCTGGTTGGAGAAGAAATCGGCCACGCTGTCGGCGATCACAGGGCCGACTCCCTCCACCTCGACGAGCTCTTCGGCACTCGCGTGCCGCAGCGCGTCGAGGGTGCCGAACGCGCGGGCGAGCGCCCGGGCCCCGGTCGGCCCGACGTGCCGGATCCCCAGTGCGACGAGCAGGTTCGGAAGCGCCCGCGACTTCGAGCCCTCGATCGCGTCCACGAGGTGCCGCGAGGAGATCTCGCCCATGCGCTCGAGCGTCGCGAGCCGCTCCGCCTCGAGGAGGTACAGGTCGGCAGGGTCGGCGATCATGCCGGCCCGCACGAGCTGGACGACACGCTCCTCCCCCAGACCCTCGATGTCCATGGCCGAACGCGACGCGAAATGGACGATCCGCTGGACGCGCTGCGCTGGGCAGTCGATGTTGGTGCAGTACGTGTCGCTCTCCCCCGGAAGCCTCGTGAGCGGGCCGCCGCACGATGGGCACGTCGTCGGGAACGTCCACGGGGGCCGGCGCTGCGCCGCCGGACTCTGGCCGCCGGTACGCGTGTCGGGGCCGAGCACGGGCCCCACGACCTCGGGGATGACGTCGCCCGCCTTGTGGACGACGACGAGGTCGCCCGGGCGCACGTCTTTCAGACGGACCTGGTCCTCGTTGTGCAAGGTGGCGAGGCGGACCGTCGAGCCCCCGACGACGACGGGCTCGAGCACGGCGAACGGCGTCGCTCTACCAGTCCTCCCGATGGAGACCATGATGTCGACGAGGCGCGTGGTGCGGTCCTCGGGCGGGAACTTGAACGCGATCGCCCAACGCGGAGCCCGCGAGGTCGCACCGAGGCGCTCGTGCAACGAGAGGTCGTCGACCTTCACCACCGCACCGTCGATCTCGTAGGGCATGTCGTGGCGGTGCGCCTCCAGCTCCTCGCAACGTGCGATCGCCGCCGTCACGCCCCGCACCTGCCGAGCGTCGGGGCTCACCGGGAACCCGGCGGCCGCCAGCACCGCGAGCGCTCCGCTCTGCGTGGCCGGCGGCCACGCCCGGGGAGCCTCTCCCCACGTCGCCGGCCCACCAGCGGTCCCCCCCTCGGGCACCGCGCCGTCGATCTCGCCGATCTGGTACGCCCAGAACGACAGCGGCCGTGACGCCGTGACGGAGGGGTCCTTCTGCCGCAGCGACCCAGCGGCCGCGTTGCGGGGGTTGGCAAACGTCTTCGATCCCTGCTTCTCCGCACGCTTGTTCAGCTGCGCGAACTCCGCCGTCGCCAGGTAGACCTCTCCGCGCACCTCGAGGCGGCGCGGCGCCGGCGTCTTCAGCACGTGCGGCACGTCGCGGATGGTGGCGACGTTGGCCGTCACGTCCTCCCCGGTGACGCCGTCCCCGCGCGTCGCTGCACGGACGAAGCGGCCGTCGAGGTAGGTGAGCGACATCGCGACGCCGTCCACCTTCGGCTCGCAGCAGAAGTCGAGCCCCTCCACGTCGACGTCGGGGAGCTGGCGGCGCAACCGGTCGGCCCAGGCGTCGAGCTCGGTCCGGTCGAACGCGTTGTCGAGGCTCATCATCGGGATACGGTGGCGGACGGGACGGAACAGCTGGGTCTCTGCTGCGCCGCCCACGCGCTGGGTCGGAGAGTCTGGGGTGACGACCTCGGGGTGGTCGGACTCGATCTGCCGGAGCTCCCGGACCAGCGCGTCGAACTCGGCGTCGGGGATCTCCGGAGCGTCGAGGACGAAGTAGCGCTCGTTGTGGTGCTCGATCAGCTTCCGGAGCCCGGCGGCGCGCTCGGCCGGTGTGCGGCCGTCCGTCACGTCCGCGTCCGTCACGCCCGCACCCCGGATCCGGCGACGATCCCCGCGCCCAGCACCGCATCGGGATCCGAGACGTCGTAGAGCGCGAGGGTCTGTCCCGGCGCGACGGGACGCTGCGCGACCGGGAACCGGCACACGAGGCTCTCCCCCCGCGCGCCCGCGTGCACCGTGCAACGAGCCGGCCGGCCGTGCGCGCTCATCTGCGCGACCGCTTCCTCGCCGTCGGCGAGGGGACGGTCCACCCAGGTGACGGATCCCGGTTCGAGCGTCACCTCGTGGACCGCGGCGCGGACCGCGCCGGCGACCGTGACCCGGCGCGCCGCGACGTCGACGGCGACGGCGTAGCGCCGCGACCCCGCTGCCGGCATGCCCCGGCGCTGCCCCACGGTCACGAGCTCGACCGCGTCGACCGCGCCGAGTGCGAGTCCGGACTCCGCTTCGACGACCTCGCCGGCGTGGAGCTCGATCCGGGACTCGAGGAACCCTTCGCGCCCCTCCCGGTCGTGGATGAAGCAGACGTCCTGGCTGTCGGGCTTGGCGGCGGTGCGCAGCCCCAGCCTCGCGGCTTCGGCGCGCACCTCCGGCTTGGTCATGTCGCCCACGGGCAGCACGATCGCGCCGAGCTGTGACTGCCCGAGCATGGAGAGGACGTACGACTGGTCCTTCAGCGGGTCGGCGCCGCGGCGGAGCGAGAACGCGCCGCTCAGCTCCACGACCCGCGCGTGGTGACCGGTCGCGAGACGGTCGAAGCCGAGCCGTCGCGCGCGCTCGAGCAAACGGTCGAACTTGATGTGGCGGTTGCACTCGATGCACGGGTTGGGCGTCCGGCCCTCGGCGTGGGCGACCACGTACGGCTCGACGACGTCGCGCTCGAAGTCGGAGGCGTAATTGAAGACGTGGTGCGGGACGCCGAGCTGCTGCGCGACCCGGCGGGCGTCGTCGACGTCGGCGACCGAGCAGCAACCCGAGCTCTGCGGCCCGCCCCAGAGCTTCAGCGTCGCGCCGGCGACGTCGTGGCCCTCCGCGACGAGGCGCGCGGCCGCGACCGAGGAGTCCACTCCTCCCGACATCGCAACGAGCACACGCACTGCAGCCGCCGCCTTCGATCCCGCCGCCCCGGCCCCCGCCGCTCAGCCGCGCAGGCGAGCGACGGCCTCGGGCACCACCGCGAGCGCACGCTCGACGTCCGCGGGCGACGTCGTGTGGCCGAGGCTGAAGCGGATCGACCCGCGGGCGATCCTCGCGGGCACGCCCATCGCCGCCAGCACGTGGCTCGGCTCGAGGGCCCCGCTCGCGCACGCCGCCCCGGCCGAGACGCAGACGCCGGCCTCGTCGAGGAGCACCACCAGCTCCTCCCGGTCGACGCCCTCGAAGCACAGGTGGCACGTGCCGGGGACGACCGACTTCCGATCAGCGGCTTCGGTGACCGACGGCACGGCGTCGAGCAGCCCGTCGGCGAGCCGGTCACGCAGCGCCCCCACGCGCACCGCCTCTGCGTCGCGCTCCTTCGCCACTAAAGCCAGTGCCGTCGCGAGCCCGACCGCACCGGCGACGTCGTGCGTGCCTGCTCTCCGCTCGCGCTCCTGGCCGCCGCCGACGACGAGGGGCTCGAGCTCCGTCCCCTCCCGAACGACGAGCGCGCCCGCGCCCTTCGGGCCCCCGAGCTTGTGCGCGGAGACCGAGATCAGGTCGACCCCGCGCGCCGCGAGCGCGACGTCGAGCCAGGCAGCACCCTGCACCGCATCCGTGTGGACGACCGCTCCGGGCGCGAGCCGCCGCGTGAGCGCCACGACGTCGGAGAGCGGCTGGACGGTGCCCACCTCGTTGTTGGCGAGCATGACGGTCACCAGCGAGACCCTCGCGTCGAGCGCCTCGGCGAGCACCTCGGCAAGCCGTTCGAGATCGAGGACGCCGAGGGTGTCCACGCCGACGAGTGCGTGCTCGACGCCCGGCAGCCGTGCCGCCGCGGCACGGCAGGCCTCCAGCACCGCCGCGTGCTCGATTGCGGAGCTGACGACCACCGTCTCTTGGCCGGCTCGGCGCCGGGCGGCGGCACCGAGGACACCGAGCACGGCGAGGTTGTCCGCCTCGGTTCCGCCGGAGGTGAACACGACCTCGCCGGGGGCGGCCCCCAGCAGCTCGGCGACCTGGTCGCGGGCGTCCTCTACGGCCTGGCGCGCGGCTCGCGCCTGGCGGTGGTGGCCCGAGGGGTGGCCGAAGACCTGCGCCGCGAACGGTGCCATGGCTGCCACCACCTCGTCGCGCACCGGCGCCGAGGCCGCGTGGTCCAGATAGGTGAGGGGCGGTCCGCCGGCGGGCGCGCGTCGATCGGCGGGCGCGCGTCGATCGGCGGGCGCGCGTCGATCTGTGGACGGGCGTCGATCTGCGGACGGGCGTCTACCGCTGGGTGCCTGTCGATCCATATCGGTCCGGTCCATGTGGTCCTTTGTACCGCACTCCACTCCGAATCGACGTCGCCGGTCACGGACGGTCGCGCCACTGCCGCTACACGTGCTCGGCTCCCCGACGCTTCCTGACGTCGATCTCCGCCAAGGAGAACCGGCACCACCATACCGAGACCTACTGTCGGCCGGCCGGCGTCCGGCGGCCCCAGCTTGGTCCACGACATGCGTCGCGGTACCGCTCGTGGCGCTTTCGGTGCGGGTGTGCCACCTCTGAGCGGGAACCTCCCTCGACTCCGAACGGAAGCCAACGCTGACGTGCGCGGAACGCGGCACCGGCCCGCCTGTCGTACCCACGACCCGCCTCCAGCCGGGGATCGGGCAAGCAGGCGTGCTCGATCGTCATCGCTCCGTCGGAGCGAATCCTGGATCGTCTCGAGGGTCGCGTGCGAGCGCCCGGTCGCGCCCAGCCAGGTAGCGGCGGACGTACTCTCCGCTGGGGTCGAACCGCTGTGCCTGTCGGGCGAGATTGAGCCGCCGGTTCGGGCGGGTGTCGTTCCCGGTGCCCGCCACCCACTGCCAGTTGCCGTAGTTGCTGGCCATGTCCGCGTCGAGGAGCCAGTCCATGAAGTGGGCGGCACCACCACGCCAGTGCACTCGCCGCTCCCGGACCAGGTACGACGCCACGATGAGACGGGCCCGGTTATGCATCCAACCTTCGGCAAGGAGCTGGTGCATCCCGGCGTCGACGATGGGGACACCCGTGCGTCCCTCCTTCCACGCCCGGAGAGCGGGCTCGTCCTCGCTCCACGTGGCCCCGGGTCGCGGCCGGTAGTCGCGTTCGGCGAGCGCGGGGAACGCCGCGAGCACCTGGTGGTGGAAGTCGCGCCAGCACAGCTGGCGGACGAAGGACTCGGCTCCCGGCTCGTGCGCCGCCTGCGCGACGAGCTCGTTGACCGAGATGCACCCGAAGTGCAGGTACGGGCTGAGCCTCGAGGTGTGGTCGCCCAACAGGTCGTCGTGCCGGTCCGAATAAGAGGTCAGGCTCTCGCGAATCCACCGCTCGGCGGCGCGCCGTCCGGCCGTCTCCCCGCCGCGTGCCCGGTCAGGAGAGAGCGGTCTGGTGCTCAGGCTCTCCACTGCGGGGATCGCGCCGGGAGGGATGCCGATCGGGGTACGCACCTGCCGGGGAGCTCTTTCCACGGCACGGTGTGGGAGCGTCCTCCACCTGCGCCAGTAGGGCGTGAAAACGCGGTAGTGGTCGGCGCCGCTCGGCACGACGGCGCCGGGCGGGACCACCGAGGTGCCCGGGAACGCCGGGAGCTCGACCCGCTCGAGGCGGCACGCCCGTTCGAGGCGGTCTTGGACACGTCGGGCGCGGGGCGTGAACCCTTCGGCCACATGGACCGCCCGCGCACCGGTGCGGGCAACGAGACGCATGGTCTCTTCGACCGGGTCGCCAGTTCGGAGATAGAGCTGCCCGCCCAAGCCCTGCAGAGAGTGACGCAAGTCGGCGAGAGCCTCGACCAGGAAGGCGGTGCGGTTCGCCGAACCCGGCGCCGAGCACAGCCGCTCGTCGATCACGAACAGGGGCGCCACCGGTCCCCCTGCACGCACGGCGGCGGCGAGAGCCGGGTTGTCGTGCACACGCAGGTCGTCGCGGAACAGGACGATCACCGGGTCGCCGTTCACGTTCCCTCCCGCTCACGTCTGTCCTCCCGACCCGCATCGTCGACTTGCTCTCTGGCCGCTGGAGGGACGCCAGCCGCGGTCATCGCTCCGAGAGCCTCTCGTCGAGGAACGTGGCGGGCGATGAGGGCCGAGTTGCGACTGTCACCGCTCACCTCGTCTCACGGCTCGCCCCATGCTTCTGCTTCCCTCCAGAACGTCTCGCCACGTTCCGGTCGTCTCAGGTACGCCTCCTGTCGGTTCGCGCCGGCGCGGCCCGTACGGCGTCAACGACTCCCCGACGAGCGGCAGCCGAGATGTTGGCGCCGAGCTCGCGAGCCCGCGCGGCCACCTCCTCGTCGAGCGTGCAGTTCGTACTCGGGGAGGACATACCTTGAAGCTAACAATTATCGTTTCTCGTTGCGGATCCGGATGACATCCGGCGCGACGGCAGTTGGCCTCCTTCTCCGCCGTCGACTGAACAGTCGGCCAGCTGTTTGTTCGCCACCGGCAGGAACGTGGCCACCGAACGCGCGACCATGGACCCAGGTGACAAGGGTGTCTGCGGCGACGACGAGGCAGGAGAACGGACCCAAGCTCGAGCAGCGCGTCGTTCGAGCAGCCGAAGCCGCCCTCGCGGATCGGCAGGTTGTCAACGCGATCGACGTGCTGGTGGGGATCGGCTGGCTCGCTCCGTCGCACCTCGAGGAGTGGCGGCAGGGACGCGTCGAGTACCTGGAGCGGGTGACCCAGGCCAACCTCGCCAAGCTGTCTGGAGCCATGAAGCTCTTCCGCACCTGGGCGAGGGGCAGGGGACTGGTGCCGAGCGAGACCGTCTACGTCGCGCGGACCCGTGACCGCCGGGCCCTGCGGTTCTCGAAGTCCGGCAACCCTGACATCGAGCGCGCGTACCGGACGCATTGGGTCTCACCGGCGCTGTCCGAAGCGAAGCGGGCCCGGTTGGCGGAGCGCCAGAGTCGGCCTGCCGACCTGGTAGTGGTGATGCCGCTCAAAGACTGGACCTGCTCGGAATGCTCGGGCACCGGCGACCTGCTGATCATGGAGGACCCGGGACCGATGTGCATGACCTGTGCCGACATGGACCATCTCGTGTACCTGCCCTCGGGGGACGCCGCGCTCACCCGGCGCGCCAAGAAGGCGAGCGCGCTCTGTGCGGTGGTGGTGCGCTTCAGCCGCTCGAGGAAGCGCTACGAGCGCCAGGGGATCCTCGTCGAAGAGGCTGCCCTCGACCGAGCCGAGCGGGAGTGCCTGGCCGACGAGGAGGCCCGCGGCCGCCGCCGCGAGCGCGAAGGGGCCCGCCGGGCCGAGCAGGATGTCGCCTTCGAGGCGGAGATGGCGACCGAGATCGTGCGGCTGTTCCCCGGCTGCCCCGCCACACGCGCCGAGGCGATCGCCCGCCACGCCGGCGCCCGGGGAAGTGGCCGGGTCGGGCGCAGCGCGGCCGGTCGTGCGCTCGACCCGCGAGCGGTGGCCCTCGCCGTGGCCGCTTCCGTGCGCCACGAGGACACCGGATACGACGAGCTGCTCATGTCGGGCGTTCCTCGAACCGCAGCGCGCGAGCAGGTGGGCGCCGAAGTCCAGCGCATCCTGGCGAGCTGGCAGGAACCCGGACCCTCCTGAGCGACCACGGCTCGGCGCGCCTCGCCCCAGTTCCCGTGACGCAGTGCGCGCCTCGCCTACGGTGGGAGCCACGTGGGACCACCGATGCCGAGTGACACCCTCTCGAGCCTGCGGGTGCCGAAGGCGCTGCGCGCTGTCGTCGCGAGATCGCGGCCCTGATCGACGCGGTGTGCGTCCAGCACCTCGACGACGAGTACGGCACGCTGTCGCTTCGCCTGCTCGCCAAGCTGGCTCGCAAGCGACCGTCTCCACCGGTGCACGGCGAGCACGGCGAGCGTCGCCTCCGGGCGGCGGCTGTCGTCTACACCGTCGGCAGCATCAACTACCTGTTCGACCCGAGCCAGGCGCCGCCCCTGCGCTCCGACGGGCCGCCGCGCTGAGCCCGGGCCCGCCGCGCCGTGCCCCGGCGCGCCGCGCTACTCGGCCGCCGCGCCGGGCGACGGGATCGAGGTGCCGGGGTCCTCTCGCACGGACTTCGCGTTGCAGAACTCCTTCACCCCCATCTCGCTCAGCTCACGCCCGTAGCCGGAGCGCTTGATCCCGCCGAAGGGGAGCTCCGGCGAGGAGGCGACCATCGAGTTCACGAACACCTGCCCCGCCTGGATCCCCGCCACGAGCCGGTCGCGCTCGGTCGCGTCGTGCGTCCAGATGCTCGAGCCGAGGCCGTAGATGGTCCGGTTGGCGATGCGGACCGCCTCGTCGAGGTCCGCGTACCGCTCGACCGTGGCGACCGGGCCGAAGACCTCCTCGGTGAGCACGCGCATCTCGGTCGTGACGTCGAGCAGGACCGTCGGCTGGTAGTACCAGCCCGGCCCGGCGACCATGGAGCCGCCGCAGGCGACCGTCGCGCCCTTGTCGCGCGCATCGTCGACCTGGCCGGCGATCTCTGCACGCTGCGCCTCGGTGACGAGCGGGCCGACGTCGGTGGCGGGCTCCATCGGGTCCCCGACCCGGAGCCCTGCCATCCCCGACACGAAACGCTCCACCCACTCGTCGTAGACCTCGGCGTCCACGATGAAGCGCTTCGCCGCGATGCACGACTGGCCGTTGTTCTGGACGCGTGCGGTCACGGCGACCGCAGCGGACCGCTCGAGGTCCGCCGTCCTCGTCACCACGAACGGGTCCGAGCCGCCGAGCTCGAGGACGCACTTCTTCAGCACGCGCCCGGCGGTCGCGGCAACCGCGGCTCCGGCCCGCTCGCTCCCCGTGAGGGTGACCGCCACGATCCGGTCGTCCTCGATCACCGGCGCGACGTCGGACGAGGAGACGAGCAGCGTCGTGAACGCGCCCTCCGGGTAGCCGGCGCGCCGGAACAGCTCTTCGATGTAGAGCGCCGACTGCGGCACGTTCGCCGCATGCTTGAGCACGCCGACGTTGCCCGCCATGAGGCCGGGCCCTGCGAACCGCATCACCTGCCACAGCGGGAAGTTCCACGGCATGATCGCGAGCACCGGGCCGAGCGGCTCGAAACGGACGTAGCTGTGGTCGTCGAACCGCTGGTCGGCGAGCAGGCGCTCGACGTTGTCGGCGAACCACCGCAGGCTGAGCGCGCACTTGGCGACCTCGCCCTTCGCGGCGGCGAACGTCTTGCCCATCTCGGTCGTGAGGATGCGCGCCACGTCCGGCGTCTCGCCGTCGAGCAGGTCTGCCGCGGAGCGCATGAGCCTCGCGCGCCCGGTGAAGCCCATCGTGCGCATCGCGTCGAAGCCGGACAGCGCCCGTGCGAGCTTGGCGTCGATCTCGTCGGGGGTGTGGGCGTCGAAGGTCTTCTCCACCTCGCCGGTGGCCGGGTTGGTCGTCGCAAAGGTCATGGACAGATTCTGTCGTGGCCACAGCCGCCTGGCCACTGCTGCAGCTGATGGCGTTGCTACCGTTGCGACCGTGGACCCGGCCCGTCGAAAGGAGCCGTCCGAGGCGGCGCTCGAGGCCGCGACCAGCCTCGTCCGGGATGCCCGGCGCGTCGTCGCCCTCACCGGCGCGGGGGTCTCCACCGGCGCGGGCATCCCCGACTTCCGCGGCCCCGAGGGCCTGTGGACCAGGGACCCCGCCGCAGAGCGCCTCTCGACACTCCGCACCTACCTGGGGGACGCCGAGGTGAGGCGCCGCGCGTGGCAGGGGCGGCTCCTCTCCCCCGTCTGGGCGGCGACGCCCACGGCGGGCCATCTCGCGCTGGTCGCGCTGGAGCGCCAGGGGCGCCTCGACCTCCTCGTCACCCAGAACACCGACGGCCTGCACCAGCTGGCCGGCAACGACCCGGAGCGAGTCGTCGAGATCCACGGCACCATGCGCGAGGTCGTCTGCATGCGCTGCGGCGACCGGGGCCCCGCCGCTCCGACGCTCGAGCGCGTGGCCGGCGGCGACGAGGACCCCGTGTGCCTCACCTGCGGCGGCATCCTCAAGTCGGCGACCATCAGCTTCGGCCAGTCCCTCGTCGCGTCCGACCTCGCCCGGGCCGAAACGGCGGCCCGTCAGGCCGACCTGCTCCTCGCCGCCGGGTCGAGCCTCCGCGTGCACCCGGCCGCGGGCCTGGTGCCACTCGCCCGGTCGCACGGCGCGCGCGTCGTCATCGTGAACGCCGAGCCCACCTGCTTCGACGAGATGGCGGACGCGGTGGTGCACGGGTCGACGACAGCCGTGCTCCCGGCGGTCGTCGGCGGCGCCCCCGTTCTACGGCCGAGCTGACGCGCCAGAGCTCGCCAGATCTACGGCGGCGACACCACCTGACCGTTGCGTGCCGGCACGAAAGGACTGGCATCGGCGCGAGCGTCGCCCCCGAGCGGCAGCGAGATCACCATGCCCTCGCGGGCGGCGATCACCCGCACGCCGGGATCGCCGAGCTGCGACACGATCTCGTCGATCTGCGCGTCCGTGCGGTGGGGATCGTGGTGGAAGAGGGCGACCGCCTTCGCACCTGCGGCGATGCCGAGCCCGACGACGTACTCCACCGCGCTGTGGCCCAGGTACGCGAGCTCGGGCAGCTCCGCGGCCGTGTGCTGCGAGTCGTGCACCAGCAGGTCGACGCCGGCGGCGAGCGCGAGCGCGGCGGGGTGGTACTCGCCGAGGCCCTCCGGGCCGGGCCCGAGAGCGAGCGGCTTGTGGTCGGGGAGGTACGCGAGCGACGACGTCCCGTCCGACACGCGGTAGCCGAAGGTCCGGCTGCCCTTATGGGGGATCTCCTCGGCTCGGATGCTGAGACCCTCGAGCTCTCTCGTGCCCGGCTCGATCCCGGTGACCGACCAGGAGTCGCCGAGTGTGCCGATCGGCACCGGGAAGTGCGGGGGCGAGAAAGCACGGCCCATGACCGACTCGGCGTCGCCCGGGCCCCCCTGCCCGGGGACGTAGACGTCGACGCGATGGCCCGGAAGGAAGGCCTCCCGGAGGAACGGGAGCCCGTGGGTGTGGTCCCAGTGGAGGTGGGTGATGCAGACGCTCCCGCGGAACGGCTCGCCACCGAGCACCCGCTCGAGGTTGATGAAGCCGGTACCGGCGTCGAGGACGAGGCGCGGGGCCGCCTGGTGAGCGGCCGCGTCCGCGTAGCTGGCCGCGGCGCCGGTCCCGATGCCGATGCACGAGGTCGCAGTGCCGTAGCGCCGGTACTCGTCGCCCGACACCGGCGTCGAGCCACGGCATCCGAAGAAGAAGACGTTCATCGAGGGGCGGTGCTCATCGAGGGGCGGTGCTCATCGAGGCTCGACCTCCGCCGGCTCGCCTCCGCGGTCGCCTGGCCGCGTGGCGCACGGCCGCGCCGGGCGCGGGTCGCACGAGGAGCGCACGACCGGGGCTACTGCTCGCGCCTGCGCCGTGGTTTCAGGGCGAACCACCAGATGCTTGCCATCGTGCCCAGCACGCCGACGACCGCGACGATCGGCTTCAAGAGCTTGCGCTTCGCCACGACGGCAACCATACCCGCGCTCGCCGAGCGATCCCCAGGGCGTGCCCCTGCGGCCGGTTCGCCGGAAGCCGCTCGTCTATATTGAGCCGCCACCCGAAGAATTCGGGGACGGCTGAGCCGCCGTCGGGCCAAGGAGGCCAAGGAGGCCAAGGAGGGGGACCGTGGGGCGCCTGTGCAGAAGGTTCCTCCTCGCCGGAGCAGCGGGGACGGCGCTCGTCGCGGGCTGGCTCGTCGGTGCGGGCTCGCCCCTCCCGGGCTCCGGGACGCCCCTCGCCGCCGGGCAGCGCTCCGGCTTACGGCTGCAGCCGCTCGTCCGGACGCTCGTCTCCGCGCCGCTCTCGAAGCCGCCGACCGAGCGGTTCTGCTTGGCGAGCTACGGCACCCTGTGCTACGGGCCTTCCCAGATCGAGGCCGCCTACAACGAGCTGCCCCTCTTCCGCCAGGGGCTCAACGGGCGGGGAGAGACCATCGTCGTCGTCGACTCCTTCGGCGCTCCGGAGATCCGCCAGGACCTGGCCGTCTTCGACCGGGAGTACGGGCTGGCGCCGCCGCCGGCATTCACCATCTTGAAGTACGGCCCCGTGCCCACGTACGCACCCACCATCCCCACAGCGACGTCGTGGGCCGAAGAGACGACCCTCGACGTCGAGTGGTCGCACGCGATCGCGCCGGGCGCCAAGATCCTGCTCGTGGAGACCGCGACCGCCGAGACCGTCGGGGTGACCGGCTTCCCGACAATCGTGAACGCCGAGAACTACGTGATCAGCCACCGCCTCGGCGACGTGATCAGCCAGAGCTTCGGCGCAGGCGAAGCGACCTTCAGCGGACCAGCCACACTGCTCAGGTTGCGCGGCGCCTACCAGAACGCCTACCGCAGCGGGATCACGGTCCTCGCCGCGGCAGGCGACTCCGGGCCCACCCAGGCCGTGACAGCCTCGGGCGCGCAGTACTTCCCGTTCCGCGACGTCGGATGGCCGGCGTCCGACCCGCTCGTGACGGCGGTCGGCGGGACGCAGCTCACCCTGGACACACGCGGGCGGGCCGTCGCTCCCGTCAGGGTGTGGAACGACACCAGGCTGAACGGCTCCCCCACCGCCTCGAGCGGCGGGCTCTCCACGGTGTTCACCCGCCCCTCGTACCAGGCCGGGGTCGCGGGTGTCGTCGGGGCCCGGCGGGGCGTGCCCGACATCTCGATGAGCGCGTCGGTCTCCGGCGCGGTCAACATCTACCTCAGCCTGCCGGGCAGCGCCGGGTGGTTCCCGATCGGCGGGACGAGCGAGGCGACCCCTCTCTTCGCCGGCATCGTGGCGATCGCCGACCAGCTGAACACACACCGTCCGCTCGGAATGATCGATCCCGCCCTCTACGCGATGAAGGCCGCGCACGACCCGGGAATCGTGAGCGTGACGGCGGGGACAACGTCCGTCTACTTCACAACATCGGCGAAGAAGGTCACGACCACCGTCGACGGCTTCTCCGCAACTGCCGGGTACAACCTGGCCACGGGCCTCGGCACGGTCACAGCCACGAGCTTCGTGCACGAGCTCGTGCAGGCGGTCCACCAGGTCGGGACCAACGTCACCTACGGCGACTCGCCCACGAGCTTCCTGCCGGACACATGACCTTCCTCCGGGGGGCCTGACGGCCGAACCGCCGGGCCTGACGGCCGCACCGGGGGGCCCGACGGCCGAACCGCCGGGAAGCGCCTGACCCCCGCACCGGGAGGGCGTCGGGCCGCTACGCCTTCTCGAGCCAGGCCGAGACCGCCTCGGCCCCGTCGACCGGGAGCGGCGACGCAAGGCCCGGCCCCGGGCCGGCCGCGACCTCGACGGCGAGGACCTCCCGGCCAACCGCCTCGAAGACGGCCGGGTCCACGCCTGCCAGCCAGAGGCGGATCCTGTCCGAGACCTCGAGGCCACGCTCCTTTCGGAGGTCCTGGACGTGGCGGACGACCTCGCGGGCGAGCCCCCGGCGGCGCAGGTCGTCGTCGATCGTGAGGTCGAGCACCACGACCGCGCCTCCTTCGCGTGAGACCGTGAAACCCGCCTGCCCCCGCACCCGCACCTCGAGCTCGTCGGGCCCGAGCGCGACGGGGCCGCCGGACAGCTCGACGGTCACCGGGGCCCCGGCTTCGAGCGCGGCGGCCGCCGCGGCCGCGTCGATGGCCCGAAGCGCGCCGCGAACCTCCTTCACCGCCTCCCCGAGCCTCGGGCCGAGGACACGGAAGTTCGGGACGAGCTCCAACGTGAGCACGTCCCCGAGCTCGCGGAGGTCCTCTGCCTCGACGACCTCGTCGACGTTCAGCTCCTCGGCCACCACGTCGGTGAGGATGGACGGGGCGCCCGGCGCGACGAAGACGAGGGCGCGCGAAAGCGGCTGGCGCACCTTCACCCCCGCCTCGCTCCGGGCGGCGCGCCCAAGCGACGACAGCTGCATCGCGAGCGACATCTGCGCCTCGAGGTCGCGGTCGATCGCCTCCGCGCCGACCCCGGGCCATGTGGCGAGGTGCACCGAGTCGGCCTCGTCCTTCGCGGCGCCGAGCTCGCGCCACAGCCGGTCGGCCACGAAGGGGCAGAACGGTGCGAGCACGAGCGAGACCGTGACGAGCGCCTCGTGGAGCGTCGCCTGCGCGGCCAGGGCGTCGGAGGGCGGGGCGCCGGGGTCCGTGCGCCAGAACCGCCGCCTGCTCCGACGGACGTACCAGTTCGAGAGGTCGCCGACGAGCCGGCCGAGCGCCGTCGCCGCCTCCAGAGGCTCGTAGCGGTCGAGGGACTCGGTGACCGCGGCGAGCGTCGAGGCGACCCGCGACCGCGCCCATCGGTCGAGCACGCTCCGGGCTCCGGGCAGGGGCACGCCGGGGTCGCCGGGGGTGAACCCGTTCAGCGACGCGTAGGTCGTGAAGAAGCTCACCGTGTTCCACAAGGTGAGGAGCGTGTCGCGCATCGCGGTGTCGATCGCTCCGGGGCTCACGCGCGTGGCGGTCCAGGGCGAGCCCTGCGAGAACATCCACCACCTGAGCGGGTCCGCGCCGCGGCTCTCGACGAGCTCCCAGGGGTCGACGACGTTCCCGAGCGACTTGGACATCTTGCGGCCGTCGGCGTCGACGATGTGGCCGAGGACCATGACGTTGCGGTAGGGGGCCTTGCCGAAGACGAGGTCGTTGACTGCGAGCAGCGAGTAGAACCATCCCCGGGTCTGGTCGATGGCCTCGACGACGAGATCGGCGGGGAACCGCATCGCCTCCTTGGAGCCGGGCCGGTGGGGATACCCGACCTGCGCGGCGGGCATCGACCCCGAGTCGAACCACGCGTCGATCACCGGCTCGACGCGCCGCGCGGTCGCGACGGGGAGCTCGGACTCCACGTAGCCGGTCGCTGCGCCCGCGGCCACCTGCGCGCCGGCGACCGACGCGCACTTCGGGCAGGGGAAGGTCACCTCGTCGATCGTCGGGCGGTGCGGGTCGACCCCCGAGAGGTCCCGGCCCGCCAGTTCGGCGAGCTCGGCCATGGAGCCCACGCACAGGACGTGGCCGTCGTCGCAGCGCCAGATCGGCAGCGGCGTGCCCCAGTAGCGGTCGCGCGAGAGCGCCCAGTCGACGTTGTTCGCCAGCCACTCCCCGAAGCGGCCGTCCCTGATGTACGCCGGGTGCCAGGCGACCTTCTGGTTGGCGGCGATCAGGTCGGCCTTCCGCTCCGACGTCGCCACGTACCAGCTGGGCTTCCCCCAGTAGATGAGGGCGGTGCCGCACCGCCAGCAGTGCGGGTAGGTGTGGGTGTAGAGGTGGCGCCGCAGCAGGAGCCCCCCGGCCTCGAGGCCGTCGTTCACGAGGTCGTTGGTCTCGCGCACCGGGCGGCCCGCGAACGGCTCCCCGGCTGCGGCGGTGAACCGGCCGTCCGGCCCGACGGGGTTCAGGGTCGGGAGTCCCTCGGCCTTGCCCACCTCGCGGTCGATCTCGCCGAAGGCGGGCGCGAGGTGGACGAGCCCGGTCCCCTCGTCGGTCGTCACGAAGCCGGCCAGCACCACCCGCCAGCCACGCCGCTGGTCGCGGGGGTCCACCGCCACCGCCTCGAAGGGCCGCCGGTAGCGGAGCCCCGCAAGCGCGCGGCCTCGGAACCTCCTCGTCGCCCGCGCCGCCGCCCCCGCGCCCAGGACCGCGTCGGCGAGGGCTTCGGCGACGACCATCCCGTCGACGACCACGTAGTCGAGGTCGGGGTGCTGCTCG
>JAJZMD010000209.1 GCA_021803085.1 Actinomycetes bacterium
CTGCCGGTCGAGGAGGGCCGCGGCGCCTTTCACCGTCTCGACGACGAGGGTCGAGCTGAGCTCGCGGGGCAGCCCGGCGAGCACGCCTGCCTCCACCAGCGCCTCGACCACGAGGAACAGGTACGCAGGGCCCGAGCCCGACAGGGCGGTCACGGCGTCCAGCTGGCGCTCGGGCACCCGGACGACGACCCCGACGGCGCCGAGCACCCGCTCGGCCCACGCGAGGTCCGCGGCCTGGGCGTTGCTCCCCCCGGAGAGCGCGCTCACGCCCGCGCCCACCAGCGCGGGCATGTTCGGCATCGCCCGAACGACGGCGGCCCCGCCGGGCAGGACCGCCTCCAGGCGGGCCGACGGCATGCCGGCGACGACGGAGAGGACACGGCGCACCCCCGCCGCGCCGAGGGCCCGGCACACCGGCTCGGCCACCTCGGGCTTCACGGCGAGCACGGCACCCCCTTCGGGGTCCGCGAGCGACGGCGAGGGCGCCTCGACGACGCAGATGCCGGGGTGGGCGGCCTCCAGGTCGGCGCGGCGGGCCGGGTCCGGCTCGACGACGGCGAGCTCCTCCGCCGACCATCCGCCTCTGGTGAGGAGGCCGGTCACGAGCGCTCCGCCCATCCGCCCTCCTCCTGCGACGACGAGCGATGCGCCCATGCACCAACCGTACCGCCGAGCGCCCGGGACGCCCGCCGCTCAGCGCCCGCGGGGCCTGCGACGGTAGTGGGCGGGGTGGGCGAGGGTCATCGCGGTCGGGTAGTGGTCGTCGACGTAGACGATCGAGGAGCCAGCGATCCGGTCGAGCTCGTCGTCGTCGACCAGCCCGGCAGGGACCCGCCCCACCAGGTAGACGGCGTCCTCGGGGCCGAGGCAGAACGCCATGCCGAACAGGTCGGCGTTGCGACGCAGGAGGTACGCGAAGACCTCCTCGCGGTGCTCCTCGGGCGCCGGCATGAACTGGGCCTCGTGATGGAGGGTGCGCTGGCGGAGCGTGAGCCAGACCGTGATGAAGTCCTTCTCCCCCCCGCGGAACCGCAGGTACCACCGGTGCGACGCCGTGCGGTCGGTCACGTCCTGGCGCTCTGCAGCGACGAGGCCGAAGCTGCCCGCACCCGAGCGCTCTCGCGCGACCCAGGAGTCGACGCGCGCCGCGACGCCGGCGCGCTCCTCGCCGCCCGTCAGCTCGACGAGCGGCACGTCAGCGGCCCCGCGCTAGGAGCACTCGACGAGGCGCCCCGTGAGCAGCTCGTCGTGGATCGCGCGCAGGTCCGCCGCCGCGCTGCGCCACGTGTAGCGCCGCGCGCGCAGCACCGCGGCGGTCGACTGGCGCTCCGCGGCGAGCGGCTCCGCGGCGATGTGACGGACGCAGCGGGCGAACGCCTCGGGGTCCGACGGCTCGACGAGGAAACCGGTCCGGCCGTCGTCGACCAGCGTGGTGAGGCCGCCGACCGCGGACGCGACGACCGGGGTGCCGCACGCAGCGGCCTCGAGCGCGACCAGCCCGAAGGACTCCGAGCGGCTCGGGACGAGGCACACGTCGGCGGCGCGGTAGTAGGTCGAGAGCAGCTCGTGCGGTTGGGGAGGGACGAGCGAGACGTGGCGCTCGACCCCGAGCCCGTGGACGAGCCGGAGGAGCCGGGCGTGCTCCTCGTCGCCGTGCGGCCCGCTCGGGCCACCTACCACCACGAGCCGGAAGGGGGCGCCACGAGCTTCCTCGCCGTACGCGCACAGGGCGGCGAGGGCGCGGACGGCCACGTCGATGCCCTTCAGCGGCTGGATGCGACCGACCGTGAGGAGCACGGTCCCGTCGGGCGGGAGCCCGAGCGCGCGGCGCGCCTGGCGCCGGAACCCCGGCCCGAAGAACGCGTGGTCGACCCCCGGGGCCACCACCGAGATGCGTGCCGGGTCGGCCCCGTAGAGCTCCACGATCTGGTCGGCCTCGACGCTGCAGGATGCCAGCACCGCGTCGGAGCAGGCGATGATCGCCGACTCGGCCTCCGCGCGTCGGTGGGGCATGTCCGCCTCCACCTCTTCGGGCACGAGCTCGGCCTTCACCCGGTCGAGCGTGTGGAACGTGGACACGAGCGGGAGGTCCAGCTCGTGCTTGATCGCGTGACCCGAGAGGCCCGAGAGCCAGTAGTTCGCGTGCACCGCCTCGAAGGGCCCCGCGTCCTGGTCGACGAGCGGCAGGCCGGCGTCGCCGGCCATCAGCTCGAGCACCCGCCCGGTGAACTCGTCCACGACGTCGGGGAGCGCCTCCTTGGTGAGCGGAGCCTCAGGGCCTGCCCGGACGTGGTGGACGCGAAACCCCGGCTCGACGTCCACCGCGAGGGGAAGGTCCCGGTCGTAGCTGCGGGTGAACACGTCGCAGCAGACGCCCGTCCGTGCGAGCGCCGTCGCGAGCTCGCGCACGTAGACGTTCATGCCGCCGCCGTCGCCCGTCCCCGGTTGGGCGAGGGGGGAGGTGTGGAAGGAGAGCATCGCGAGACGGCGCATGCCCGGATGAGCCTAGCGGCCACCCCCCGCGGGCCCTCCTGGCGGGCTCGGGCGCTCGCCCGTCGGGCCGGAGCCGCCGCCGTCGGCGTCGCGGCCGTGGCAGAACGACCGGTAGATCTCCACCAGCGCCTGCTTCTGGCTCTCCGCGAGATGCGGGTCGGCGCGGATGTGGGCGACCAGGTCCGTGTCGTCGCCGGGCGGGTCGAGGATGCCGGCCTGCACGTAGAGGGTCTCGGCGGAGATCCGCAGCGCCTTCGCGATCTGGTGGAGGATGTCCGCCGACGGGCGGCGGAGCCCGCGTTCGATCTGGCTCAAGTACGGGTTGGAGACGCCCGCGAGCTCCGACAGCCGCCGCAGCGACAAGCGGGCGCCAGCGCGCTGCTCCCGGATGAACGATCCCAGGTCGCGCCAGCGGTCGACGGGGTCCCGTGCCATCGTTCGAGCGTACTGGGGGGCACGCTCAGGGGCCGGGGTGCCCACCGTTCGTGGCGCGCCCGGAAGGCGGCGTCCGCTTCACGGGGCCGGCCCGGCCGCGGGGGGCGTAGCGATAGCAGGCACGTCCCCACACGTCGAGCCGGTCGACGGGCCCGAAGCTCCTGCTGTCGGTGCTCTCGGCGGCATTGTCGCCGATGACGGTCACCCACACCTCGCCGGCGGCGCGGACGCGCTTCACGAGAAGGCGGCCCGGCTCGCGTGGATCGCTGAGCGCGACGACGTCGCCGGGCCAGAGCGGCCACCACCGCGGCAGCCGCACGACGAGCAGCCGGTCACCGGGGTCGAAGGCCGGCATCATGCTCCGCCCCTCGACCACGACCCGGCGCGTGCCGAGCCGGACGCCGACGACCGCCGCCGCGACGAGCCCGAGCGCGCCGACCACGGTCGACCCGACCACTCCCGCCACGAAGAGGGTGGCGAGCCGCCGGGCGAGCCGCCGGGCGAGCCGCCGGGCTCGAAGCCGGACGGGCCGGCGCGCAGGTGGGACGGAGCGCCGCATCGAGCACACCCCGCCGTCGTCACACCGGCGCTCGCCGCCTCGGCGGCGCCGGCGACGTCGGCTGCGCCGGCCATGGGGCCGGCTCGATAGTGTGCACGCAACGGACATCCCCCCACTGTGCACGACAGGCCACCCCCGTGCCGGACGAAAAGGAGCCCCCCATGCGCATGCTCGACCGAGTGCTGACCGCCGTCGATCGGATCCGTCCCCCTGCCGTCGCCCACGCGCACTGCGACCTTCCTTGCGGGGTCTACGACCCCGCGCAGGCACGCATCGAGGCAGAGTCGGTCAAGTCGATCCAGGAGAAGTTCAACGCGTCCAGCGACGAGCAGTTCAAAGAGCGCGCGATCCAGATCAAGGAGCAGAGGGCCGAGCTGGTGAAGCACCACCTGTGGGTGCTGTGGACCGACTACTTCAAGCCCGAGCACCTCGAGAAGTACCCGCAGCTCCACGAGCTCTTCTGGGCGGCGACCAAGACCGCCGGCGAGTCCAAGAAGACGACCGACGTCGCGGTCGGCCAGCGCCTGCTCGACCAGATCGCCGAGATCACAAAGATCTTCTGGGAGACGAAGAAGGCCTGATCCCGCCGTCGCCCAACCTGGCGCCGTCGGCGACGCCGAGGGACACGGACGAGCCGCGTACCACCCCGAGGACCAGCTCGCGTCGGGACTCGCGCACCGTGCTGAGCAGTCGGGGCGGCTCATCGGCCTCGACCTCGTGCTCGACCAGCCGGTGCCCGTCGCTGCGGACGAGGTGCATGAGCACCTCGCCGGCGTGCGGAGCCTCGAGCCCCTTCGCGACGGTGTGCCCCGTGAGGTCGTCGGGGGAGAGGACCTGGAGGACCCCCAGGTCCTTCAGCGCCGGGATGAGACGGCTCGAGCTCACCAGCGCGGTGACGGGCACGGCCGGCGCCTCCTGGCGCACCATCACTGCGGTGACGAGGACGTCCCCGTCGCTCTCTGCGGCGATGAGGACCCTCGACGCCCCTTCGGGGCGCCCGCGAGCCAGGACGCTCTCGGAGGTGGGGTCTCCCTTGATCAGGTGGACCTGGTGCGGCACGGTGGACGGGTCGACGTCCGCGACGAGGACGACGGCGTCACCCGCGTGCTCGAGCTCCTTCAGCACGATCGGGATCGCGGGATGCATCCCGAGGACGAGGACGTACGAACCTTCCGGGAACCTCGCTCCGATGTCCAAGAGCCTTCTCACTCCTCTCGTCACCGCCGACCCCGTGATGACGGCGAACGCCCCTGCGAGCAACGGGATCGTCGTCAGCATGACGAGAGAAGCGACGATCCGGGGCCTTCGGAGCTGGCGACGGCGCTCCGGCCGGCGGGCTCTCGCCTCCGAGGACGACCAGCGGGCTCAGGCGAGGCGCTCGAGGTCGACGGGGGGCAGGTCGCCGACCTCCTTCTTCGTCAGCGTCAGGTAGACGCCGTCGTCGACGACGAGCTTCACCGCGCCGATCGGGATGGCGACCTCTTTCTTTCCCCACAGGTGCCCCTCGCCGAGAAGGACGTGGGACACCTGTCGACCGGGGCCGACGACCAGGCCGTAGACGTGGCCGACCGGGCCGTCCGCGGCATGGACGGGCTGCCCGCTCGACACCTCGCCTTCGCCGGCCGTGAGGTTGTCCTCGGTGACTGCGTGCGGCTTGACACGGATCGGCCCGAGGAGCCCGGAGCCCATCGACGACCCGGCCAGTGCCAGACCGCGCAACCCGAACAGCGGGAGCGGGAGCGAGGGTGCGGCCGGCGCCGGGTCGAAGCCGGGTGTGACGTCGGTCTCTTCGGCGCTGTCGAGCGCCTCGAACCGCTCCGGCGTGCAGCTGAGCCGGATCTCGTGCGGGGTCGTGGCCTCGACGAGGCCGATCGGGACCAGGCGGGGCCTCCGGTCCCCCTCCTTCGGTACGACCACGAGATGCGTGACGGCCTCGGTCCCCGAGTCGATCACGATGCGCCGCAGCTCGCCGCACTCGCCACCCTGGCAGTGGACGACAGCACCGATCATGAGCTCGCTGGCCTCGCTCATCGGTCCCCCTTTGCCGTACGTGCGGGCTCGTCCAGACGACCGGAGCCCGGCGGAAGGTGGCGCCGAGCGGCCACCACCTCACCCGGTGCATCCTGGCACGCCGAGCCGCTGACGCACCGCCGGCCGGCCGAACCGGAGCTACTCCCCTCGGGGCCCCCGGTGCTCCGGGCACCGCACGCCGACCGGGTCGTCTTCGAGGTCGCTGTCGCCAAGGGGCGTCCCGCACACCTCGCAGGTGCCGTAGGTGCCGTCGTCGAGCGAGGCGAGGGCGCGGTCCACGCCGTCGAGGAGGCGCTCCGCCGACCGCAAGAGGGTGGCGTGCTCGTCCGCGGCGAGCCCGCCGTCGGCTGCTCGGGCTCCTGGATCTGCATCGGGCACCGACGCGGCACCCTAGCCGGAGCCGTCGCGCCGCTACCGGCATTCTTCTTGGCAGGTCCCCGAGCCCGGCCACCTGGGCTCCGTAGGCTGTCTGGGTGACCAACGCACCGCTCGACGCCGGGGCCGGGCACGGCCGGGTTGGCGACCTTCCGCGCCAGGACCCTGCGGCCCGTCCGCTCCTCGAGGCGGTGGGTGCGCGGGTCGAGCTGCCGTGCCTCGACGGCGTCGAACGGCCCTATGTGGACCTCGACTGCGCGGCGTCGACTCCGTCTTCCGTCGCGGTCGCCGCCGCGGTCCACGAGCTCCTCCCGACCTACTCGAGCGTCCACCGGGGCGCAGGGTTCAAGTCGAGGCTGTCGACCGCCGCCTACGAAGCCGCCCGCCAGCTGGCGCTGCGGCACGCCGGGCGGAGCGGAGGCACCGACACGGCGGTCATCTGCCGCAACACGACCGAGGCGCTGAACCACCTCGCCTTCCGGCTGCGGCTCGAGCAAGACGACGTGGTGCTCACCACCGTCGTCGAGCACCATGCGAACCTGCTGCCCTGGGCGCGCTTCGCCCGCCGCCGGTACGTCGAATGCGGAGCGGACGGCACCTTCGGCGTCGACGACGTCGTCACCGGGCTCGAGACGAGACCGGTGCCCAGGGTGCTCGCGCTCACCGGGGCGTCCAACGTCACCGGCTGGCTTCCGCCGGTCGAGGAGATCTGCGACGCGGCGCACGACAGGGGCGTGGTGGTCGTGCTCGACGCCGCGCAGCTCGCGCCGCACCGCCCCGTGCCCGCCGGGCCGGACTTCGTCGCCTGGAGCGGGCACAAGATGTACGCGCCCTTCGGCGCGGGTGTGCTCGTCGGGCCGCTCGACGCGTTCAGGGACGGCGAGCCGTTCCTCGCAGGCGGCGGCGCGGTGGAGCTGGTCGATCTCGACGAGGTGCTGTGGACGGACCCGCCCGAGCGAGAGGAGGCGGGCTCGCCCAACGTCGTCGGCGCGGTCGCACTCGGCGCGGCGATCGAGGAGCTCGAAGGGATCGGCTGGGAGGCGATCTCGAGGCACGAGGCGGTGCTCGCGGCGCACTTGCGACGCGGATTGAGCGAGCTCGATCGCGTGCGGCTGCTCGGACCGCCGCTCGGCGTCGAGACGCTCGCGGTCGCGACGTTCACGGTGGACGGCATGCACCACGGCCTCGTCGCCGCACGGCTCGCCGCGGAGTTCGGCGTCGGCGTGCGTCACGGGTGCTTCTGCGCGCATCCCTACCTCACCCGGCTCCTCGGTGTTGGCCCCGAGGGCATCGCGGAGGCGAGGTCCCAGGTGCTGCGCGGCGATCGCCGTTCCATCCCCGGCGCCATCCGCGCGAGCGGCGGGCTCGCGACGACCCTCGCGGACGTCGACACCTTCCTGGCTGCGCTGGGGCTCGTGGTATCGGGCTCTCGGGCGCCCGTCGACTACGTCCAGGACGCGACCGGCGACTTCTTCCCTGCGTCCGACAGCATCGGATGGTGGAGCCCCGCGGGCGGCGCGGGTGGCGGATGCGCACGCGGATAGGGGTGGTCGCGCCACCGCGGGTCCGCGCCGCTCGGGCTCTCGATGCGGATCCGTCAGGCATCCGCCTCGAAGCGGTACAGGGGGTTCACGATCACCAGCTGCCCCGCGACCTCGCTCGCCGTCCCTTCGACGGTGAGGCGGACACCCCCGACGATGCCCGGCACCGATTCCCGGCCGACCCACCGGACCACGGCCGAGCCAGTCCCGTCGTCCAACCACGCATCGAAGGCACCCGGTCGCCACGACCGGCCGAGCGGACCGTGCGACTGCTGGGCGCGCCGGACGACGACCGTGCGCACGACGCCGGTCAGGACGGCGCGTCGGCGCGCCTTCATGTCGGACACCGTCCGCGCCACGGGCTGCCCGCCCCACTGCTCGGAGCCGTCCGGCAGCCATCCGGTCACGTCGCGCCCAGGCTCTCTCAGCGCAGCTTCGCGAGGGCCTCGTTGAGCTGCAGCACGACGATGGTGGAGGAGCCGAGGAAGCCGAGCTCCGGTCCGTTCGTCTCCTGCCGGATCAGCTGACGCAGGCGTGACGGCGAGACGCCGGTGGCCTTGGACACCATGGGGATCTGGGCGAACGCGTCGGCCGGCGTGATGTCGGGGTCCAGGCCGCTGCCAGAGGAGGTGACGAGATCGGAAGTGGGGTTCACCCCGACGGCGTGCCACGCCCTCACGAGCGCCTTCACGTCCTGCACGAGCACCTCGGAGTGCGGGCCGAGGTTCGCGGCCCCGGATTCACCGGGCTTCCCTGTCGCCACCAACGGGTTGTCCGCGTCCGGACGGCCGTGGAACCACTGGGGATCGAGGATCTTGGTCGTCGAGTAGCCGTTCCAGTTCTGGCCGACGAGCGACGAGCCGTACGTGGAGATCGAGCCGTCCGCCTGGTGGCGGAAGAAGAGCTGGGCGACGCCCAAGCCCACGAACGAGTAGACGAAGCCGAAGACGACCGTCGTCACGACGATCGCCGCCGCCGAGCGCCGGAGGTTCGAGACGAGAGATCTCATCTGGACATGCTCTCCTCTCAGTACCAGTGGACAGCCGTGAGGAAGAGGTCGATCACCTTGATGCCGATGAACGGCACGACGATGCCCCCCACGCCGTAGATCCAGACGTTGCGCCGGAGGATGGCCGCCGCGCCGGAGGGCCGCCACTTCACGCCCCGCAGGGCCAGCGGGATCAGCGCCACGATCACCAGGGCGTTGAAGATGACTGCCGAGAGCACTGCGGACGTCGGGCTGTGCAGCTTCATGACGTTCAGGTCGTTGAGCTGCGGATAGCTGGCGACGAAGAGCGCAGGGATGATGGCGAAGTACTTGGCCACGTCGTTGGCGATCGAGAAGGTCGTGAGCGCCCCTCTCGTGATGAGCAGCTGCTTGCCGATCTCGACGACTGTGATGAGCTTGGTCGGATTGGAGTCGAGGTCCACCATGTTGCCGGCTTCCTTCGCCGCGGTCGTGCCCGTGTTCATCGCCACCCCGACGTCGGCCTGCGCGAGGGCGGGCGCGTCGTTGGTCCCGTCGCCGGTCATGGCGATGAGCCGCCCGCCTTCCTGCTCGGACTTGATGAGGGCGAGCTTCGCCTCGGGCGTCGCCTCGGCCAAGAAGTCGTCGACGCCTGCTTCCTGGGCGATCGCCGCGGCGGTGAGCGGGTTGTCCCCGGTGATCATGACGGTGCGGATCCCGGCCGCGCGCATCTCGGCGAACCGCTCCCGGATCCCCTCTTTCACCACGTCCTTCAGCTCGACCACGCCGAGCACCTCGGCCCCGTCGGCCACGACGAGCGGCGTCGCGCCCTGGCGGGCGATCGACTCGACGATGTCCTCGAGCCCGTCGGGCGCGGTGCCGCCCTGCTCGATCACCCATCGGCGCACGGCCTCCGCGGCGCCCTTGCGGATCTGGCGGCCGTCGAGGTCCAGCCCGGACATGCGGGTGGTCGCAGAGAACGGCACGAACTCGTGCGGCCCGGTGAGCTCCCGCTCGCGGATGCCGAACCGCTCCTTGGCGAGGATGACGATCGAGCGGCCCTCGGGGGTCTCGTCCGCGAGCGAGGCCAGCTGCGCGGCGTCGGCCACCTCCTGCTCGGTGTGGTGCCCGGCCGGGTAGAAAGCGCTGGCCATCCGGTTGCCCAAGGTGATGGTGCCGGTCTTGTCGAGGAGCAGCGTCTGGACGTCTCCCGCCGCCTCCACGGCCCGGCCGCTCATCGCCAGCACGTTGCGCTGGACGAGCCGGTCCATCCCGGCGATGCCGATGGCGGACAGCAGCGCGCCGATGGTGGTCGGGATGAGGCAGACGAGGAGCGACACCACGACGACGACGGACACCGTGGTTCCCGAGTAGTGGCCGAACGGCTCCAGGACCACCACCACCGGGAGGAACACGATGGTGAGGACAGCCAAGAGGATGGTGAGGGCGATCTCGTTGGGCGTCTTCTGGCGGTTCGCCCCCTCGACCAGTGAGATCATCCGGTCGAGGAAGGTCTTGCCGCGCTCGGCGGTGATCCGCACGACGATCCGGTCGGAGAGGACCTTGGTCCCACCGGTGACGGCCGAGCGGTCCCCGCCCGACTCGCGGATCACCGGTGCCGACTCGCCGGTGATCGCCGACTCGTCGACCGAGGCGACCCCTTCGACGATCTCCCCGTCGGAGGGAATGACGTCTCCCGCCTCGCACACGACGCAGTCGCCCCGTGCAAGGTCCGAGGCCCGGACCCTGGACTCCGCCCCGTTCGCGTCCAGGCGCCGCGCCCCGGTCTCCGAGCGCATCCGCCGGAGCGTGTCCGCCTGCGCCTTGCCCCGGCCCTCAGCCATGGCCTCGGCGAAGTTGGCGAAGGTGACGGTGAGGAAGAGCCAGACCGTGATCGACCAGCTGAACAGGGTCGGGTGCGCGACCGATTCGACGAACGTCACGACGGTGCCGACGAGCACCACGAACATGACGGGGTTCTTCACCTGTGTCCGGGGGTGGAACTTCTTCAGGGCTTGGACGACGGCGTAGCGGAGGATCTCCCGGTCGAAGAGCCCGCGCTGGCCGGCCACCCCGCGCGGGGCCGGCCCCGGCTGCGGGGCTGTCACCGGCCCTGCCGGACCTCCGGACGAGGGCGCGGGCGCCACGGAGGCCGTGTCGGTCATCGCAGGAGCCTGCCGGCGAGGACGTGGCCGACGTGCGAGAGCGCGGGAACGACCGAATAGAACTTGTGGCTCAGGGCTGTCGCGATCGGTCCGAGGGCCACGGCGGGGAAGAAGACGAGTGCCCCCACGATGATGATCACCCCGATGAGCAAGCCGACGAACATGGTGTTGTCCGTGCGGAACGTGCCAGCCGAGGCAGGGACCGTCTTCTTCGCGGCGAGCGCGCCGGCCAAGCCGAGTGCCGGCACCATGACGGCGAACCGGCCGAGCAGCATGGCAATCGCACCCATGACGTTGTAGAAAGCGTGGTTGCCTGTCAGCCCGGCGAAGGCCGAGCCGTTGTTGTTCGACTGGGACGTGAAGGCATAGAGGATCTCGCTGAAGCCGTGCGGACCGCCGTTGAGCGGTCCGGCCCGGCCCGCATGGACGGAGACCGCGATGCCGGTGAAGACGAGCACGACGACGGGCATGACGAGGATCCCGAACCCCGCGAGCTTGACCTCGCGCGCCTGGATCTTCTTCCCCAGGTACTCGGGCGTCCGGCCGATCATGAGACCGCCGATGAAGACCGCCACGATCGCGAAGAGCAAGATCGTGTACAGGCCCGTGCCGACCCCGCCCGGGCTGACCTCGCCGAGCATCATGCCGGTCAGCGGACCGAAGCCGCCCATGGCGTTGTAGGAATCGCTCGCGCCGTCGACGGCACCGTCAGAGGTCTGCGTCATCGAGACGTTGAACAAGGCGCTGGAGGTGTCGCCGAAGCGGACTTCCTTCCCCTCCATGTTCCCGGTCGGCTGGGCGGTGACGCCGGCCGCCGCGACGGCAGGGTTGGGCTGGTGCTCGGCATAGGAGGTGAACCCGACCCACGCACCGAAGATGATCACCATCGCGCCGAGCACCGCCGCGCCGTGGCGGACGCTCCCCACCATCTTCCCGAAGGTGTAGGTGAGCGAGAAGCCGATGCTGAGCGTGAGAAAGACGTAGAGGAGGTTCGTGAGCCCGGTCGGGTTCTCGAAGGGGTGGGCGAGGTCGGCGTTGAAGAACCCGCCGCCGTTGGTCCCGAGCTGCATGATCGAGCCCATGAACGCGGCGGGGCCGCGGGGGATGGTCTGGGTCACGTGGTTCAGCGCGTCGTGGACCGTCACCGGCCCGGCCAGGGTCATCACCGCCCCCTGGCTCACCAGCACGATGCCGGCGAGGAACGCGACGGGCAGAAGGACGTAGAGCAAGCACCGGGTGATGTCGACCCAGAAGTTGCCGATGGTGTCCGATCCCTTCCGGCAGAACCCGCGGATGAGGGCGACGGCCGCCGCGATCCCGACCGCGGCGCTCACGAACTGCTGCACCTGGAGGACGCCGATCTGGGAGAAGTACGACATCGTCGTCTCGCCGCCGTAGTTCTGCCAGTTGGTGTTGGTGACGAACGAGACGATGGTGTTGAAACTCAGAGCCGGCGGCACGGCACCGAGGTGCTGGGGGTCGAGCGGCAGGGACCCCTGGATGCGCACGAGAAGGTACCCGAAGAGGATGAAGGCGGCCGAGAAGACGAGAAGTGAGCCGGTGTAGCGCTTCCACGTCTGCTCCCGGTCGGGTCCGGTCCCCAACACCGCGTAGATCGGCCGCTCGATGAAACCGAGGAAGTGCACCCGTGTCTCGAACACGGCAGCCATGTACGAGCCCAGGAACCGCCACGCAAGGCCCAGGGCGACCACGAGGACGACGATCGTCCAGAAGAAGCCCATGTCTCTGCGCCCTCTTCGCTCAGCCCGTGGTCCTCAGAACCACTCGGGCTTGAAGAGCGCGACGCCGATGTAGACGAACACGGCGATCGAAAGGGCGAGCAGGATGCCCTGGACGACGGTCATACCCGGTCGAGCGCCCAGACGAGCCCGAGCATCGCGCCGAAGAACACGAGCGTGCCCACGACCACCAGGAAGTCACCCATGCATCGAGTGTGCGCCCGGCGCCGTGAACGCGGCGTCAACATCGGACCGCTGACCGTAAACAGAGCGTTAACGAGTTGACGAAGGCACGCCTGCGGCTGGTCCGGAGGTCACGCGCGAGGCTGGACCCGCTCCTCGAGCTCCCACGGAGAGCCGTGGGCGTTCAGCAGGTCGAGGAACGGCTCGGCAGGAAGCGCCTCGGGCCCGAGCACGCCGGCGCCGGCCCATGCACCCGTGTCGAGCAACTCCAGCGCCACGATCGGGTTGACAGCCGTCTGCCACACGACCGCCTGCGAGCCGAACCCGGCCATCGACCACTCGTTGTCGACGGCGTGGTAGAGGTAGACCTCACGTGGCGATCCGTCGCTGCCCGTCCCTCGCACCCACGTCCCCGCGCACGTCACGCCCGACATCAGCTCGCCGAGCGACGCCGGGTCGGGCAGGCACGCCGCCACCACGTCGCGCGGGGACACGTCCAGCTCGCCGACCCTGACCGGCGAGGTCGAGTCCAGCCCCAGTCTGTGCAGCGTCCGCAGCACCTCGATGAACTCGTGCCCGAGCCCGTACTTGAACGTCACGCGGCCCGCATCGAGCCACCGGGGAACGAGCAGCACCTCCTCGTGCTCGACGTTGACGCACTCCAAAGGGCCGATCCCTGCGGGGAACGAGAACACCTCAGGCTCGCTGAAGGGCTCGGTGACGTACCACCCCCTGGCGCGCTCCCACACGACAGGAGGGTTGAGGCACTCTTCGATCGTGGTCCAGATCGAGAACGTGGGGGCGAAGTCGTACCCTCGCACCGTCAGGTTGGCTCCGTCGCGCACGCCGATCTCGTCCATCGTCGAGAACAGGCGGTCGGCGGCGTACCGGGCGAAGACGTCCGACAGCCCGGGCTCCACGCCGATGCCGCACAGGGCGAGCTGACCTCGGCGTTCCCACTCCTCGGCCATTGCGAACTGCTCGTCGCCGAGCTTGACGCCAGGGGTGTGGAACGGGTCCTCCGGGTGGGGACGGGAGAGCGACATGGCCATGTCGAGGTAGGTGACCCCCGCCTCGAGGGCGGCGCGGAAGACGGGCATGACGAAGCGGGGGTCGACGGCGTTCAAGACGGCGTCGCAGCGCTCGGCCCGGATCAGCTCGATCATCGCCTGTTCGTCTCGGGCGTCGAGTCCCACCGCTGCGAAGCGATCTCCTGCGCCTCCGACGGCCCGCCTCGCGCGCGCCACGTCGTAGTCGGCGACCACGACACGCTCGAAGAGGTTCCAACGATCAACGGTGCGGACGACGGCAGATCCGACCCCGCCCGCGCCGACCACCAGCACTCGCACGCCCAGCCTCCAAAGTCCCCTCAGCTCGTGCGACGACGCTACCGACCCACGGGCTGGTCCGCCAAGGCCGCTGGAGCGGGCGCCTCCTCGTTTCGATCGACAATCTTCGGGCCTGGAAAGATGCTGGAACCTCAGCGCCCGCGCGACGGCCGAGCGTGCCGAACGAGCCGGCAGCCTGCTCGTGGTGGTTTTGCCTGCTCCGGTCCGGCAGGGCCGAGGCAGCCGTCATGCGCGGACAGCAGATGCGGAAGTCGCGCCGCGTGGCGCCAGAGCACCTGAGCACGAAGCGACAGCTCCGTCGTTGAGTGGAGCTGAGCCCTGGTCTCGCCCGATCCCTCGCGACGAAGCCGTAGCGGCGGGTGCGCGCCGTGGTTAGCCTGGGGCTACATGAGCGATGCAAACGGCACAACGCAGCCCAAGCCGAAGCTCGATCTCGTGGTCCTCGACTGCCCCGATGCGCTCGCGCTCGCGCACTTCTACGCTCAGATCCTCGGATGGGCGATCGAGCAGGGTTCCGACCGCGGCTGGGCGACGCTCGTCCCACCCGGAGGCGGCGTGAGCGCGGAGAACCCGGGCGGGCGCACCACGCTCTCCTTCCAACGCATCGACGATTGGGTGGAACCCACCTGGCCGGGCGGCGAGCACCCCCAGCAGTTCCACCTCGACTTCTCCGTCTCTGACATCGCGGCTGCCGAGCCCGCGGTCCTCGCGGCGGGAGCCCTTCTGCACGCTCATCAACCTTCGGAGAACGGAACGTTCCGCGTCTACGTGGACCCGGTCGGGCATCCGTTCTGCCTCGTCGGCGGCTGATGCCGGATCGGCGGGTGGGGACTCGGATCGGACTTCATCGCTCCCCGCCCGATCTGCGCGGCAGACGCACGGGTGCTCGGCGGGAGCTCGAGCCCTCGTGCCCGTGGGCCCTTCAGTCCCCGCGAACCCGTGCGCGATCGTGTGCTCGAGACCTCGGCGGCGGATAGACACGCCGAGCGATCGTGGCGGACGTCCACCCCATCCACCAGCCGCCGAAGACCGGCAGGATTCTGCGCAATCTCTCCTTCTCGTTGCGCGCAGCTAGGACGCCGAGGATGACTGCCCACACGATGCCGCAGCCGATGCTGTAGGCCGTGTAGCTCTGACGACGCGTGCTCACGTGACCTCCTTCGAGCTCACTGGATATGGACCCACTCTGCCAGGATCCTCCATCGCGAACCGAAGGGGCGTCGCGACGGAGCCCTGACATGTAGGCGAGCCCGCCTCAGGTGTTCTCGAAGATCGACGAGCAACGTTCCGTCCACGGGGCCCTCACCGCCGTCAGGAGGCGCCGACCGGAGGCGGTGAGATGGCGCCCGCCGGCGCACGTTCCCGGAGCCATCTGCCCGGGTCCGAGTCGCGCCTGCGAACCCCGCGCGCGCCGACCGCCACCAACGGGCCCGAACAACCAACGTGGTGCTGCGCGATAGCTTGCAGCCGCGGGGCCGCTAGCTCATCCGGAAGAGCAGGGGACTTTTAATCCCAAGGTGCCGGGATCGAGACCCGGGCGGCCCACCAGGTCGAAGAACGCGATCCTGCGCTCGCTGCGACCGTGTCGCTCGCAGCCGTGACCGCAGCGCCGAGGGGAGCTCTGCGCGCTGCGGTGGCCAGCTCGCTCTACGAGACCCGAGGCGGGGGGTCGGCCGAAAAGGAGCTACCAGCGATACGCGAGCCGCGCACCGAGAAGGGCGCGAGTACGGGAATCAGGCGGCTCGGCCTGCTCGGCGCCACATGTAGGCTCCGGCGGATGCGCGGAGCCTGCCCAGTGCTCGGAGGCCGTGCCAGCGGACAACGATGAGCTGGTTTCGAGACAGCTTCGTGCTCCTCGGGCACAGACCCGATGACCCGCACGAAGTAGCCTCGGGCCCCGAGAGACTGTCGTGCTGCAGCTGACAACGTCTCGGAGCTCGCGT
>JAJZMD010000203.1 GCA_021803085.1 Actinomycetes bacterium
CCCGGGGGCGTCGTTCTTCGACTCCGCGCTCTCCTTCGGGATGATCCGCGGCGGCCACGTCGGCACGGCCGTGCTCGGGGCGATGCAGGTCTCCGCCGACGGAGACCTCGCGAACTGGATGATCCCGGGGAAGATGGTGAAGGGCATGGGCGGGGCGATGGACCTCGTCCACGGGGTGCGTCGCGTGATCGTGATGATGGAGCACGTCGCCAAGGACGGAGCCCCGAAGATCGTGGAGCGGTGCTCGCTCCCCCTCACGGGAGCCCGGGTCGTGAACCGGATCGTCTCCGACCTCGCTGTCCTCGACGTGACGCCCCGCGGGCTGGTCCTACGCGAGGTGGCGCCAGGCGTCACCGCCGGCGACGTCCAGGCGGCCACCGAGCCCACGCTCTTGGTCCCAGAGCCGCCGACCACGATCCCCGTCGCCACGTAGGCCACCGGGGATCGACCCCGTCCCGCTCACCAGGCTCCGTCACCGGGGATCGACCCCGTCCCGGGCACCGGGCTCCGGGCACCGGCCTCCCTCACCGGGTTCGAGCTCGCACCGGCCACCGCGCGCAGCGCCGCGTCCGCCATGTCGCGCAGGAGCGCGGCCATCTGGGCGCGGGGTAGTCGCGCCGAGTGCGGCGTCGAGTTCATGAGGCCGAACGCAGCGTGGGCCGCCGCGACGGCCCGCTCTCTGCTGCAGCCGCAGACGCGCTCGACGACGTCCGCCCACACGGACACGTACTCGTGCTGGAGCGCGCGCACGGCCTGTTTCGCACCCTGAGGAAGGCTCGCAAGATCCCGCTCCTGCACGGTGATGACGTCGGGCTCGTCCAGGGCGAACTCCACATGGAACTCGATCAGCGAGGCGAGCGCCTGCGCCGCGTCCTCCGCCCCCTGGGCGCGACCCCGCCCTCCGTCCAGCAGCCGCTGGCTCACGCCGACGAGCAGCTCGGCGAGGATGTCCTCCTTCGCGCGGAAGTGGCGGTAGAGCGCGGGCCCGGTCACACCCGCCGCGCCGCCGAGATCGTCGACGGAGACGCCGTGGAAGCCACGGGTCGCGAACAGCTGCGCCGCGCACCCGAGGATCTGCTGCCGGCGGTCGCCGCCGCCCGAAGCCCGCCTGCTCCTCGCGACCGCCACGCCGCAAGGCTAGCAACGCCATGTTAGCGATCGCTAACATGAAGAGACGATGGCCAAGGCCCCAGTCTCGTCGTTCCCTGTCCTGGGCTCATCGGCGGATCCCGCGTCCGGGGGGTTTGCCGAGAACGCAGCACGCCACCAAGAGCTCGTCGGCGATCTCAGGCAGCGGCTCGGGCGCGCGGCCATGGGAGGCCCCGAGCCGGCCCGGCGGCGCCACCTCGAGCGGGGCAAGCTGCTCCCGAGGGACCGCCTGGCGCACCTCCTCGATCCTGGGTCGCCCTTTCTCGAGCTCTCGCCTCTGGCTGCGACAGGGTGCTACGACGACGAGGCTCCTGCCGCGGGCATCATCTGCGGAGTCGGCCGGGTCGCCGGGAGGGAGTGCCTCGTCGTCGTGAACGACGCGACCGTGAAGGGGGGGACCTACTACCCGTTGACGGTCAAGAAGCACCTGCGCGCGCAGGAGGTCGCCCTTGCGAACCATCTCCCTTGCATCTACCTGGTCGACTCTGGCGGGGCATACCTGCCGCGCCAGGACGAGGTCTTCCCCGACCGGGACCACTTCGGACGCGTGTTCTACAACCAGGCGACGATGTCGGCGAAGGGGATCGCACAGATCGCCGCCGTGCTCGGCTCCTGCACCGCAGGGGGCGCCTACGTGCCTGCGATGAGCGACGAGGCCGTCATCGTACGGAACCAGGGGACCATCTTCCTCGGCGGGCCGCCGCTCGTGAAGGCCGCGACGGGGGAGATCGTCTCTGCAGAGGAGCTGGGCGGCGGGGAGCTGCACGCACGCCGCTCGGGGGTGACCGACCATCTCGCGGATGACGACCGCCACGCGCTTGCCATCGTGCGAGAGATCGTCTCGACGCTCGCTCCTCGCGGGGCGCGGTCGTGGGGAACCGCGGTGCCGGAGGATCCGGCTGTGGACCCCGACGAGCTGTACGGCGTGGTCCCCACCGATCTGCGCAGCTCCTATGACGTGCACGAGGTGATCGCCCGCCTCGTCGACGGCTCGCGCTTCTTGGAATTCAAGGCGGAGTACGGACCGACGCTCGTCTGCGGGTTCGCCAACATCTGGGGACACCCCGTCGGGGTGGTGGCGAACAACGGGATCCTCTTCTCCGAGTCTGCGCTGAAGGGCGCGCACTTCATCGAGCTCTGCGACCGTCGGCGTGTGCCTCTCCTCTTCCTCCAGAACATCAGCGGCTTCATGGTCGGGCCCCACTACGAGGCAGGAGGCATCGCGAAGCACGGGGCGAAGATGGTGACGGCGGTGTCCTGCGCACGCGTGCCGAAGCTCACCGTCGTGATCGGAGGCAGCTTCGGAGCAGGGAACTACTCCATGTGCGGTCGTGCCTACGGACCGAGGTTCCTCTGGATGTGGCCGAACGCTCGGATCTCGGTGATGGGCGGTGAGCAGGCCGCGTCGGTGCTCGCGACGATCCGGCGGGACCAGCTGGAGGCGCGAGGGGAGAGTTGGAGCGCGCAAGAGGAAGAGGCGTTCAAAGTCCCGTTGCGCGCACAGTACGAGGCGCAGGGGAACCCCTACTACTCGACGGCCCGGTTGTGGGACGACGGCGTCATCGACCCGCTCGACACCCGCCGCGTCGTCGCGCTCGGCCTCTCCGTCTCGGCCAACGCGCCGCTCGACGACGTCGGCTACGGCGTCTTCCGGATGTGACCAGGTCTCCCATCTCGGCTGCCGCGACCGCCGCGCACGGGTCGTCCGCAACAGCTGGCGTCCCGGGTGCGACCGGCTCCGTCCGCTCGATCGACTCGGTCCTCGTCGCGAACCGTGGCGAGATCGTGGTGCGCGTGTGCCGGACCCTCGCCTCGCTCGGGATCCGCTCGGTCGCCATCTACGCCCCTGACGACGCAGGCGCTCCGCACACCCTGGCGGCGGACACGGCGCTCGCCGTCGACGGGTATCTCGACGCGCCGTCGATCCTCGCAGCGGCGAAGGCGGCAGCCGCCGACGCCGTCCACCCCGGCTACGGCTTCCTCTCGGAGGACCCGGCTTTCGCACGGGCGGTCCTCGGCGCCGGCCTGGTGTGGGTCGGGCCGTCGCCGGAGGTCATCGCGGCAATGGGGGACAAGATCCGCGCCAAGGAGACGGTCGCAGCGGCGGGGGTGCCGGTCGTGCCCGGCGCCGGGCGTCCCGGAATGGGTGACGACGAGCTCGCGGCAGCCGCGCTGGCGGTGGGGCTCCCCGTGCTCGTGAAGCCCGCCGCCGGCGGAGGGGGAAAGGGGATGCGGCGGGTCGCGGCGGAAGCGGACCTCCTCCCCGCGATCACGTCGGCTCGCCGGGAGGCGCAAGGCGCGTTCGGAGACGACACCCTTCTCGTGGAACGGTGGGTCGGCAATCCGCGCCACGTCGAAGTCCAGGTGTTCGCCGACCAGCACGGCCACGTCGTGCACCTCGGTGAGCGTGAGTGCAGCCTGCAGCGTCGCCACCAGAAGATCGTCGAGGAGAGCCCTTCACCCCTCCTCGACGACGCGACGAGGGCGGAGATGACGAAGCGCGCGGTCGATGCCGCGAGGGCCTGCGGCTACGTGGGGGCGGGGACCGTGGAGTTCGTCGTGCCTGGTCACCAGCCCGAGACGTTCTTCTTCATGGAGATGAACACGCGCCTTCAGGTCGAGCACCCGGTCACCGAGGCGGTGGCAGGCATCGACCTCGTCGAGTGGCAGCTGCGCGTGGCGCGGGGCGAGCCGCTGCCGCTCGGGCAGCCTGCGGTCTCTCGCCGTGGCCACGCCATCGAGGCGAGGGTCTACGCAGAGGACCCCATGAGAGGCTTTCTTCCTTCGAGCGGCACGGTGCTCGCACTGGAGGAGCCTGCCGGCCAGCCCTTTGTGCGCGTCGACTCGGCGCTCTCGCGCGGAGCCTCGGTGGGTGCCCGCTACGACCCGATGCTTGCGAAGGTGATCGCGTGGGGTGAGACGCGCGAGGAGTCTCTGCACAGGCTGCGCGCGGCGCTCGAGGAGACGGCGGTGCTCGGCGTACGGACGAACGTCGGGTACTTGACCCGTCTGCTCGCGCACGAAGACGTCGTTGCCGGGAGGCTCGACACCGGACTCGTCGATCGCACGCTCGCCGAGATCGCCGCGCCGGGCGACGCCGAAAGCCGCGATGCGGCGGCGGTGGCAGCGTGCTGCCTGGCTGCTGAGCGCGAGCCCGAGGGTGCCGTCGTCGATCCCTGGGACGTGCCGGACGGCTGGTCGGTTGGAGGTCCACTGGAGTGGGCGGCCGCTCTTGCCCATGACGGTCGGACGGTAACGGTGACCGTGCGCGGGCGAGTCCTCGACGGTGCGACGGTGTGCGTCGCCGGCGGCCGTCCCCTCCAGGTGCGCGCCGAGCCGTTGGACGCAGACGCGTCGAAGCTGTCGGTGACCATCGATGGCACGCGTGCGACGTGGCGGACCGCACGCGTGCGCGACGAGATCTGGGTTTCCCGACGCGGCGAGGCATGGCGTTTCGTGGAAGACCGCGCTGCCCGCGGCCGCACCGGCCGAACCGACAGCACCGCGGGGCCCGTCACGAGCCCGATGCCCGGGGTGGTCGTCGACGTGCACGTGGCCCTCGGGGACGTCGTGCACGCGGGCCAGTTGCTGGTCGTGGTCGAGGCCATGAAGATGGAGCACGCGGTCGCCGCGCCTGGCGACGGCGTCGTGCGCGAGCTGCTCGTCGTCCCCGGCCAATCGGTGAAGCTCGACGAGCTTCTCGCACGTGTCGAGCCCGCCGGCGCGCCGGGCGTGCCGGGCGCGACGACTTCGGGCGCGCCGGGCGCGACGACTTCGGGCGTGCCGGGCGCGACGACTTCGGGCGTGCCGGGCGCGACGACTTCGGGCGCGCCGGGCGCGACGAGGTCCCGCGACGTCGATGTCAGGGACGAGGCCTGAGGTGGCCGTCACCGAGGCACGTGCCGCTCTGCCTGGCGTGCACCGCCGGGAGGGCCTCCCGCCTCGCGTGCGGATCTGGGAGGTCGGGCCGCGCGACGGGTTGCAGAACGAGGCATCGATCCTGCCCGCGGCGGTGAAGGCGGAGCTCGTGACCCGCCTCGTCGCCGCCGGGCTCACGACCGTGGAGACCACCAGTTTCGTGAGCCCCGCACGGGTGCCGCAGCTCGCCGACGCAGAGGAGGTGATCGCGCTCCTCGGGCCGCTGCGTGCGGCCCACCCCGCCCAGGGTGCGCCACTCCGCCTGCCGGCACTGGTGCCGAACCTCGCCGGGCTGGAGCGAGCGCGTTCGTGCGGCGTACGAGACGTGTGCATCTTCGCCAGCGCGACCGAGACGTTCGCAATGAAGAACCTGAGCCGCTCCCGCGCCGAGGCCCTCGAGATGTTCGCTCCCGTCGTGGCGGAGGCCCAGGCCGACGGGATGGGCGTGCGGGCCTACGTGTCGATGTGCTTCGGCGACCCCTGGGAGGGCGTCGTGCCCGAGGTGGACGTCGTCTCGGTGTGCGAGCGGTTGCTCGAGATGGGCGCCGACGAGGTGAGCCTCGGGGACACGATCGGCGTCGCGACGGTTGGTCAGGTCGTCGACCTGCTGGACGCGCTCGCGCGCGCCGGCATCCCCGCGGGTCGCCTCGCCGTGCACTTCCACGACACCTACGGCCAGGCGCTGGCGAACACCCTGACCGCGCTCGAGTGCGGGATCACGACCGTCGACTCTGCGGCGGGCGGCATCGGCGGCTGCCCGTTCGCCAAGAGCGCGACCGGGAACCTCGCGACCGAGGACCTCTGCTGGGCGCTCGACGGCGCCGGGGTCGAGACTGGCGTGGACCTCGGTCGTCTCGTCGAGACCTCGATGTGGATGGCTGCCCGGCTCGGCCGGCCAAGCCCGTCGAGGGTGGTGCAGGCGCTCGGCGGTCGCGAGGTCGGCACGAAGGAGGAAGGGCGATGAGCACGATCGTGCCTGGCGAGCTGAGCGTGGAGCACGAGGAGCTCAGCGCGACGGTCCGGCGGTTCGCGCGCGAGGAGGTCGCGCCCGTGATCGCCGACTTCTACGAGAGGAAGGCATTCCCCTACAGGCTCGTCGAGAAGATGGGCGAGATGGGGCTCTTCGGGCTCCCTTTCCCAGCGGAGCACGGCGGCATGGGCGGTGACTACTTCGCGCTGTGCCTCGCGCTGGAGGAGCTCGCACGCGTGGACTCGTCGGTCGCGATCACCCTCGAGGCGGCGGTAAGCCTCGGAGCGATGCCGATCTACCGCTTCGGCACCGAGGCGCAGCGGGAGCGCTGGCTCCCCGACCTGTGCGCTGGGCGGTCGCTCGGGGCGTTCGGTCTCACCGAGCCCGGCGGTGGCTCCGACGCCGGCGCGACGCGAACGACCGCGCGGCGCGACGGCGGCGAGTGGGTGGTGAACGGCTCCAAGGCGTTCATCACCAATTCCGGCACCGACATCACCGCGTTCGTCACCGTCACCGCGGTCACGTCGAGGCTCGAGGAAGGCCGACCGTCCATCTCCACGATCGTCGTGCCGTCGGGGACGCCCGGCTTCACGGTCGCGCCCGGCTACTCGAAGGTCGGGTGGAGCGCCTCCGACACCCACGAGCTCGCCTTCGACGGCTGCCGTGTGCCGATCGACCACCTGCTCGGGGAAGAGGGACACGGCTACGCGCAGTTCCTGTCCATCCTCGACGAGGGGCGGGTCGCCGTCGCGGCGATGTCCGTCGGCCTCGCGCAGGGCTGCGTCGACGAGTGCGTGCGCTACCTCGGCGAGCGGGAGGCGTTCGGACGGAAGCTCGGCGAGTCGCAGGTCCTCCAGTTCAAGGTCGCCGACATGGACGCGCGGACCCACGTCGCGCGTCTGGCGTGCTACGACGCGGCGCGCAAGCTCGTCGCCGGGAGGCCGTTCAAGCGGGAGGCGGCGATCGCGAAGCTCGTCGCGTCGGACGCCGCGATGGTGAACGCGCGCGAGGCGACGCAGATCTTCGGCGGGTACGGGTTCGTGAACGAGACCCCGGTCGGCCGCTTCTACCGCGACGCCAAGGTCCTCGAGATCGGGGAGGGCACCTCCGAGGTGCTGCGCACGGTGATCGCCCGCCACCTCGGCTTCAGCCGCACGCGCTGAGCTGGGTGAGAGGGCGGTGCTCCCGACGTATCGAGGCTCCCGCGCATCGCTCGGTCTCCTCTCGACCGGGGCTCCCGTGCCGAAACTAGTTCGAAGGCAAAGAACCTGACCGAAATGTTGCGCGGAGCGCTTTCACAACCTGGCGAACGACCTCCATACTGAACGTGTGGCCGTCACCGACGACAGGCGCACCCTCGCCAGCTTCGACCCTGGCGACCACTGGGCGCCGGACGCGCCGAGGGTGCACCTGTCAGGCGTGCAGGCGACCATCCGGATGCTGATCGACGCATTGCGCGCGGACCGCGCCCTGGGAAAGAGGACCGCCGCCTTCGTCTCCGGGTACCAGGGGTCCCCGCTTGCCGGGTTCGACAAGGAGCTCGAGATCGCATTGCGGACGCACCTCGACGTGGACATCGTCCACCGCCCTGCGGTCAACGAGGAGCTCGGGGCGACCGCGGTGATGGGGAGCCAGCTCGCGAGCCTGAACCCGACCGCGCGCGTCGACGGGGTGCTCGGCGTCTGGTACGGGAAGGCGCCCGGGCTCGACCGGGCCATGGACGCGTTGCGGCACGCGAGCTTCGCGGGGGCCGCCGCGACAGGTGGCGCGATCGCAGTCGTCGGCGACGATCCCACCGCCAAGTCGTCCACGCTGCCGAGCGCGTCGGAGACGTCGCTCGCGGACCTCGGCATGCCGGTGGTCTTCCCCCGGTCCTTGGAGGAGGTGCTGGATCTCGGCCGCCACGCGGTGAGGCTCTCGCGCTTTACGGGCGCGTGGGTCGCGATCAAGCTCGCGACGGCCGTCGCGGACTCCGAGGGCACCCTGGCGCTGCGCGAGTGGCCCGAGCCCGTGATCCCCGACGGCTACGTGGCACCGCCGGTCTCCGGCGACCTCCTCACGCCCAGCACCCTCGAGCGCGAACGCGCCGTGCTCACCGACCGGCTCCGTGCCGCAGCCCGCTACGGCGACGCGAACTCGCTCAACCGTCTCGTGGTCGCGCCCGACCGGGCGCGTCTTTCGATCGTGGCGGCGGGGATCGTCTACTCGGAGCTGGTCGAGGCGCTCCGGCTCCTCGGGCTCGACCTCGACACGCTGCGCGCGAGCGGCGTGGCGCTCGGCGAGGTGCGGATGCCGTTCCCGATCGGGCAGGGGTTCGCACGGTCGCTCTCGGACGGCGTCGAGCAGGTCGTCGTCCTCGAGGAGCGCCGAGAGCTCGTGGAGAGCCAGCTCCTCTCGATGATCGCCCGTCGGCCGCAGAGCCCGGCCGTGCTCGGGAAGCTCGACCTCGACGGCCGACCGCTCGTCCCGCGCCACGGCGTGCTGGATGCGGCGTCCATCGCACGCATCCTTCTGCCCGTCCTCCGTGCGAGCATCGGCACAGTCGTGAAGGAGCCCCCCGAGCCGCGCCGGCGCATCGCGCTCACGTCCGTGACGTCCGAGCCGACGAGGATTCCGTGGTTCTGCCCGGGCTGCCCGCACTCGGTGAGCACCGTGGTGCCCGAGGGCACGCTCGTGGGCGAGGGGATCGGCTGCCACTCGATCGTCCACTACATGCCCGAAGATCGCATCGGGCGGCTCGCCGGCATCACGCAAATGGGCGGCGAGGGCGCCCAGTGGATCGGCATGGAGCCCTTCGTCGCAGAGCGCCATCTCGTCCAGAACTTGGGCGACGGCACGTTCTTCCATTCGGGCCAGCTGGCGGTGCGGGCCGCGGTCGCCGCGGGCGTCCCCATCACCTTCAAGGTGCTCTGGAACGGGGCGACCGCGATGACCGGCGGGCAGGACGTGGTCGGCGGCACCGGGTCGCCGGTCGGCCTCGCCCGCATGGTGCTGCTCGAGGGCGCGGCTCGTGTCGTCATCACGACCGACGACGTGCGTCGTTACCGTCGTGTGCGGCTGCCGCGAGGCGTGACCGTGCGCCCTCGCGACGAGATCGTCGCGGTCCAAGAGGAGCTCGCTGCGGTCGACGGCGTGACCGTGCTCGTCCACGACCAGCCGTGCGCGACCGAGCTGCGGCGCAAGCGCAAGCGCGGTCTCGCCCCGGTGCCGGCCGAGCGGGTGGTGATCAACGAACGGGTGTGCGAGGGTTGCGGCGACTGCCAGGTGAAGTCGAACTGTCTGGCGCTCCAGACCGTCGACACGCCGCTCGGGCCCAAGACCCGTGTCGACGAGGAAGCCTGCAACTTCGATCGCTCGTGCCTGAAGGGTGACTGCCCCGCGTTCACGCTGGTGCGGGTGGGCTCCAGGCGCTCCCGCAAGGCTGCGGCCGCGGGTCCCGAGCCGCCGCCGGCACCCGTGGCCAGCCTCGACCGGGCGGTCACCGTGCGGATCGCGGGGATCGGCGGGACCGGCGTCGTCACCTGCGCGCACCTCCTCGGGTGGGCCGCGCTGCTCGAAGGCGTCGACGTGTGGGGGCTGGATCAGACCGGGCTCTCGCAGAAGGCCGGACCGGTCATCTCGGACCTTCGCATCGGGCCGGGCGCGCAGGACCGGTCGAACGTGCTGGGCACAGACGAGGTCGACCTCCTCATCGCGGCGGACCTCGTCGCGGCGGGCGCGCCGGGGGTGCTGGAGAGCATGGCGCACGGGCGCGGCGCGGTCGTCGGCTCGTCCGCAGCCAGCCTGAGCGGGCCCATGGTCCTCGGGGTCGAGGCGCGTGAGGTGCCGGTCGCCGAGCTCGAGGCGCGCCTGGCCGGCGCGGCGGCCAGCGGCCGCGCGACCTTCCTCGACGCGGTCGCCGTCGCGCACGAGGCGGGCGCCACCGCGGCCGGGGCCAACGTGGTGCTGCTCGGAGCGGCGAGCCAGCTCGGGCTGCTGCCGGTCTCCGCACGTTCGATCGCCGCCGCGATCGAGCGCAACGGCGTCACGGTCGAGGCCAACCTCGCCGCGTTCGAGGGTGGACGCCGCTGGGTCGCGGCGCACGCCGGCGGGGACGACGGCGGGGACGACGGCGGGGCCGACGGCGCGGCCCCGGACGACGGCGGGGCCGACGGCGCGGCCCCGGACGCCAGCGGGGCCCCGGACGCCGGTGCCGCCGGAGCGGGCCCGGACCAGGCCGGTGCGCGGATCGTCTCGGGGATCGACTTCTCGTCGTTGCCCGCCGCCGGCCGTGCGCACGTCCAGTGGCTCGCGGGGGACCTCGTCGGCTACCAGGACGAAGCGCTGGCCCGTCGTTTCGCGGCGCTGGTCGCAGACGTCGCCGACGCCGAGCGGCGCGTGGGCGGCGACGGCCGCCTGACCGCCGGGGTGGCGTTCGGCTACCACAAGCTCCTCGCGTACAAAGACGAGTACGAGGTCGCCCGGCTCCTCCTCGAGTTCCCCGCGGTGGGCCCGTCCGAGGGTGAGACCACCTGGCTCCTCCACCCGCCGGCGCTGCGCGCCAGGGGGCTGCGCCACAAGATCCGGCTCGGCAGCTGGTCCCGACCGGCGTTGCTGGCGCTGCGGTCGGCTAGACGGGTCCGGGGGACCGCGCTCGACCCGTTCGGCCGGACCGAGCTCCGCCGGACCGAGCGGCAGCTGCCGGGCGAGTACGCCGACGCGCTTCGGTCGGTCCTCTCGAAGCTCGCGCCCCAGAACCTCGACGCAGCGATCGGCATCGCGCGGCTTCCCGACCGGGTGCGCGGCTACGAGAGCGTGAAGGAGAAGAGCGTCGCGTCGTTCCGGGCGGAGCTCGCCGAGCGTCTGGTCCGTTTCCCCCACTCATGAGCCGCCCGCACCTCGGGTGCTGAGCCGTTCCGCCCTTGACGCAGCGGCTCGCGAGCCCGGTCGCGTCACGCCCGCCCCTCCCCGTGCCCGCCCCTCCCCGTGCGCCGCCCCTCCCCGTGCGCCGCCCCTCTCCGTGCGCCGCACCTCCCCGTGCGCCGCCCCTCCCCGTGCGCCGCCCCTCTCCGTGCGCCGCCCGGGTACCCTCGCAACCGGAGGGCGTGTGGGACGCGTGTCGTTGCTCGTGGTGTGCACGGGCAACGCGTCGCGCTCGGTGATGGCGGGCCTCATGCTCGAGCAGCTCGCGGCCCGACGCGGCCTCGCCCTGTCGGTCAGGACGGCTGGGACGCACGCGGTGGACGGGCTCCCGCTCGGCGCGCGCACTCTGGCTGCGCTCCTGACCGTTCCGGAGATTGCCGGGAAGCAGCTCGACGCGTTCGCGGCGGCCGGGCACCGGAGCCGCCAGCTCGGCGCCGAGGACCTCGGTCGTGCAGACCTGGTCGTCGCGATGGAGTCGGCGCACGTCCGCTACGTGCGGCGCCGTCACCCGGAGGCGGCGCCGCGCACGGGAGCGCTCCGGAGGCTCGCCGCGGACCTCAGGCCCGGGCCTGCGCCGCTCTCGGCTCGAGTCGCCGCGTTGGACCTCGAGCACGCTGCGCTCGAGCCCGCCGACGACGTCACGGACCCCGCCGGCCGGAATGACGCGGCCTACGTCGCGTGCGCGACGGAGCTGTGGGCGCTCTGCGAGGAGCTCGTGCGCAGGCTCTGACCATGAGCCCTCACGATGAAAGCCCACGGGAGAGAGGCCAGCGCGGCGGCGAAGGCCCCAACACGCGCTGGCTCTTCAGTCCGCGCGCACCGCGCGCAGTCCCGCCCACGCGAACATCGCCAGGCGGCTCGCGAGCCGCTGCGCCTCCTCGCTCGGCACCGGCGCGTCGCCTTCGGGGTCACTCAGTTCGTCACCTCCAAGACCCTCACCTCCAAGACCGTCACCTCCAGGACCGTGGGTGCGGCTCTGCGTCTCGAGCCAGTGCCGGCTCGCCCCCTCGGCCATGCCCACGACCGCGTACGCGAGGAAACGGCGATGGTCCGGGTCGAGCCCCGCGGCGATGAGCGGGTCGATCGTCTCTGCGATCGCGTCCTCCACCTTTCGCAGCGCGCTGAACAGCTCAGGGCCGGTCGCGCTGCTCCTGCTGTAGAGGAGGCGGAAGGCTGTCTCGTGCGTGACGAGCATCCGGAAGTACGCCGCGAAACCGCCCGCCACCTGCTCACGCGGCCCGGGTGCCGCCGCGGTGGCGGCATCGATCTCTGCGAGGAGGTCTTCTGCGATCGAGTCCAAGAGCTCCCGGTAGAGGGCGCGCTTCGAGGAGAAATGCTGGTAGAGGAGGGGTTTCGTCACCCCGGCGGCGTCGGCGATCTCGTCCATCGTCGTCGACTCGTAGCCGCGTTCGGCGAAGAGCCGGAGTGCCGTGCCGAAGAGCTGGCGGCGGCGCTCGCCGCCGCTGAGACGGCGCGCCCCCCGTCGTTGGTGCGCGTCGTCTGCGCGGGAGGAACCGGGCTGCATCGCCGACGTCACACGACGCCGCGAAGCGCGCCCTTCGCTTTCGGCACGGGCACCGGGAGCACGGGAAGCTCGAGCCGATCGACGCACGCGGTCGCCCCGAAGCGCGCCGAGGCGCGTGAGCACCGCCTCGAGGCGGGCCGGCAGGTTCGCGAGGTCGAAGTGGCGGCGCGCAACGGCTGCGTTGTGGTCCAAGAGCGCAGGGTCGGGCGCGTCGAGCCACGCCTCGAGCTCCGCGAGGTCGTCGGCCGACTCGGTGAACCACCGGAAGCCGAACGCCCGAAGCTCGGCCGCCACGGGGTAGGGCCCGATCACGAGCGGGCGGCGGTGGGTCGCGGACTCGACCGAGGGGTTCCCGAACCCCTCGACGTCCGAGGTCAGTGCGACCACGTCGCACGCGGCGTACGCGTCGTCGACGGTGGCCGCACGCCCGTCCGCGAGCTGTGGCGCCCCCCGCCGCACGGGGCAGCGCGCCGCGGCGAGCACGCGCTCGAGCTCGGGGCCGTAGCCGTCCTCTGCGGGGCCGAGCAGCCAGTACGTCGCCCCGAGCAGTTCCGCCACCCTCATCGCGGCGCCGACGCGCTTCCGGGGGAGCGCACGCGTCGGCTGCAGCACGAGGCGCGCGCCCGGTGCGACGCCGAGCGCGGCACGGGTCTCGGCGCGCCGCCCTGCCGGGGGGTCCGGGTCGAAGGCGTTGTAGACGGTGGTCGCCTCGATGGCGTGCGCGGCGAGCTCGCGTCGGCTGCGCTCGTTGATGGTGACGTGGCGCCAGGCGGGATCGTCGGGCGGTGGTGGCCAGTGCGCGAACTGCGGCCGCTGCCAGGGGAGGTCGTGGTGGTGGAGGACCGCGGGGCGGCCCGCGAGGACGGCGGCGACGACCTCGGCGGCGGCGGCGTTCAGCGGGAGGGAGCAGAGGTTCTCCACCACCACCAGGTCCGCGTCGGCGAGCGCCGACTCCACGTCCTCCCGGGCCGGCGCCGACGCGGCGTCGAACGAAAGGCCCGGCAGCACCCGGTCCGCGCTGGCCCCGGCTGCACACTCGGCCGTCCCCCCGCCACCGAGCCTGCCCGCGACGCGGTAGGTCTCGAAGCCCAGCCGCTCGAGCGCCCACGACCACTTCTTCGCCTCGATGGAGACGCCGTCGCCTCCGCCCAGGCGAAACGAGACGAGAGCGGCCCTCGGCACCAGCGCACTGTACCGAGGTCTCTGCACGCCCCCTGCCGCAGGCTGCGCCTGCGCCGGCTCGGCTACCCTGGCGGTGGTGTCAACGACGAGGGCGAGGCGCGCGTTGATCACCGGCGTGACCGGGCAGGACGGCTCCTACCTGGCCGAGCTCCTGCTCGAGCAGGGCTACGAGGTGATCGGCGTCGTACGCCGATCGAGCACGCTCAACTTCGAGCGCATCGCCCACATCCAGGACCGCATCAGCCTGGTCCCGGCCGACCTGCTCGACGAGGTGTCGCTGATCGCGGTGCTGCGCGACCACCGCCCCGCCGAGGTCTACAACCTCGCGGCCCAGTCCTTCGTCCAGACGAGCTGGACCCAGCCTGTCCTCACCGGCGAGACGACGGCCCTCGGGGTGACGAGGCTCCTCGACGCGATCCGCATCGTCGACCCGGAGATCCGCTTCTACCAAGCGAGCTCGTCGGAGATGTTCGGGAAGGTCCACGAGGTCCCACAGAAGGAGACGACCCCCTTCTACCCGCGCAGCCCCTACGGCGTGGCGAAGGTCTACGGGCATTGGATCACCGTGAACTACCGCGAGTCCTACGGCCTCCATGCGTCCTCGGGCATGCTGTTCAACCACGAGTCGCCACGCCGCGGCCTCGAGTTCGTCACGCGCAAGGTCACCCACGGGGTCGCACGGATCGCTTGCGGCCTCGACGACAAGCTCGCTCTCGGCAACCTCGACTCCCAGCGTGACTGGGGCTACGCCGCAGACTACGTCCGTGCGATGTGGCTGATGCTCCAGCAGGACGAGCCCGCCGACTACGTCGTGGCGACCGGGGAGACCCACTCGGTGCGCGAGCTCTGCGAGCTCGCGTTCGCCGGAGCCGGTCTCGACTGGGAGCAGCATGTGGTCGTCGACGATCGGTTCCTGCGCCCCGCCGAGGTGGACCTGCTCGTCGGCGACGCGACCAAGGCGCACGAGACGCTCGGCTGGCGGCGGGAAGTGGACTTCTCCCGCCTGGTCGAGATGATGGTCGAAGCCGATTTCGACCTCGTCCGGTCGCAGATGGGCTGAGGTGGTCGCGGGCACGATCACTGCCGATCCGATCGGGGTGCTCGCTGCGTTCGGCGCCGGCATCCTGTCGTTCCTCTCTCCGTGCGTGCTGCCGCTCGTTCCCGGCTACCTCTCGCTCGTGTCGGGGCTGTCGGCGGCGGAGCTCGGCGGCTCCTCCACGCATCCTCGGGCCGAGCGAGAGCTCGGGGTAGCCGAGCGCCGGCTCGCCCTCGTCGGCGCGGCGGGCCCCGCTGCGTCCCTCCCGGCAGCCGCTCCGCCCCCGGTTCCGGTGCGACGGCGTCCCCTGGCACCGCTCGTGCGGGGCATCCTCTTGTTCGTCGCCGGCTTCACGGTCGTCTTCGTCGCGCTGGGGGCGACTGCGTCCGGGGTGCACGCGCTGTTGGAGCACCACAAGCACGCGCTCGACCTCATCTCGGGCGCGCTCGTCGTCATGCTCGGGGTCGTGCTGCTCGTGAGCTCCTTGCCTGGGCGCGTGTGGTCGCTGCTCGGCCCGCGCGTGGCGGGGAAAGTGGGATGGCTCGTGGGCGAGCGCCGGATCCACGTCCGGGCCGAGGCTCTCGGCACCTGGGCCGCACCGGTGATGGGGATGGCCTTCGCGTTTGCTTGGACGCCCTGCATCGGCCCCGTTCTCGGAGCGGTCCTCGCCCTGACGTTCAGGCACTCGACGCTCGGCGGGGGTGTCCTGCTGCTCTTTGCCTACTCCCTCGGCCTCGGCGTGCCCTTCTTGTTGACCGGCATCGTCTTCGACCGGCTGACCGGCTTCTACGCACGGGCGCGAAAGCCGCTCGGTGTGGTGCAGCTCATCGCCGGGGTCGTGCTGGTCGCGTTCGGGGCGATCCTGCTCGCTGGCGATCTCGGGTGGCTCTCTGCCCAGTTCACCTCGCTCCTCGACCACCTCGGGCTCGAGCGCCTGACGACCAGCTAGGGGGTCACGCGCCCCCACCCCCGCGCCCCGAGCCGCGGGCGTGCGGACCCCGGCTGCGCCCGCGGGCGAGCGGCCCTGCCTGCGCCCGTCACGATCCCGTACCCTGTGCCCCGCCTACGGCGGGTCGCC
>JAJZMD010000021.1 GCA_021803085.1 Actinomycetes bacterium
CTGCTCGTGGGTCACGTCGTCGAAGTCCTCCCAAGCGGCCGAGCGAACGGACGAGTTTACTGGGCCGAGCACCTGGGCGACGTCAGGGGGGCCGGCGCGCGGTGGTCGGGGGCCGGTACGCGGTGGTCGGGGGCCGGCGCGCGGTGGTCGGGGGCCGGCGCGCGGTGGTCGGGGGCCGGCCGGCTGCGATGATCGCCGTATGAGCAGCCCCGACGCCGAAGCAGATCCCGCATCCCCGCTCGTCCTCGCCTGCCGGCGGCAGCCTGTCCCCCATGTCCCCGTCTGGTTCATGCGCCAGGCGGGCCGGTCGCTCCCCGAGTACCGCTCGGCCAGGGGTACCGGCTCCATCCTCGACGCGATCTCGGATCCCGAGCTGGCCGCGGAGCTGACCCTGCAGCCGGTACGTCGCTACGGCGTGGACGCGGCCATCCTCTTCTCCGACATCGTCGTCCCCCTCCACGCGATCGGGTTCGACCTCACGGTGGAGCCCGGTCGCGGGCCGGTCGTCGCCGAGCCCGTCTCTTCGAGCGCGGACCTCGCCCGGCTCCGCCCGTTCGTCCCCGAAGAGGACGCACCCTACGTCGGCCGAGCTGCCGAGCTCGCCGTGCGCGAGCTGCCCCCCGGTGTGGCCCTCATCGGCTTCGCCGGGGCACCGTTCACCATCGCGAGCTACCTCGTCGAAGGAGGGCCGTCGCGCGCCTTCGCCCGGGTGAAGGCGCTCATGCACTCGGACCCCGTCGTGTGGCACGCCCTGGCCGATCGGCTCGCGGCCATGGCGGCAGCATCGCTCGCCGCGCAGGTGCACGCCGGCGCCACGGTCGTGCAGCTCTTCGACAGCTGGGCGGGCGTCCTCTCCCCGGCCGACTACGAGCGGTTCGCCCTGCCCGCCACGCATCAGGTCTTCGAGGCGATCCGTCCCCTCGGCGTCCCGGCCGTGCTGTTCGGGGTGGGGACGGGGGAGCTGCTGGCGACGATGGCCCGGGCCGGCGCTCAGGTCGTGGGCGTCGACTGGCGCGTCCCGCTCGACGAGGCGCGGCGCCGGGTCGGGCCCGACCGCGCGGTCCAGGGGAACCTGGACCCCGCGGTGTGCCTCGCACCCTGGGAAGAGGTGGCCGCCGAGGCGCGTGACGTGCTCCGCCGGGCCGGGACTTCTCCCGGGCACGTCTTCAACCTCGGGCACGGCGTCCTGCCCCAGACCGACCCCGGGGTACTCTCCGCGCTCGTGGAGCTGGTCCACGCAGAAGGTCGCGCCGGGGCCCCGGTCGGATGAGCCGAGCCGGACCCCGACACGGCGGCAAGGTGGGCGTGCTGGTCATGGCGCACGGCACCCCCGCCGACCCCTCCGGCCTCGAGGCGTTCTACACGAGGATCCGCCGCGGCAGCGCGCCCTCGGCCGCACAGCTCGCCGACCTCGTCCGCCGCTACGAGGCGATCGGGGGAACCTCGCCCCTGGCCGCCCGGACCGCCGCGCAGGTCGCGGGCATCACGACTGCCCTCGAGGCCGCCGAGCCGGGCACCTTCGTGGTGCGCTTCGGCGCCAAGCACTCGGAGCCCTTCATCGAAGACGCCGCGAGAGCGCTGGCAGCCTCGGGGGTCGGCTCGGTCGTCGGCGTCGTGCTCGCGCCGCACCGCGCGTCGATGGGCTCGGAGGAGTACCTGGACCGCGCCGCGGCCGCGTTGGCGGCGACGCCCGCCGCGCCCCCCCTCGTGCGCGTGCAGCAGTGGTACGACGCCCCAGGGTTCGCAGCGCTCGTCGCCGACCGGGTCCTCGCCGCCCTCGACGAGCTCGCTTCCTCAGGCGTCGCCGGCGGCGGGAGGAGGGCGCCTCAGCGCGCGGCCCGCCCGGTGCGCACCACCGTGCTGTTCACCGCGCACTCGCTTCCCGTGCGCGTGATCGCGGCGGGCGACGTCTACCCCGACCACGTCGCGGCGTCTGCGGCTGCGGCGGCCGGCCTGGCAGGGCTCGAGCGCAGGGGCGTCTCGTGGGAGGTCGCCTGGCAGAGCGCCGGAAGGACGCCCGAGCCGTGGATCGGCCCCGACCTGCTCGCGGTCCTGCGCCGGCTCGGCGCCGAGGCGAGGGACGCCGGCGCCGAGGGGCGCGTCGTCGTGTGCCCGATCGGCTTCGTCGCCGACCACCTCGAGGTCCTCTACGACGTGGACGTCGAGGCGCGCGAGGTCGCAGCTGAAGAAGCGCTCGCCTTCACGCGGACTGCGTCGCTCAACGACGACCCTCGCTTCTGCACGGTGGTCGCCGGCGCGGTGCGCGCGTCGGTGCACGAAGGCCTCTCGCGCCACGAGGGTCACCGGGGCCACGAGGGTCTCGGTCCGGGAGCCGACGCAGGGCCGGGCCAGCCCGGGAAGGTCACCGGATGACCGCCGACGGCCGGCCGACGGTGGCGGTCGTGGGCGGCGGGATCGCCGGGCTCGCGGCGGCATGGGAGCTGACCGGCGGCGGCGCCGGCCCTGGTGCCCAGAGCCCTTCGGTCGTGCTGCTCGAGGCGGCCGACACGCTCGGGGGGAAGCTCGCCACCGTGGAGTTCCTCGGCGGTCCCGTGGACGTCGGGCCCGACGGCTTCCTCGGCCGTCGTCCCGAGGCTTCGCAGCTCTGCCACGAGGTCGGCCTCGGCGACGCCCTCGTGCCGATCGGAGCCTCTGGAGCCGCTGTGTGGGCCCGTGGCCGGCGCCGCCCCCTGCCCGGCGGCCTGTTCCTCGGGGTGCCCACGAGGTTGCTGCCCGTGGCGCGTTCGCGGATCCTCTCCGCCACCGGCACGCTGCGGCTCGCCGCCGATCTGGTCGCCCCTCGCCCCGACGCGCGCGGGCCGCTCGGGGACCGGGCGATCGGCCCCCTCGTCGCCCGCAAGCTGGGGAGACAGGTCGTCGACCGGCTCGTCGACCCGCTCGTCGGGGGGATCCACGCCGGCGGCGTCGCCGACGCAAGCGCGGCGGCCGTCCTCCCCGCCGTGCTCTCCGTGGCCCAGCGGCGGACGAGCTTCATGCGATCGCTGGGAAAGATCGGCGCCCGGGCGCCCGGACAGGAAGGGGAGCCAGCCTTCTGGGCGCTCCGCCGCGGCTTCGGCTCGCTCGTCGACCGGCTGGTCGAGCGCCTCGACGGACGCGCGGTCGAGGTGTGCCTGTCCCGACCGGTCGAGGCGATGGAGCGGACCGGGTCTCGATGGGTGCTCGAGACCGCCGCCGGGCCGATCAGCGTCGACGGGGTCGTCGTCGCCACCGCGGCCGGTCCGGCGGCTGCGCTCGTGGGGCCCCACGACCCGGAGGCGGCCGCGATCCTCCGGGCGCTCGACTACGCGTCGGTGGCCCTCGTCACGTTCGCGTTCCCCGAGGACGCGCTGCCCGACGACCTGTTCGGCACCGGGCTCCTCGTACCTCACGGGACGCCCCTGCCACGCCCGGTGGCGCAGGCGGCCGGGGTGGATCACGACGAGCCGTTCTTGGTCACGGCGTGCACGTACCTCTGGGCGAAGTGGCCGCACGCCGCGCGTCCCGGCGTCCGGCTCCTACGCGCGTCGGTGGGGCGCGCCACGGACACGCGCGCCCGGGGGATGTCCGACGCCGACCTGGTGCGCCGCGTCGGGATCGAGCTTCGCACGCTCGTCGGTGCGGCGGCCGAGCCCATGGACGCGCTCGTGACCCGCTGGGACGACGCGTTCCCGCAGTACCGGGTGCACCATCTGCTGCGGGTGTCGAGCGTGGAAGCGGCCGTCCGGCGGCTCGGCGGCGTGGCGGTCGCAGGCGCCGCCTACCACGGCGTCGGCGTCCCCGCGTGCATCGGGAGCGGACGGGCGGCGGCGACCGAGGTGCTGGCGCAGCTCCAGGGGGCCGGCAGCGCCGCCTCCGCCTGACGCGGGGGCCGGCAGCGGCCGGCGGCGGCGCCCGTGGCACCATGGACGGCCGTGCTGTCGCGACTCGGCCGCGTGCTCGCGCCGTCGCTCCTCGGCGGGCTGCTGCTCGCGTTCTCCCTGCCGCCGTGGGGATGGTGGCCACTCGCCTTCGTCGGTGCCGGTGTCGTCTTCTGGCGCCTCGCGGGGCTGTCCTGGCGCATGCGGTGGCTCGCCGGCTGGGCGGCCGGCCTCGGCTGCTTCGTGCCGGGACTGTGGTGGGCGGCGGCGTTCAACTGGTACGGGGCCGTCGTGCTCATGGTCATCGAGGCGCTCACGATGGCGCTCGCCGCACTGTTCGTCCCGCCGGCACGTTGGCGGGTCCCCTGCTTCGTCGGCGCCTTCACCCTCGCAGAGGCGCTGCGCATGTCCTGGCCGTTCGGGGGACTGCCGCTCGGCGGCGTCTTCCTCGGGCAGGCGTCCGGCCCGCTCCTCGACGGGGCGCGTCTCGGCGGGCCGCTCCTCCTCACCGCTCTCGTGTGGCTCGGGGGCGCAGGGATCGGTCAGGTCGGCCGCGCAGCGGCCGCAGGCTGGCCCGGCGCAACACGGGGTCCGACCTCGCGATCCGAGGACGCGTACTGGCCGTCACAGGACGCCCGGGCAGTCAGGGCGGCGACCGGGCTCGCAGCCGTCCTCCTCCTCGTCGCCGCCGGCGCCGGCGCCCGCTTCGCGCCGTCCGGCGGTCCGCGGGTGAGGACGCTCACCGTCGCGCTCGTCCAAGGCGGCGGTCGACGAGGGACGAACCAGTTCGAGGTGGCGCCCTCGAACGTCCTGGCAGCCCAGGTCGCCGCGTCCCGGCCGCTCCTCTCGGTGCCGGATCCGCCGGCGCTGGTTGTCTGGCCGGAGGACGTGGTCCGCGTCGGCGCCCATCTCGCAGGCACCGCCGTCGCGGCATACCTGTCGTCGCTCGCGCGCCACCTCGGAACGACGCTCGTCGCCGGCGTGACCGAGACCGTCTCGACCAAGGCGTTCAGGAACGAAGCCGTCGTGTGGGGGCCGGGTGGCCGGATCGCCGGCGTCTACGAGAAGGTCCACCGCGTGCCCTTCGGCGAGTACGTCCCCGACCGGGCCTTCTTCTCCCACTTCGCCAGCCTTTCCGAGGTGCCCCTCGACGCCATCCCCGGCCACGGCACCGGCGAGCTCACGACCCCGGCGGGCCGGCTCGGCGTCATGCTCTCCTACGAGGTCTTCTTCGCGACACGCGGACGCTCCGCGGTGCGCGCGGGCGCCGAGCTGCTCGTCGTGCCGACGAACACCTCGTCGTACGCGTCGACCCAGGTCCCCAGCCTCGAGGTCGCGGCCGACCGGGTACAGGCGGTCGAGGAGGGGCGCGACCTCGTCCAGGCCGCGCCGAGCGGCTACTCGGACGTGGTCGACGCGAACGGCGTCGTACGGGCCGAGACCACGCTCGGTCACGCCCAAGTGGTGCGCGCGACCGTCGGCCTGCGGACGGGCCGGACGGTCTACGAGCGCCTGGGCGACCTTCCGGTCCTCGCGCTCGGCGCAGCATGCCTCGTCGTCGGTCTCGCCTTCGCCACCCTCGACGTACGGGCGCGGCGGAGAAGACGCTCACGCACGTGGTCCAGGCGCCCGCCGCGGCGCTCGTTGCGCTCGCGCCGTCGCTGGAAGCCCGCCGCGTCCCGCGTCGTCGAGTTCCGGCCACGCCCGCCTCGGTGGAGCGGCTAGCACCGCCCGGTCTCGCCCGGGCGGCGGGGCCGCTGGGCCGAGCTCACGGCAGGGCTATGGGACGAAGAGCAAGGTCGCGTGGTGGGCGAACGAGGTCAGCGGACCGGGCCAGAATCCGAGCACCACGGTCACCGCGAGGCACAGCCCGATGGCGACGGCGCTCAGCGGCGGCACCCGTACCGGGGTCGCCATCACCTCGTCCGCGACGGCGAGCGTCTCGCCGCCCTCTCCGAGCGCGCCGAGGCCGAGTCCCGCGGGCGGCGCCGGCTGCTCGACCGACGCACCGGCCAGCGCCAGGGTCACCGGGTCCCGGTCCAAGAGGAGCCCTGCGTTCAGCCGGTCGAGCGCTGCGACGTTGCGGACGTCACCTGTCCACACCGCCCGCGCGTGGGCGAGCTGCGGCGCCGCGTCGACCTGCCCCGGCCCGGGACCGGGCGTCGACAGGTCCGCCTCCCCGGACGCGGGCGTCCTCGCCGCACCGCGTGCGCCCGCGCCGAGGGCGACGGCGTTCTCGGCAGGCGACTCGACGCCGGGCGCCGCGCCCGGCGCGGGGACAGGCGTGTACATGAGCACCGCCACCCGCAGGTAGAAGAACGCCGCCACCGCAGCGGAGACCATCGCGACGACGGCGAGCGGCACCTGGTGGTCGACGGCGGCGAGCACGACCTGGAGCTTCGCCCACAGCCCGGTGGTGAACGGCGCCCCCGCCTGGGCGAGGAGGAGCACCGCGAACGCGAGCGCGAGGGCGGGCTGGCGGCGCGCCAGCCCGCGATAGGAGGCGATGTCGTGGGCCGCGTCCCCTCGTCTGCCGAGGACCGTCACCACCGCGAAGCTCCCGATCACCATGAACGTGTACGCGAACAGGTAGTACAGCGACGCGCTCACCCCGCGCGCGGTGGCCGCCTCGAGGCCCAGCAGCACGAAGCCGGCGTGGTTGATCGACGAGTAGGCGAGCATGCGCTTCACGTCTCGCTGGACCACCGCCAGGCCCGCGCCGACGAGGAGCGTCACGACCGCGAGGGCGTAGATGATCGGCTGCCAGTCCGTCCTCAGGAGCCCGAACGATGAGATGAACACCCGGAGGAACGCTGCGAACGCCCCCGCCTTGGCGACTGCGGCCATGAAGCCGGTCACCGGAGACGGCGCTCCCTGGTACACGTCGGGCGTCCACATGTGGAACGGCACCGCCGCCACCTTGAAGGCGAACCCCACGACGAGAAGGGACATCCCCGCGAGCAGCAGCCCGTCGGCGGCGAGCACGTTCTTCGCGAGGAACCCGGCGATCTGAGCGAGGTTGGACGTTCCCGTCGCGCCGTAGACGAGGGCGATCCCGTAGACGAACACCGCTGAGGAGAACGACCCGAGGATGAAGTACTTGAGAGCGGCCTCGCCTGACGCCGCACGCCGGTGGTTGAAGGCGGCGAGCACGTAGAGCGCGATCGACAGGATCTCGAGGCCGAGGAAGACGACGATGAGGTCGTTGGCCGACGCCATGATCATCGCCCCCGACGCAGACACCATCGCGAGGACGTGCATCTCTGGGCCCTCGACACCTTCGCGGCGCAGGTAGCCGTCGGCGACGAGCGCGGTGAGGAACATCGCACACGAGACGAGCACGTTCACGAGCGCGCTGAAGCCGTCGACGACCACCGCATGGTCGACCGCGGTGAACGCGCCGTGGCTGGTGACGTCCGACCACTGCCACAGCGACACGCCGAGAGCGGCGGCCGATACCGCCGCCGTGGCGACCGTCGCGACTCGCGCGCGCAGCTGGCGCTCGACGAGCGAGCCGCCCGCGAGCAGCAGGACCGCCCCGCCCAGCAGCACGATCTCGGGGATGATCGCGAGGTACCGGATGTGGGGGGTCGCGATCACCACAAGGCCCGTCACGACGCCCCCTTCTTCGCCGTCGTCGGGACGGAATGCCTGGCCGCGAACCCGCGATCCGCGGCCGGCGGCTGGTGGGTGCGCGTGGCGGCGTCGACGCGCGCGACGAGGGCGTTGACCGTCGGGGTGATCCGGTCGAGCACGGGCTTCGGGTAGATGCCGAGGAAGACGATCACGACGATGAGCGGCGCGATCACCATGCGTTCGGCCCAGCTGAGGTCGCGCGTCCGCGAATTGGCGAGGTCGACCTTGCCGTGGAACACCTGCTGGTAGGCCCACAGCAGGTAGATCGCAGCGAAGACGACCCCTGCGGTCGCGACGACCGCCCACCACCTGTGGGTGAGGAACGTCCCGGACAGGACGAGGAACTCGCTCACGAAGCCGTTCAGCCCCGGCAGCCCGATCGAGGCGAGCATCGCGATCGTGAACGCCCCGGCCATCACCGGCGCAGGCGCTTGGAGGCCCCGGAGCTCGCTCACCTGCCACGTCTGGCGGCGCTCGTAGATCCACCCGATGAGCAGGAAGAGCGCCGCCGTGATGAGCCCGTGGTTCAGCATCAGGAGGACCCCGCCGGTCACACCCTCGGTGGTGAAGGCGAAGATCCCGAGCGCGACGAACCCCATCTGCGCGAGCGACGAGTACGCGACGAGCCGCTTCAGGTCGCGCTGCGCGCACGCCACGATTGCGCCGTAGAGGATGCCGATGACCGCCAAGGTGAGGAGCAGCGGGGCGAGGTCCACCGACGGCTGCGGGAACAGCCGGAGGTCGAACTGCAAGATGCCGTACGTCCCGAGCTTGGCCAGGACCGCGGCGATGACCATGGACCCGCCGGTCGGCGCCTCTGCGTAGGCGTCGGGCGACCACGTGTGGAACGGGAAGAGCGGCGCCTTGACGGCAAATGCCGCGGTGAAGGCCAGGAAGAGGAGGATCCCCCCGGCGCTCGAGAAGTGGGTGTGCTCGAGGGCTTGCAGTGAGAAGGTGAGGACGCCGGTCTGCTCCTTGTGCGCGAACGCGACCACCAGGATCCCCACGAGGAGGAACGCCGACCCGGCGAAGGTGTAGACGAAGAACTTCACCGCGGCATAGGCGCGGCGCGTGTACCCCCAGCCGCTGATGATGAAGTACGAAGGCACGAGCGTGAGCTCGAAGAAGAAGAAGAAGAGGATCAAGTCGATCGAGACGAAGCTCCCCAGGCACGCGCACTCGAGGAGGAGCATCCACGCCACGAAGCTGCGGGCGTCGGTGCGGGTCCGTGCCCCTGCGAGCACGATCGGGAAGAGCACGGCTGCCAGCAGGACGAGGAAGAGCGAGATGCCGTCGACGCCGAGCTGCCAATGGACCCCGAGGCCGCTCGCCCAGCTGTGGTCCGAGACGAACTGGAACCCGCCGGTCGTCGTGGAGAAGAGGGCCGCGACCGCGATGGCAAGCCCGAGCGTGGCGAGCGAGACTGCGATCCCGAACCACTCGACGACCACCCGCGGCAGGCTCCTCGCCCACCCGGAGAGCGCGACGGCGAGCGCCCCGCCGGCGGGCAGGAGCACGAGCACCGTGAGGTAGGGGAAGGCGTGCGTCGCGGGCGTCACGACCACCACGTCCTCGACAGCATGAACACCAAGATGGCCGCCATCCCGAGCACGATCCCCACGACGTAGTTGCGCACGAACCCGGTCTGAACCCGGCGCACCCCGTCGCCGGTCGACCGCACCAACCGCCCGATCCCGTTCACCGCACCGTCGATCAGCCGGCCGTCGACCACCACCGCGCACGCACGTGCGAACGCTTGGGCCGGGCGGCCGACGGCCGCGTCGTAGACGTTGTCCCAGTACCAGACGCGCTGGAGGAAGGCGGGCTCGAGAGCGGGCTGGTCCGACATGCGCCGCCACACGCGCCACGCGACGAAGACGGCGGCGAGCGCCACGACCCCGTCGGCGATCGAGAGCCCGATCTGCTGGCCCGCGCTCTCGTGGGCCGCGAACAGCCGGTTCCCGAAGACCGGGCCGAGCCACTGGCCGAGGGTGCCGACGTGCACCCAGGGGAGATTGACGGCGCCGGCGAAGACGGCGAAGAACGCCAGCACGACGAGGGGGGCACGCATGACCCAGGGCGCTTCGTGCGGGGGGTGGTGGGGGGGCCGGCCGTCGGGCGCCTCCGCAGACCACCGCTCGCGTCCGGTGAAGGTGAGGAAGAAGATCCGGCTCATGTAATAGGAGGTGAGCAACGCGGTGAGCAGGCCGAGTGCGTAGAGGACCAGGGTCTTCCCGTAGACGTTGGTGAGGATGTCGCCCTTCGCCCAGAAGCCCGAGAACGGCGGGATCGCGGCGAGCGCGAGCCATCCGGCGAGGAACGTCACGAACGTCCAGGGCATGAGCCGGCGGAGCCCTCCCATCCGTTTCATGTCCTGCTCGTCCTCGAGGCCGTGGATCACCGACCCCGATCCGAGGAAGAGGAGGCCCTTGTAGAAGGCGTGGCAGACCATGAGGAAGATGGCCGCCACGTACGCGCCGCTCCCGACGGCGAGCACCATGTAGCCGATCTGGGAGACCGTGGAGAACGCGAGCGCCTTCTTGATGTCCTGCTGCGCGCATGCGACCGTCGCCGCGACGAACGCGGTCGCACCGCCGATCGCGGCGATGACCCACATCGCGTCCGGGCTCATGCCGAGCAGCGGGTTGACCCTGCACAGCAGGTAGACGCCGGCGGTGACCATCGTCGCCGCGTGGATCAGGGCGGAGACGGGGGTCGGACCCTCCATCGCGTCGGGCAGCCAGTTGAACAACGGGATCTGCGCAGACTTGCCCGTCGCCGCGAGGAAGAGCAGCAGCACGGCCGCGGTCGCCGCGCCGCCGCCGGCGAGCAGGTGCCGGTGGGCGAAGACCGACAGGTACGTGAGGGTCCCCGTCTTCGAGAAGATGAGGAACATCGCGAGCAGGAAGCCCGTGTCTCCCACCCGGTTGTAGATGAACGCCTTCTTCCCGGCGGAGGCCGCCGAGTCCCGATGGAACCAGAAGGAGATGAGCCAGTAGGAGCAGACGCCGACGCCTTCCCACCCGACGAACGTGACGAGAAGGTTGCTCGACATGACCAGGACCAGCATCGAGAAGACGAACGCGTTCAGGTAGACGAAGAACTTCGTGAAGTCCCGGTCTCCCTTCATGTAGCCGACCGAGTAGAGGTGGATGAGCATGCTCACGCCGGTGACGAACATGCACATCGTCATCGACAACGGGTCGAGCAGGATCGCCGCCTTCACGTGGAGGGCGCCGACGGGGATCCACGTGAAGAAGGCGTGCCCGCCCGCGCCCGAAGAGCAGCTGTCCGAGCAGGTGAGCGTCCGTGCGCCGGACGGCTGGTTGGCCAGCCCCGCCAGCGTCACGCACGCGGAGACGAACGACCCGGCCACCGCCAGCGTCCCGATCCAACCCGCGATCGGCTCGCCGATGCGGCGCCCGAAGCCGAGCAGCACGACGAACCCCGCGAGCGGGAACAGCGGCATCAAGAACGCGGCGTGCAGCACGGCTCAGCCCAACATCTCGTGCAGATCGTCCGCCGTGGTGCCCGCGCGGCGCCGGAAGATCGCGACGACGACGCCCAGCCCGACGACCACCTCCGCTGCGGCCACCACGAGCACGAAGAACACGAGGGATTGCCCGCCGACGTCCCCGAGCACCCGGGAGAAGGTGACGAAGGTGAGGTTGGCGGCGTTCAGCATCAGCTCGATGCACATGAACATCACGAGGACGTTCCGCCGGACCATCACCCCGATCGCGCCCAGCGCGAACAGCACAGCGGCAAGCCCCAGGTACCACGCGGGCCCGATGCTCATCGAGCCACCTCCAGCTTCTCGTGGCCGCCGGGCACCGTGGCACCCGCCGGCGCCGTGACCGGCTCACCCGGCTCACCCCGCTCGCCCGGCGCCGTGCCGCCCGTCGCCGCCGTGCCGCCGTCCTGCCCCAGCGCCGGGCCGCGGTCCGGCTCCGTGACCGGCGTCGACGCGTCCTCGTCTCGGGCGGGCGAAGGGCGGCGCGCGAGCACGACGGCTCCCACGACCGCGATGACGAGGAGCGCTGCGGTGATCTCGAAGGCCCACAGGTACGTCGTGAAGATCGACTTCCCGAGGAGGAAGGTGTCGGTGTGGTGCCCCGCTGTGAGCCCCCCGGCGACCTTGTGCGCGCCGGTGACCCAGTTCGCCGTGGCGGAGAGCGCGAGCACCCCCGCCAGCGAGATCGCTCCGAGGACGAGCGCGAGCGGGCGCTGGCCGCGGAGCGGCTCGGACTGGACGTTCTCTTCCCGGTCGACGCCGAGGAACATGATGACGAACAGGAACAGCACGACGATCGCGCCCGCGTAGACGATCACCTGCACCGCGGCCAGGAAGTACGCGTGCTGCTCGATGAACAGCACCGCGATCCCGAACAGCGTCATGACGAGCGAGAGGGCGGCGTGCACGGGGTTGCGCGAGGTGACGACGCCGATGCCGCCGGAGAGGACGACCACCGCGCAGACGGCGAAGGTGACGGCGTCGGGGATGGTCGCCGCGACGAGGGGGTTCACCGGCGTCCCTCCCTCGCCGCGTCGCGGGCGCCCGCCCGCTGGGCGCGGAGCTCTCTCAGCCGGTCACGCGCCCGCTCCATCTTCTTGCGGTTCCGCCGGGCGGAGAGCTGCGCCCGCCAGAGCCTGCCGCGCATGCCGCGGTGCTCGAGCGGGATGTCCTCGTCGAGCAGGTGCGGCTCGAGCACCTCGCGGAGCGCCAAGGTTCCGGTCGCGGCGTCGTCCCTGCGGCCCGATTGTCCGGCCTCGGGCGCCCGCACCCCGTAGCCGAGCTCGCCGGACCACTGGACCCGCCCTTCGTACGCGGCGCTGCCGCTGGGCGCCGTCGCGCGCATCCAGCCCGAGGTGTGCAGGTCGTCGCCTTCCCGCCAGTCCTCCCACGGGAGCCGCTTCGGAAGCCCGTCGTCGCCGACGAGCAGCTCGTTCTTCGTGTAGATCGCGTCCGCACGGTTGGTGAAGGAGAACTCGAACAGCTTGGACTCGGTGATCGCCTCCGTCGGGCACGCCTCGACGCACAGGTCGCAGTGGATGCACCGGAGGTAGTTGATCTCGTAGACGTAGCCGTACCGCTCGCCGGGCGACACCGGGTGGTCGGGCGGGTTGTCGAGGCCCCGGACGTAGATGCAGTCCGCAGGGCAGACGCCGGCGCACAGCTCGCAGCCGATGCACTTCTCCATGCCGTCCTCGTAGCGGTTGAGCACGTGGCGGCCGTGCTGGCGCGGCTGCTTGGGCTGCTTCTCCTCCGGGTACTGCCTCGTCACCCGCGGCCGCCCGAGGTGCTCGAAGGTGACCTTGAAGCCACCGAAGAACTTGAGCTCCTCCCGGAGGTCGGAGAGCACGCCCACTCAGCCCACCTCCCCGGTTCCCCCGCCGCCAGGAGCCTCGCCGCTCTGCCCGCGCTGTGCGCCCAGCGACGCGAGCCGGAGCAGGGAGGGGCGCTGCACCCGCGCGCCGGTGGGCTCGAGCAGCGGATCGTGCTCCCCTCGCCGCTTGCCGATCGAAAAGGCGCGCGCGAGGAGGCCCGTCAGGCACAGGGCCACGACCGCGATGCCCGCCCCCCACCAGCCGTCCACGAGAAAGCCTGCGACCGCGAGCAGCCAGCCCAGGCTGAGCGGGATCAGGTACTTCCACCCGAGCGTCATCAGCTGGTCGTAGCGGAGCCTGGGGAGCGCGGCACGCAGCCAGACGTAGAGGAAGAGGAAGCAGAAGACCTTGCCGACGAACCAGACCGACGGGAACCAGACGTCGAAGGTCGGGAGGTGCGGGACCGGGCCGTCCGGGCCGCCGAGGAAGAGGGTGACCACGACCCCCGACATCGTGATCACGTTCATGAACTCCGCCAGGAAGAACATGGCGAAGCGGATCGAGGAGTACTCGGTGTGGAAGCCGCCGACGAGCTCCTGCTCCGCCTCGGTCAGGTCGAACGGGGGCCGGGTCAGCTCTGCGGTGATCGCCGTGAGGAACAAGACGAACGGCACGATCCCCAGCCGGATGAGGTTCCAGTCCCAGAACGCGGGACCCTGGGACTCCACGATCGCCCGCGTGGAGAGCGACCCCGTCACGATGACGACGGTGACGGTCGTGATGCCGAGGGCGGCTTCGTAGGAGATCATCTGCGCGGACGCGCGCACCGCGCCGAGGAGCGGGTACTTCGAGCCCGACGACCAGCCCGCCAGCATGACGCCGTAGACGGCGATCGAGGACATCGCGAGCACGACGAGGATCCCGATCGTCGGGTCGGCGACCTGCAGCTCGAAGGGGTGCCCGGAGATGGTCACGATGCCGCCCACCGGGACGACCGTGAAGATCAGCAGCGCCGGGACGAGCGAGAGGTAGGGGGCGAGGCGGAAGACGGTCCGGTCCGCCTGTGCAGGGAGCAGGTCCTCTTTGAAGAAGAGCTTCGTGCCGTCGGCGAGGGTCTGGAGCAGGCCCCACGGGCCGGCGCGGTTCGGCCCGATCCGGCTCTGCATGTCCGAGATCAGCTTTCGCTCGAACCAGATCATGAGCATGACCGAGACGAGCAGCACCGCGAATGCGACGAGCACCTTGATGATCACGACCACCCAGACGAACCAGCCGACGCCGCGCGAGTACAGCGGGTCGCCGTGCGTGGTGAGAGCGAGGAGCGTCGCGAGCTGTGCGTGGGCGGCCACGAGCCACGCCGCGCTCACCGGACCGACTCCAGCCGGACGTCCACGACGGCCTCCGCCGCGTCGATGAGGGTGGACACGGCGTTGCGCGTGCCGTCCTCTGCCGGAAGGTTGAAGTCGACCGCGACCACGCCGCGCGGGACGGACGCATCGGGCACGCACCGGAGCACCAGCTCGCCGCGCGCCGATCGAACCGTCACGGCGTCGCCGTCGAGCGCCCCCAGACGGTCGAGGTCGTAGGGGTTCGCCCGTGCCGTCGCCCGCCCCACGAGGGGTCCGAGCGACGGCGAGTGGGAGATCGCAACGCCCGCGTCGTTCAGACGGCGCGTCGAGCAGAGGCGCAGCGAGTAGGCGTCCACGGGACCGACGTGGGGCACCGGGAGCGCCCGGGCGGACTCCGAGAGCCCCGCACCCGGCTCGGGCGCCACGACCGGTTCGCCGCTCGCAGGCTCGAGGTTCGGGCGGCGCGTGCCCGCGTGCTGCCCGGCCCCTGGGAGCCCGGCCCCTGGGAGCCCGGCCCCTGGGAGCCCGGCCCCTGGGGGCTCGGCGAGCCCGACGCGCGGGGGGGCGCCCTGTCGCTCGACCGACTCCACCCCGGGGGTGGACATCGGGTCGATGGGCAGGACCGCGCGCAAGGAGCCGGCTCTCTCGGCCCACGGGACGAGGACGCCGTCGTGAGCCTCCGCCGAGGCGAGCGTGCCCCGCGTCACGCCCGCGAAGACGGGCGCCAGCCGTTCGATCTCGTCCCACACGTCGTCGGCCGACGCGAACCCGAGGTCCGCGCCGAGCTCGGCGGCGAGCTCCGAGGCGATCATCCAGTCCGGCCACGCCTGGCCGGGCGGCACCAGCTTCTGGCCCAGCCGGCTGACCCGGCCCTCGACGTTGCAGGCGGTCCCCGGGCGCTCGTGCTCCACGGCGACGGGGAGGACGACGTCGGCCCGGTCGGTCGCAGGCCCCCGGTGCCCGCCGACCGCGACGACGAAGTCCGCGTGCTCGAGCGCCCGGCGGGCGAGCGCCGCGTCCACGAAGTCGTCTGGGAGGTCTGCGCCCACCACGAGGAGGGTCCGGACCCCCGCGTCCGCGC
>JAJZMD010000253.1 GCA_021803085.1 Actinomycetes bacterium
AGGAGTGCCCCGGGGAGTGCATCTTCATCGAGCGCGACTAGCGCTTCACCGAGCGCGACTAGCGCCTAGCGCTTCACCGAGGCTGGCCGCCGGTGCCCCGCGCGAGCCTCCGCGCCCAGGTCAAGAACCCGGTGTGCGCCACCATCCGGTGGTCCGGACGAACGGAGCGCGCCTCGATGTGCCAAGTCCGGTGGAGCACCTCCGAGGTGGCCGCGAGCGCGAACGGGCCGTCGTCGAGCGCTCGGCGCAGCTCGGCGGTCTGGTTGATGGTGGGCAGATAGGCGAGGACGATGCCTCCTGGCCGCAACGCCCGTGCCGCATGGGCGACGACCCGCCAGGGCTCGGGCATGTCGAGCACGACCCGGTCGAGGTCCTCCTCGTCGATCCCCTCGGTCACGTCCTTCGACTCGACGCGGTAGTCCGCTTCCTGGCCGAGGAACGCGCCCACGTTGGCACGAGCCCGGGCCGCGAAGTCTTCCCGCAGCTCGTAGCCGATGACGGAAGCACCCGCCCGGAGAAGGGCCATCGACAGCGCGCCGGAGCCGACACCGGCCTCCAGCACGCGGTGGCCCGGCCCGATGTCCGCGGCGAGCAGGATCGCACCGAGGTCCTTCGGATAGATGACCTGGGCGCCACGGGGCATCTTCAAGACGACGTCGGCGAGCGTGGGCCGCACCATGACATAGCGCCGCCCCGTCGAGCCGGGGACCACCTCGCCTTCGTGACGGCCGATGACGTCGTCGTGGGCGACGGATCCGGCGTGGGTGTGGAACGTCGCTCCCGGCGTGAGCGTCACCAGGTAGCGCCGGTCCTTCGCATCGACGAGGAGCACCCGCTCGCCGGCGCCGACGGCGCCGACGGCCCCTCGCGGGCCTGACCCGGCCACGCGCCGCCCTATCCGGTCGTCGGGTGCGGCCGGCGCCCGTCCTCCGTCTCTCCGGCCGCGTCGCCCGACTCCGAGTGCACGCCGGGCGCCCGTGCCCGCCGGCGCCCGCCCTCCGGGGTGAGCGTCACGAGGTAGCGGTCTCCGGCGCGCAGGCGGATGCGCTCCGTGCGCTCGCTCGGGCGCCGCGCCCGCCGGAGCACGTAGGCCGCGGCGGCGACCAGCAGCCATGCCCGGTGCTCTCCGGCGAGCCCGCGGCGGAACCCCGCCCGTGCGAGCCGGCGCAGCAACGCGTCCATTGGACCACCCACGCGCCCGGCGCCTAGAGGCGGCGGATCTCGACGACCGAGGACCGGTGCCGCCCGCGGCGCTTGCCGGCGAGGTACGCCAGCGCGATCGCGCAGAGAGCGGCTGCGCCGGCGGCGACGACCGCCGAGGGGACCGCCGACCCCGCCGCCTTCTCGCCTTCGCCGACGACCCGCTGGAACGCCGCCTCGACGTCGTCCCGGGTGATCGGCCGGCCATTGGTGCGCATGCTCATCTCTGCTCCCCGCCGTGCGCGCGTTGCCCGTGCTCGCCGCGCCGCGCGCGCTGCCCGTGCTCGCCGACCATCGGGACAGCCATGTCGACGTCCAAGCGGCCGGCCATGCGGTCGGCCATGTCGACGTCCATGTGGTCGGCCATGTGGTCAGCCATGCGGTCGGCCAGGTTCTCGGTCATTGCTTCTCTCATTTCTTCGTCGCCTTGGCGGCGGACCGGCGGCGGCGCCGAGCCGGGCCGCTCAGGATCCGCCACGCGGCCAGCCCCATCAAGACGGCGGCGGCGCCTCCCACGATGACGTACGGCGCCCAGCTCGTCGTGCCGCTGAAGAAGCCTCCCGTCTGCTCCTGGAGGGCCCTGAGGAGGGCCACCAGAAGCAACACGAGCCCCGCGCACAAGAGGATCGAGCCGACGATCCCGAAGAGGAGGTAGCGCCCGAGGCCCTTCAGGGGATCGAGGGTCTCCTGCTTCACGTAGTCGAGGACGAGCTGGAGCGCGTCGGTACCGCTCTGCCGCATGCCGCCGCCCGGTGTTGACGAGGACGACGACCGGCCGAATCGAAACCGTGCCACGCGCGCTCAGGCTCCTCTCTTGGTACCGGTCCCGGTGGTCTCCGTGAGGGCGCGTACGGCCTCTCCGATGCGCCTGCGGGGTAGATCCTCCACCGGTGCGCTCCTCCGTCGCAAGCGGAAGTCGCCCGGACGGTCGCCCGCGGGCGTCCGGGCACCGCTTCGGGCCCGCGTGCCAGTACCCACCCGGCGCGAGCGCGACCACCCGTTGCGAGCGGCTCAGGCTCGGTCGGAGATGAGGTAGGTGGAGGTCGCCCGGGCCAGCGCGACCCCGTCCTCGCCGCGGAGCGTCGCTTCGGCGAACGCGACGCGTGCGCCTCCCGATACGACCTCGGCCTCGCAGGTGAGCCGTGCTCCGACCTGGACCGGGCGGAGGAAGCTCACCTTCATCTCGACGTTCGTCACTCTGACGGGGCGGCCGCGCGCGAACGTGACCGCGGACGCGCCCATCGCGGAGTCGCAGCAAGCAGCCACGAAGCCGCCCTGGATCACCCCCGCAGGGTTGGCGAAGCGCTCGTGCGCCTGCACCCGCCACACCGTTCGCCCGGGCTCGGACTTGTCGGCGCAGACCATGCCGAGGGTCAGGTCGCAGTTCGGCGGCACCTGCAACGACGGCGGCAACGACACCCGGCCGAGCGTACTGGGTATGTTGGGCCGCATGGCCCCTGACCCGCCGCGCGGCTCGTCCGTCGCGCAGCACCTCGTACAGCCCGACGGCGACCTCGTACAGCCCGACGGCGACCTCGTACAGCCCGACGGCGACCTCGTACAGCCCGACGCCGACCTCGAGCAGCTCGGCATCAACGTCGTCCGGGGGCTCGCGATGGACGCGCCAGCCCGCGCGCGCTCAGGGCATACGGGCACGGCGATGGCGCTCGCTCCGCTCGCGCACGTGCTCTACACGCGGGTCATGCGCCACGACCCGAGCGATCCCGACTGGCCGGACCGGGACCGGTTCGTCCTGTCCAACGGGCACGCGTCGGTTCTCCTCTACTCGATGCTCTACCTGTGCGGGTACGGGCTCACCCTCGACGACCTGAAGGCTTTCCGCCAGTGGGGATCGCGTACCCCGGGCCATCCAGAGAAGCACCACGTGCCGGGGGTCGAGGTCACCACGGGGCCGCTCGGGCAGGGCTTCGCGAACGGGGTCGGCATGGGAATCGCAGAACGCGTCCTGCGCGCGCGCTTCGGGCCCGAGCTCGTCGACCACCACACCTTCGTCCTCTGCGGCGACGGCTGCCTCGAAGAGGGCGTCAGCCACGAGGCGGCTTCGCTCGCCGGCCACCTGGGGCTCGGGCGGCTCGTCTACGTCTACGACAACAACCACATCTCGATCGACGGCCCGACGGAGCTCGCGTACAGCGACGACGTGGCCGAGAGGTTTCGCGGGTACGGCTGGGACGTCGACGACGTCGGCGAGGTGGCGAACGACACGGAGGCCATCGAGCGCGCGCTTCGCCGCGCGATGGCGGCCGAGGACAAGCCTTCCCTCATCATGCTGCGCAGCCACATCGGATGGCCGTCTCCGCACCTGACCGACAGCGCGAAGGCGCACGGCGACCCGTTCGACGAAGAGGAGATCAAAGAGACCAAGGCGATCCTCGGCCTCCCGGTGGAGGAGAGCTTCTGGGTGCCCGACGAGGTGCTCCGGCTCTACCGCCGCACCATCGCGCGCGGCCAGGAGCTGCGCTCGGCGTGGGAGGCGCGCCTCGACCGGTGGAGCGGCGATCGCGCCCAGTGGGACGCGGCGTGGGCCGGGCGCGGCCTCGCAGGCTGGGAGCAGAAGCTCCCCCGCTTCGCCCCGGGGACGATGGTCGCCACGCGCAAGGCCGTGAACGCGTGCCTCAACGCGACCGCCGATCTGATCCCCGGCGTCGTCGCTGGTGCGGCCGACCTGACGGGGAACACCGGCATGAAGATCGACGACGGGGAGCGGCAATCGCCCGAGCGCCCCGGCGGCCGTCAGGTGTACTTCGGAATCCGTGAGCACGGGATGGCCGCCGCCATGACGGGGATGGCCCACCATAGAGGTGTGCTGCCGGTGGGCGGGACGTTCTTCTGCTTCAGCGACTACATGCGCCCGGCCGTCCGGCTCGCGGCGATGTCGCGCGCGCACGTGATCTACTCCTGGACGCACGACTCGATCGGGCTCGGCGAGGACGGCCCCACCCACCAGCCGATCGAGCACCTGGCGTCGCTCCGCGCGGTGCCCGGGCTCGCGGTGTGCCGGCCGGCCGACGCGAACGAGTGCGCTCAGGCGTGGCTCCTCGCCGTCGACGGCGAGGAGCCGGTCGGGCTGGTGCTGACCCGCCAGGAGATCCCCGTGCTCGCGCAGACCGCCGAGCGGGCGCCCGACGGCGTCCGACGCGGGGGCTACGTCCTCGTGGACGAGCCTGGGGGTGCCGGCGCGGGACCGCCGGACGTCGTGCTCATCGCCACGGGCAGCGAGGTCCACGTGTGCGTCGCGGCGGCAGAGCAGCTCGGGTCGACGGGAGTGCGCGCTCGGGTGGTGTCCCTCCCGTGCTGGGAGTGGTTCGAGGCGCAGGGACCGGCCTATCGGGCCGACGTGCTGCCGCCGGAGGTCCCCGCGCTCGCCGTGGAGGCCGGCTCGTCCTTCGGGTGGGAACGGTACGCCGACGCGACCGTGTCGATCGACACGTTCGGCGCGTCCGCTCCCGGGGCGCTCGTGATGGCAGAGCTCGGCTTCACGCCAGAGCACGTGGCCACCCAGGCGCGCGCGCTGCTCGGAAGGCGACGGGGCCCCGGCGGCGACGGCCGCCGGGGACGAGGGGAACGAGGAGGACCGGGATGACCAAGCTGAGCGACCTCTACGAGCGCGAGGGGCAGAGCCCGTGGATGGACGACCTCCACCGGGAATGGCTCACCGGCGGCCACCTGCGGGACCTCGTCGGCGAGGGGGTGCGCGGCGTCACGTCCAACCCGACGATCTTCGCCAAGGCGATCGAGGACAGCGACGTCTACGACGAGCAGTTCCGGACGCTCATCCGCACGAAGACCGTCGCCGAGGCGTACTGGGAGATGGTTGTCGACGACATCGAGCGCGCGCTGGAGGTGCTCGGCCCCGTGCACCGTTCGAGCGGCGGCGCGGACGGGTTCGTCTCGCTCGAGGTCGCGCCCTCGCTCGCCGGCGACACCGAGGGGAGCGTCGCCGCCGCCCGGTCGCTCCACCAGCGCATCGGCCGGCCGAACCTCCTCGTGAAGGTGCCGGGCACGCCGGCGGGGGTGCCGGCGATCAGGACCCTCTTCGCCGAGGGAAGAAGTGTGAACGTCACGTTGATCTTCAGTCTCGACCGGTACGACCAGGTCATGGAGGCCTACCTCTCGGGCCTCGAGGCGTACGCGGCGGGCGGTGCGACCGACCTGTCGGGCGTGCACAGCGTGGCGTCGTTCTTCGTGAGCCGGGTCGACACGGAGGTGGACCGGCGCCTGGAGGCCCTCGCAGGGGGCGGCGACGGCGAGGGCGACCCTGCGGTGCTCGCGTTGCGCGGCAAGGCAGCGGTCGCCCAGGCGCAGATCGCGTACGAGCACTTCACGAAGACCTTCCAGGGGCCGCGCTGGGAGGCGCTGCGTGCGAAGGGCGCTCGGGTCCAGCGACCCCTCTGGGCTTCCACGTCGACCAAGAACCCGCGCTACCCGGACCTCCTCTACGTCGAGACGCTCGTCGGGCCCGACACGGTGAACACGATGCCCGAGACGACGCTCGGGGCGCTCGTGGGCCACGGGACGATCGCCCGCACCGTGGACGCGGACCTGCCCGGCGCGCATCGGGTGCTCGACGACCTCGCCGATGCGGGCATCGACATGGAGGAGGTGAGCGCGGTCTTGGAAGAGCAGGGCGTGAGCGCGTTCGCGAAGTCCTTCGACGAGCTCCTGCAGTCGCTCAGCGACAAGGCGAACAGGCTGTCGTAAGCGCCCGGCCGCCAGGTCCCGGACCCGCTGACCTGGGGCAGCGACGCCCGGATCCGGCGGCGCGCGCTCCGTGTCGTGTGGTCCGCAAGAATGGAGAGGTGACCGTGACCGCCCCGGACCCCTCGGCTGCAACGCCGGACCCACCGGGCGCGCCCGCCACGCCGGACCGGCACGACCCACCGGGCGCGCCCGCCACGCCGGACCGGCACGACCCACCGGGCGCGCCCGCCACCCGCTCGGCCCCCCGGCCGTCCAAGCGGCTGGTGGTTCCGTCGATGCCGACGGTGCCGCCGGAGCGGACCCCGCCGCTCGTGCTCGTGCTCTTCGGCGCCTCGGGAGACCTCACCGCCAGGAAGATCCTCCCCGCCCTGGCCAACCTCGCCGACCGGGGGCGGCTCGCCGAGGAGTTCACGGTGATCGGCGTCGCAAGGACCCCCTGGAGCGACGAGGAGTTCCGCCGCGTCGCGATGAAGGACGCGCAATACGGCGGCGAGCGGTGGCGCAAGCTCGTCGAGCGGTTCCGCTACATCCCTGGCGAGTACGCGGCGACCGACACGTTCGACCGGCTGAAGGGCCTGCTCGCGGAGGCCGACGAGCGCTACGGGACCCGAGGGAACCGCGTCTACTACCTCGCCACCGTCCCGTCGGTCTTCGCCATGATCGCCGACGCGCTCGCCAAGGAGGGCTGCAACGCCCCAGGGGAGGGCGGCGAGTTCGCCCGCCTCGTCGTCGAGAAGCCCTACGGCCACGACCTGCAGAGCGCGCTCGAGCTCGACGCCGCGGTCCATCGCGCGTTCGACGAGGACCAGATCTTCCGCATCGACCACTACATGGGCAAGGAGACCGTGCAGAACGTGCTCGCGCTGCGGTTCGCCAACGCGATCTTCGAGCCGGTGTGGAACCGCCGCTACGTCGAGCAGGTCCAGATCACGGTCGCCGAGAGCATCGGGGTCGAGCACCGCGGCGGCTTCTACGAGACGGCCGGGGCATTGCGCGACATCGTCCAGAACCACGTGATGCAGGTGCTCTCGCTCACCCTCATGGAGCCGCCGACCGGCATGGACGCGACCCACATCCGCGACGAGAAGGTGAAGCTGCTGAAGGCGGTCGACATCCCGACGCCCGACGAGGCGGTCGACAAGTCCGTCCGCGGCCAGTACACGCCGGGCGTCGTCGACGGGGTCGCCGTCCCCGGCTACCGCGCCGAGGAGGGCGTCGCCCCCGACTCGGTCACCGAGACCTACGTGGCGCTCCGCCTGCGGGTGGAGAACTGGCGGTGGGCCGGGGTCCCCGTCTACGTCCGGACGGGCAAGCGCCTGCCGACGAGGGTGACCGAGGTGGCGCTCCAGTTCCACAACGTGCCCTTCCTCGCCTTCGACGGCGAGCTCGCCCGCCAGCTGCGGCCGAACACGCTCGTGCTCAGGATCCAGCCGAACGACGGCATCAGCCTCCACTTCGGCGCCAAGGTCCCCGGCGAGGAGTTCCGCGTCCAGTCGGTGGCGATGGACTTCCTCTACGAGCGCGCGTTCGGCGAGGACCGGGGGACGGACGGCTACCCGCGGCTCCTCCACGACGCGATGTGCGGCGACGCGACGCTCTTCATCCGCACCGACGAGGTCGAGCAGGCCTGGCGCATCGTCGACCCCTACCTCGAGGCGTGGTCCGAGCCCGGCGGCGGGCTGCACCTCTACCGGGCCGGCACCTGGGGGCCGCACATCGCCGACCTGCTGCTCGAACGTGCGGGAGACTCCTGGCGAAACCCCGAGCTGTGAGGTCCATGTGAGATCCGAGTCCCAGTCCATCCGATCCGACGCGGCGGCCCACGACCGCGCCTGGTCGCATCCCACCCGCGCGGAGCTCCTCGGTGCCGACACCGAGGCCCTCGTGGCAGCGGCCGACGAGGTGCGCGCCAGAGCGCACGGCACGCGCGTGACGTACTCCCCGAAGGTGTTCATCCCCCTCACGATGCTGTGCCGGGACCGTTGCGGCTACTGCACCTTCGCGAAGCCCCCGGCCCGCCTCTCGACCCCGTACCTCACGATGACAACGGTGCTCGACATCGCCCGACGCGGCCGTGACGCCGGATGCCGGGAGGCGCTGTTCGCGCTGGGCGAGGCGCCGGAGGCCCGCTACCCCGTCGCCGCGCGCTGGCTCGCCGAGCACGGGTACGCCTCGACCGTGGACTACCTGGTCGCGTGCTGCCGCGCGGTCGCAGACGAGACGGGGCTGCTCCCCCACGCCAACGGCGGCGCGCTGTCAGAGGACGAGCTCGCCGCGCTGCGGCCCGTCACCGCGAGCCAGGGGATGATGCTCGAGTCCATCCGCCCCGACCTCGCGGCCCACCGCGGCGCGCCCGACAAGGACCCGGCGCGGCGGCTCGCCACGCTGGAGGCTGCCGGGCGGCTCGCCATCCCGTTCACCACGGGGATCCTCGTCGGGATCGGCGAGACGCGTGCCGACAGGCTGGTCGCCCTCTCGGCGATCGCCGAGTCGCACCTGCGCCACGGCCATGTCCAAGAGGTCATCGTCCAGAACTTCGTGCCGAAGTCCAGGACGGCGATGGCCCGGCACCCGGCGTGCCCCCCCGAAGAGCTCCTCTGGACGATCGCGGCCGCCCGCCTCCTCTTGCCGCCGGCCGTCCACCTGCAGGCGCCGCCGAACCTGTCCGGCGACCTCGCGCCGATCCTCGCCGCCGGCATCGACGACTGGGGAGGCGTCTCGCCGGTGACGCTGGACCACGTGAACCCCGAGCGGCCGTGGCCCGCCGTCAGCGCGCTGCGGGCGTCGACCGAGGCGGAAGGGCGTGTGCTCGCGGCGCGGCTCACCATCTACCCCGAGCTCGCCACGGAGCCGGAGCGGTGGCTCGACGAGGCGATGCGCTTCTGCGTGCTGGACGCCTCCGACGCAGAGGGGCTCGCCAGGGAGGACGCGTGGTGCACCGGCGGCGAGTCGCGCCCGCCCGCGCTCGTCGGCTCGGCACGGCGCCGCGTCCCGCCCGCCCCGGCGAACGGCGCGCTCGGCGAGGTGCTCGCCGGCGTCGAGATGGGCCAGGAGGTCGGCGAGGACGAGATCGTGACGCTCTTCTCGGCACGGGGGCCCGAGGTGCAGGCCGTGGCTGCGCTCGCCGACCGCCTTCGCGAGGAGATCTGCGGCGACGAGGTCAGCTTCGTCCAGAACCGCAACATCAACTACACGAACATCTGCACCTTCAAGTGCCGCTTCTGCGCCTTCTCGAAGGGGCCGCTCTCGCTGAACCTGCGCGGGGCGCCCTACCTCCTGGAGCTGGACGAGGTCACCCGACGGGTCGCCGAGGCCGACGCGCTCGGCGCGACCGAGGTGTGCCTCCAAGGCGGCATCCACCCGTCCTTCGACGGCGACTACTACGTGGACGTCCTGGCCGCGGTGCGCGCCGGCTCCGAGCGCATCCACATCCACGCGTTCACCGCGCTCGAGGTGACCGAGGGCGCGAAGCGGCTCGGCGAGCCGCTCGAGGACTACCTGCGGCGGCTGAAGGAGGCCGGGTTGAAGACGCTCCCGGGGACGGCGGCCGAGATCCTGGACGACGAGATCCGCCAGATCCTCTGCCCCGACAAGTTGACCACCACAGAGTGGCTCGAGACGCACCGCATCGCGCACCGCGTCGGGCTCCGGTCCAACGTCACGATCATGTTCGGCGCGGTCGAGCGGCCGCGCCACTGGGCGCGCCACCTCGTGCGCACCCGGACGCTCCAGAAGGAGACCGGCGGGTTCACCGAGTTCGTCCCGCTCCCCTTCGTACACATGGCCGCCCCCATCTACCTCCAACGCCGCGCGCGCCGGGGGCCGACGTTCCGCGAGGCGCTGCTCGTGCACGCGGTGGGACGGATCGCCTATCGGGGGACGATCGACAACGTCCAGGTGTCGTGGGTGAAGATGGGCCCCGATGGCGCGCGCCAGGTGCTCTGCGCGGGGGCGAACGACCTCGGCGGGACCCTGATGGACGAGAACATCTCGCGTGCGGCCGGTGGAGCCCACGGGCAGCGGATGGGCGTCGACGACCTCAAGGCGATCGTCGAGCCGCTCGGGCGGCGCCTGGTGCAGCGGACCACCCTGTACGGCCGGGTCACCCCGGAGCCCGCCGGCGCGCCGGGGTGAGCGTCCCGTCCGAGGCTCTTCCGGACGCCGCGGGCCCTGAGCCCGAGCTGCTGGACGCGGCGTTCGCAGCCGTCGCGGCCGGCAGAGAGCTCGCCCCGGCGAGACGCGACCTGCTCCGCTCGATGCTCGCCACCGTGTACGACCTCGCGCACGAGGACACCGACGTGCTGGACCTGAAGATCGCCGACGCCGCCTTCGGCGAGATGGCCGACGCGTTCCGCGTCTTCCGCCCCTACCGCTCCGTGCGCAAGCTCACGATGTTCGGCTCCGCGCGGACGCTTCCCGCGGACCCCGTCTACCTCCTCGCTCGGGATCTCGCGGCGCGGGTGGCCGGGGCGGGCTGGATGGTGGTGACCGGGGCGGGGCCGGGCATCATGGCGGCGGGAACGGAGGGCGCTGGCCGCGCGCACGCCTTCGGGGTCAACATCCGGCTCCCCCACGAGGAGGGGGCCAACCCCTTCATCGCCCAGGACCCGAAGCTCGTCGAGATGCGGTACTTCTTCACCCGCAAGCTGGTGCTGATCAAGGAATCCCACGCGTACGCGGTGCTGCCCGGGGGCTTCGGCACCTTGGACGAGGGCTACGAGCTGTTGACGCTGCTCCAGACGGGGAAGGCCGAGCCGGCGCCGGTGGTGCTCGTCGAGACCCCGGGGGGCACCTACTGGCACGGCTGGCGCCGGTTCATCGACGAGCAGGTCGTGCGGCCGGGCTACGTCTCCGCGGACGACGTGTCGCTGTTCAAGGTGGCGAACAGCGTCGAGGAGGCGGCCGACGAGGTGCTCGGCTTCTACCGGAACTACCACTCCTGCCGGTGGGTCGGCGACCTCCTCGTCCTCCGGCTCCAGGTCCTGCCCTCGGCCGCCGAGCTCCGGGAGCTGAACCGGCGGTTCGCCGACATCGTCGTGTCGGGATCGATCCGGCCGGTCTCGCCCTTCCCTCCCGAGCGCTCGGGCAACGACCACCTGGACCTCCCCCGGGTGGCGTTGCGCTTCGACAAGTACCACTTCGCGCGCCTTCGGGTGCTCCTCGACGCGCTCAACGAGTGCACGGGGTAGCGCGCGACCGGGCAGCCACGACGGACCCGGTGGCCACGACGGACCCGGTGGCCACGACGGACCCGGTGGCCACGACGGACCCGGTGGCCCGGCCGCCCGGCTATGGGGGAGCCCGGACGGCGGGTCACCGGGCGATCTCGGGGCAAGCTTGCGCCCCAGCCCGTCCGAGGCCCGGGCGGCTCAGCCCGCCGCGCCCGCAGCGACCGCCTGCGCCCAGGTGTAGGAGAGCGGCGGAAGGCTGCTCGGGTCCTGGACCGCGACGAGCAGCTCGCTCATGCTCTGGAGCCCCGAGGTCTGCTGGACGTCGCCCGCGCCCATCACGAGGGTGCCCCCGTAGCCGGAGGTGAGCTCGTTGTCGCGGTGGCCCCAGCACCCGCTCGAGGCCGGCGACGTGCAGTCGACGTTGTAGCCCCCGTAGCCGTCGTCGTACATCCATGTGTAGTTGGCGTCGAGCGCGTTGAGCGCGTCGCTCACGACGTTGGACCCCCACCAGTTCGACGACGGGATGGCCGAGAAGCTGAACTGCGGGTCGTTGCCCGCCGCGGCGCCCGCCTGCGCGTAGCCGTCGAGGAGGGGCGAGAGTCCGACGACCGGCGCCTCGCCGCGGCTCACGCGCTCGATGTCGGTGATCACGAAGAGCTGCTCTTCAGGCGTGAGCGAGGCGTAGCCGGTGGGCAGCCGGATCGGCCCGAGCCCCTCGGAGGCACGGGCGTTGTCCGTCGCAGCGATCTCGGCGGCCAGGCACGAGGGACCGGCGGACGGGACCCACGCAGACGAGCCCATCTGCCAGCACGGGAGCGAGCTGGACGAGCTGTACCGCACGCCGGCCTGGAAGGTGTAGACGGGGACCGGCGCGATGTCCGCAGGAGGATTGGGCGGGGGTGCCGCCGGCGCCTTCTTGACCGGCGGGGAAGCCGGCGGCGCCGGGTTCGTGGCCGGCTGCGCGGGGGCCGTCGCAGGCGCGTCCTTGGCGGACGGCTTCGTCGTGGACGCCCTCGGGGCGGACGGCTTCGCAACGGAGGGCTTCGTGGCCGCCGGTCTGGCAGCGGACGCCCTCGGGGCGGACGGCTTCGTGGCGGACGGTTCCGCGGCAATCGGTCTCGTGATCGCCGGCGAGCTCGACGTCGAGGGCGCGGGCGCAGCCGTCGTCGACGGCCCGTTCGTGGGTCTCGTGGACGTCGGCGCGTGGGTCGTAGAGTGCGTCGCCGTCGCCCGCCTGGCGCGCGTCGGGGACGCCGCGACCGAGAGCTTCGCCTCGCCTTCGAACCGCGCGTGCCCGAACCTGTAGACGGCCCCGTCGGCGGCGACCTCCCAGTAGCCCCTGCCCTTCGGTGTCACGGCGAAGCCCGCGATCGGCGAGCGGACCCTCCTGCCGCCGAGCGACCCGTAGAAGGGGGCGTGGAAGGCGAAGACGCCGCCGTCCTTCGCCACCTCCCAGTACCCCCTCCCGTCGGGCGTCGAAGCCATCCCGACGATCGGCGCCCGGAGACGGCCGCCCATGGACCCGTAGTACCTCGCGTCGCCGAAGCGGAAGATCCTCCCGTCCGCGGCGACCTCCCAGTAGCCCCTCCCGTCGGGCGTCGAAGCCATCCCGACGATCGGCGCCCGGAGACGGCCGCCCATGGACCCGTAGGACGGGGCCCCGAACCCGAAGATGCCGCCGCCGGCGGTCACCTCCCAGTAGCCGCGGGTCGCGGGGTCGCCGGCCACGCCCACGACGCGCGCGCGCGTCGAGCGGATCGACAGCGAGCCGAAGTACGAGGCGCTGCCGGCTGCGAAGAGGCCGCCGTTCGAGGCGGCCTCCCAGTAGCCTCCCCTGCCGTCGGCGGCGGCGGCGACGACCTTCGCGACGAGCGTGGTCGGCGACCGGTCTCGCCGAGGCGCAGCCGTCGCGGCGTGCTCCGCGATCTTGGCACGGGGTTGTGCCGTCCCGCGGCGCTCCATTCCCGTCGCCGTGCGCCCGACCGCCGTCACCTGCGGTTGCTTTCCGATCGCGAGCACCAGCGGCGACGCTCCACCCCCGGCCACGAGGGCGGCAGCGGCCACGCCGAGCGCGACGCCGCCATGTCGCGCGCGGCCCCCGCGCCTGCCAAAAGGCCCGATCCCCATCTCGGCCCATCCCCTTCGTCCTCACTCACATGAGGAACCGGGAACCGCCGGTGGGGGGTGCGCCATGCACGTCGTCCGATTCGGCGGTCCGGCTGGCTCAGTGAGCCCCGTGACTTTGCGTCCCCGCCTCGCGGCGGGTTTGCCTTTTCGTCGGCGCCGTTGCTGCTCGCACCGAACTTCTCAGAGACTACCAGGTCCTCCGTGACCCGCAAGGGGCGAAGGTCCTCCCGGGCCTGGCACGTCCCTGGGAGGACCGCAGAGAAGGGCAGGGCGATCGGATCCCCGAGCTCGCACGCCCGAGTGAGCGCGACAGGGCCAACCTCGACGTCTAGTCGAGGTCGAGCATCGAACGTGACCGGAGGAAGCCCTGGCGAGGCCGCCGGCTCGGAACGTGCCTTTCCGGCCGGTCGCCGGGTTGTGCGCACGTCTCGAAACAGTTGTTGTCGAAGTCTTGATGTTCGGGTGACCCGGACTTGATGAGCCTTGAGGAGGATCTACTGCGTTGGCGACGTTCGCCACGCGGCGAGCGCATCGCTGCTGGGCTCCCGATCGGGAGCCCAGGCAGTGGGCGCGAACCGACGACCTCGGGCGGAGGTACCGCAGAAGTGGCTGAGCGTTCGGAGTCTGTAATTGGTCGGCGCGGTGCGCTCGCGAAGGCGCTGCGCATCCTGCTCGCGTCGTGGGTCGTCGCCGGGGGATCCATCGCGGCCGTCATCGCGACCGGCAACAGCGTCGCCAGTGCCTCGGGCGGCACAACGGTGTACGCGCTCACAAACAAGACGGGCGGCTCGCACACGATCACGGGGACATTGCAGGGAACTCGCTCAACATCACCGACGAACGGCGCGTTCGCGAACTGCGAAACCGGAAGCACGTCAAACTGCACCAAGTTCCCCAACAAGGACGCCGCCTGGCTGACACCGGAGCGACTCACGAAGACAAAGACAAACCTCGGCAAGACCTTCTTCTTCGCCGTCATCTCACCCGGCACAAAGCACACACCCAACGACGGCGGGCTAGGCAACCTCTCTTGGACCACTTCGTACAAGACAGGGGGCACTTGGACAAAGCGGGAGTTCACGGTGCCCACGGCTCCCACCGGAAAATTCAGTCCGTCCGCGAGTACGACGCACGCCTACGACGCGACAGACACAGAGTTTCAGCTGGCCCTGTTCAACACAACGACAAACCCGGGCGGTGAGTACCAGATCGCGGTCTGTCCCGTGCCGGCGAATCCGATTGCAGGGGGGAACGTTGGAGCTCCTGGTGTGACAGGCAACACGTGTGCCAAGTCAAAGAACTTCAAGGTCACCGGCAAGGCCACAGCGCAGATTTCCACGACGATCACTTCTCCGGCGACAACGAAGCTCGGAAATTCCTGGTCCGACACGGCGACCGTCACCGGAACCTCAGCCCACGGCGCGCCAACTGGAACAGTGGCCTTCTTCCTCTGCAAGATCTCGACAAAGGCCGGGCAGACCGGAACCTGCACACCCAGCTCCGCGCATTCGCTAGGGACCGTCCGTCTGTCGACACCACCCGGAACCAACTACACACGGACGGCGAAATCGCCAACAGCCAAACCAAGCTCCGCAGGGAGTTGGTGCTTCTCGGCTGTATACGCGGGCAACACGACATACAGCCCTGCGAGCGACAACACGACAACAACAACCAAGGCTCCTACGCTCGGGACGCACGTCGAGTGCTTTAGTGTGTCAAAGGCGGGGACCACCACCTCGACCACCGCCCACGTCGTGGGCTCGGTGGTCCTCGGCCAAGGCGGCACGATCTACGACGTCGCCACAGTGGTCGGAAAGGCCGGCTCTCCCGCC
>JAJZMD010000080.1 GCA_021803085.1 Actinomycetes bacterium
GTTCGACGCCGACCCCGAGTGGACGATCCCACTCGGGACCGGGGAGCTGATCGGGAGTGGAGCCGACGTGACGATCGTCGCTCTCGGCCAGACGGTGGACATCGCCCGGGCGGCGGCCGCCGGGGCCAGCTGGACCGCAGACGTCATCGACCTGCGGACGATCCAGCCGTGGGACCGGGCGCTCGTGAGCGAGTCCGTCGAGCGGACCGGCCGGCTCGTGACGGTGGAGGAGAACCAGTTCACCGGCGGCTGGGGGGCGGGGATCGTCTCATCGATCGTGAGCAGGTGCTTCGGCGCGCTGAAGTGCCCTCCGCTCAGGGTGACGGCGCCGGACGTCCCGGTCCCGTACGGAGAGCTCGAGCACCGCTACGTCCCATCCGCTGCCTATGTCAACGCGCAAGTGGAGGCGCTCGTCAAGACCGACGTCGTGCCGAGCCCCTGGTGGGAGGAGTTGTCATGAACACCCGAGACGGAACGAACGCGTCGCTGGAGCGCCGCGCCCTGCTCCAGGCGAGCAGGCTGGAGCGGTTCCGGAGGATGGTGGAGATCCGGCTGGTCGAGGACCGGATCATCGCACTGTTCGGCGACGGGCTCATCCCCGGCAGCACGCACACCTGCCAGGGGCAGGAGGCGGTGTCGGTCGCCGTCGCCGCGGTGCTGCAGCACAGCGACACGGTGGCGTGCACCTATCGCGGCCACGGCATGGCCCTCGCCCTCGGGGTGACCCGCGAGGCGCTGCTCGGCGAGATCTTCGGCCGGAGTATCGGCTGCATGGGCGGCCTCGGCGGCTCGATGCACCTCAGCGACCCCGCCGTCGGGCTGCTGCCGACCTTCGCGATCGTCGGGGCGGGCGTGCCGATCGGCGTCGGCGCCGCGCTGGCCGCCCAGGTGAAGGGGACCCACGACATCTCGGTGTCGGTCTTCGGCGACGGCGCCTCCAACATCGGCGCGTTCCACGAGGGGCTGAACCTCGCCGCCGTCTGGTCCCTGCCCACGGTCTTCGTCTGCGAGAACAATCTCTACGGGGAGTACTCGCCGATCGCCCGGACCACCCCGGTGACCGACATCGCGGTGCGCGCCGCCTCGTACGGGATGCCCTCCCAGGTGGTGGACGGGCAGGACCTCGACGCCCTCGAAGAGGTGGTCGGCGCGGCCGCCGCCCGCGCGCGCCAGGGCGGCGGTCCCACGCTCATCGAGGCGAAGACGTACCGCTACGCCGGGCACTCCCGCTCCGACAAGGCGACCTACCGCCCGGACGGCGAGCTCGAGGAGTGGCTCAGGCGGGATCCGATCACGCTGTTCGGCCAGCGGCTGGTCGACGAGGGCGCCGCCGACGAGGACGCGCTCGAGGCGGTCTGGGAGGAGTCGAGGGCCCAGCTCGAGCAGTCGCTCGAGACGGTGCTGGCGAGCCCGGTCCCCGGGCCCTCGGACATGCTGGCCAACGTCACTGCAGGGAGGAGCTAGCAGGGTGCGCCAACGTGTGAAGATGCCGCGTGTGGGAGACACGACGCAGTCGGTCATGATCGCGGAGTGGCTCGTGGGTGTGGACGGGGAGGTGAGTTCGGGCGCCCCCCTGGTGCTCGTGGAGACCGACAAGGTGACGACCGAGGTGCCCTCCCCCGTGGCCGGACGGCTGGTCGTCCACCTCGTCTCCGAGGGGGACGAGGTGGACGTGGGAGCGCCGATATGCGTCGTCGAGGTGTGACGCCGGACCGGTCCGGGCGCGCGCGGCGTTGCTCGGCGCCCGGGACCGCGTGATGGAGTTCCTGGTCCGCATCGACGTGCGGCTCCCTCCGGACTTCGACGAGACGCGCAAGCAGGAGCTGATCCGCGCCGAGGCCGAGCGCGCCAAGGAGCTCGCCCGCCGAGACCTGGTCCGACGCCTGTGGCGGATCCCGGGTCGATGGTCCAACGTGGGCCTCTGGAGCGCCGAGGACGCGTCGGCGCTCCACGAGGCGATCGCGTCGCTCCCCCTCTTCCCGTGGCTGGAAGTGGCGGTCACGCCGCTCGCCCGGCACCCCAGCGACCCGGCGCCCCCGGGCGAAGCCCCGGCGTGAGACGCGCCGAGGGCCGGCTGCGTCCGCCGGCCCGCGCGCGCGGTGCGGACGCGCGCGGCGTCGTGGAGGACCTGCGCCGCGCTGGGGTGGAGGAGGTCGACGTCTCGAGCCGGCGTCTCGCCGAGTACTCGAGCGACGCCTCGAACTACCGCGTGCGGCCCACCGCCGTCGTGTTCCCCGCGGACGGCGACGAGGTGGCAGCGGCGCTCGGCGTTGCCAGGTCGCACGGGCTCCCGGTCACGTGCCGGGGCGGGGGGACCTCGATCGCGGGCAACGCGGTCGGGTCGGGCCTGGTCCTTGACTTCTCCCGCCACATGCGCAAGGTGCTCGCGCTCGACGCGGACGCCCGGACCGCGGTGGTCCAGCCCGGCGCGACGCTCGACGAGATCTCGGCCGCCGCGGCGGTCCACGGGCTTCGGTTCGGGCCCGACCCCTCGACCCACGCCCGGGCGACGCTGGGCGGCGCGGTGGGGAACAACGCGTGCGGGGCGCGGGCGCTCGGGTACGGGCGCACCTCCGACAACGTGGTCCTGCTCGAGGTCATCACCGGGCGGGGCGAGCGGGTCCGGGCCGGCGCGCGCACCCCCGGCACGGACGTGCCGGGCCCAGGCGGTGCGGAGGGGCGCTACCGGGCCGCGCTCGCGGCGATCGTCTCCCGGCACGACGCGGTGGTCCGGAGGGAATTCGGACGCTTCCGGCGCCAGGTCTCGGGGTACTCGCTCGAGCACCTCACTCCCGAGCACGGCGAGGACCTTGCGCGCTTCCTCGTCGGCAGCGAGGGCACCCTCGGCGTCGTCCTCGAGGCGACCGTGCGGCTCGTCGAGTCCCCGCCCGCGCTCGCGCTCGCGGTCCTCGGGTACCCGGACATGGCGAGCGCGGCGGACGCCGCGCCCGGCGCGGTCAACTCCCACGTCGTGGCGCTCGAGGGGATGGACTCGCGCTTGGTGGACGTCGTGCGCGCCAGGCGGGGCCCGGCCGCGGTGCCGGATCTCCCCCGCGGGGCGGGGTGGCTGCTCGTCGAGACCGCGGGGGCGACCGTGCGCGAGGCGCAGGCGAACGCCGACCGGGTCGCTGGCGCGGCGTCCTGCCTCGACTCTGCGGTCCTCGTGGGCGCCGACGCCGCGGTGCTGTGGCGCATCCGGGAGGACGGAGCCGGCCTGGGGAGCAGGACCCCCGCCGGCGAGCCGGCGTGGCCGGGATGGGAGGACGCCGCGGTGCCGCCGGAGCGCCTCGGCGCGTACCTGCGCGACTTCGAGCGGCTGCTCGCCGACCACGGCCTGGCCGCGCTCATCTACGGCCACTTCGGCGACGGCTGCGTGCACGCACGCATCGATTTCCCCCTGAGCGCCTCACCGGCGAGCCTGCGCGGGTTCCTCACGAACGCCGCGCAGCTGGTGGCGCGCTACGGCGGGTCGATCTCGGGCGAGCACGGGGACGGCAGGGCCCGCAGCGAGCTCCTCCCCTTCATGTACTCCGGCGAGGCCGTGGCCGCCTTTGGGGAGGTCAAGGCGCTATTCGACCCCGACAACCTCTTGAACCCGGGCGTGATCGTGGACCCTGCGCCCCTCGACGCGGGCTTGCGGCTGGCGACCGCCCGGCCGGTCGCGCTCCGGCTGGGCTTCCGCTACCCCCACGACTCCGGCGACCTGTCCGTCGCGGCCCACCGGTGCGTGGGCATGGCGAAGTGCCGCGCAGGCAACACCTCCTCCGACGCTGTCATGTGCCCGTCGTTCCTCGCGACCCGCGACGAGAAGGACTCCACGCGGGGCCGGGCGCGCGTCCTGCAGGAGCTCGCCCAGGGGACGCTTCCGTCGGGGTTCCGCGGCCCGGAGCTGTCCGAGGCGCTCGACCTGTGCCTCGCGTGCAAGGGGTGTCTGTCCGACTGCCCCGCGGGGGTGGACATGGCGACGTACAAGTCCGAGGTGCTCTACCAGCGCTACCGGCACCGGGTCCGCCCTCCGTCCCACTACTCGCTCGGCTGGCTCCCGCTGCTCGCGCGGCTCGGTTCCCGCGTGCCGGGCCTCGCGGCCGCTCTGCTGCGCAGCCCCGGGCCGGCGGCCCTCGCGAAGTCCGTCGGCGGCATCGACGCGCGCCGCACCCTGCCGTCCTTCGCCGCCCGCGGGTTCCGCGCCAGGGTCGCAGGCCGTCCGCCACGCGGCGGACGGCCCGTGCTCCTGTGGGTCGACACCTTCACCGAGCACTTCGCGCCGCAGGTCGGGGAGTCCGCGGTGCGCGTCCTGGAGGACGCGGGGTACGCGGTGCAGCTGACCCGCCGCCAGGAGTGCTGCGGGCTCACCTGGATCAGCACCGGGCAGCTGGACGCGGCCCGCCGCCGGCTCCGGCGGGCCGTCGGCGCGATCGAGGGCAGTGTCGCGCCGGGGACCCCGGTCGTCGTCTTGGAGCCCTCCTGCGCGGCGGTGTTCCGCAAGGACGCGCCGGAGCTCCTCTGCGTCGCGGGCGTCGAAAGCGTGGCCGCGCGCGTGCGCACGCTGGCGGAGCTGCTCCTCGAGACGGACGGCTGGCGCCCGCCCGAGCTGCGCGACGTACACGGGGTGGCCCAGCCCCACTGCCACCACCACGCGGTCATGGGTTGGGACGCCGACGCGAGGCTCCTGGCCGCCGCGGGCGCGGGCGTCAGGCCGCTCGGCGGGTGCTGCGGGCTCGCGGGCAACTTCGGGTTCGAGCGCGGGCACTACGACGTGTCGGTCGCCGTCGCCGAGACCGCGCTCCTGCCGGCCGTTCGGGAGCTCGACGAGGGCGCGGTCGTGCTCGCCGACGGGTTCTCGTGCCGCACCCAGCTCCTCGAGCTCGCCGGGGTCCGTGGCCTGCACCTGGCCGAGCTCTTGGCCGGCCGCCTCGCCGGGCGCTAGGCGCCCGCGTGTTACATTCGCGCGTGGCCGGCCCGCGCGATCCCGGAGAAGGGCGCACCGGCCCCGACCCGGCGGGCGCTCCGTCGGCCAGATCCGCGGGGGTGAAGCTCCAGATCACCGGCGTGAGCACGGTCGCGTTGCGGGCGCCGCTCGAAGCGGACTTCAAGGGCAGCCACTACCACATGACGAACCGCGCGACGCTCGTCACGCGGGTGCACACCGCGGAGGGCGTCGTCGGCGAGGCCTACGCGGGGGACGAGGACTCGACCCTCTTGCAGATCCAGACGATCGTGCACGAGGAGGTGGCGCCCGCGGTCGTGGGCCTGGACGCGATTTGCGTGGAGCGGTGCTGGAAGGCCGGGTTCCCCGCGACGTTCGACATCCTTCGGGACCGGCGCCTCGCGCTCGTGGCCCTCGCCGGCGTCGACGCGGCGATCTGGGACGCCGTCGGCAAGGCGCTGGGGGTCCCCCTGTGGAGGCTCTGGGGCGGCTACCGCAACCGGGTGCCGCTCATCGCGATCGGCGGGTACTACGGCGAGCCGCTCGGCACCATCGAAGAGGAGATCTCCAGCTACGTCGAGATGGGGCTGGCGGGGGTCAAGTTCAAGGTGGGCGGGTGCTCGCCGGCGGAGGACGCCGAGCGCGTGACCCGCGCCCGCGCCGCGGCGCCGCAGGGCTTCGTCATCGCCCTCGACGCGAACCAGGGCTACACGGTGGCCGAGGCCGTCGAGCTGGGACGTCGGGTCGAGGACCTGGGGATCGAATGGTTCGAGGAGCCGGTCAACTGGGAAGACGACAGGCGCGGGATGCGCGACGTCCGGATGCGCGGACCGCTTCCCATCTGCGCCGGGCAGAGCGAGACGTCGCCCGCCGGTTGCCGGGAGCTCATGGAGCTCGGTGCGATCGACTACTGCAACTTCGACGCCTCGTGGTCGGGCGGCCCGACCGCCTGGCGGCGCATGGCCGCGGTCGCCAGCACCTACGGCGTGCGCGTCGGCCACCACGAGGAGCCCCAGGTCGCGTCCCACCTCGTCGCGAGCCAGGCGCACGGCACCTTCGTCGAGTGCTTCCACCCCAGGCGGGACCCGTTCTGGTGGAACCTCATCGCGAACCGGCCGCCGCTCGAAGGAGGGGAGCTGGTCCTGTCGGACGACCCGGGGCTCGGCTGGGTCCTGGACGAGGACTACGTCGAGCGGTGCACGGTGGGGCGGAGGTGAGCTCCCGGCGGCGGAGCGGGCGCCCGGGCGCGACGCTCGATCCTGAGGCGGAGACCGACATGGGCACGCCGGTCCAGGAGACGGCCCCCGTCGGCTGCGACCGGCACGCTCAGGCCCTCCCGGCCGATCGGGCGAGCTCTTCCGAAGCGCTGGTCGCGGGGGTTGATCTCCCTGGGCCGCAAGCCGCGGGGCCTGGACACCCTTCCGGCGACGGTACGCGGCGGCGGCGTCTACGTGACCATCCCCTAGCGCCTCTACCTGGGTAAACGACCCGAACTACACGTTGAAGCGGAACTCGACCACGTCGCCGTCGGCCATGACGTAGTCCTTGCCCTCGATGCGCGCCCTGCCGGCGGCGCGCGCGGCGGGCACCGAACCGGCGGCGACCAGGTCGTCGTAGCTCACGATCTCGGCTTTCACGAACCCGCGTTGGAAGTCGGTGTGGATCACCCCTGCCGCCTCCGGCGCGGTCGCCCCGGCGGGGATCGTCCAGGCGCGAGCCTCCTTGGGCCCTGCGGTGAGGAACGTCTGGAGGCCGAGCGCGCGGAAGGCGGCGTGCACGAGCGATTCCAGGCCGGACTCTTCCTGCCCGTACCCGGAGAGAAGCTCGCGCGCGTCTTCCCGGTCCATCCCCGCCACCTCCGCCTCGATCTGCGCGCACAAGACGACCGAGAGGGCCGGTGCGACGAGGTCACCCAGGCGGTCCTCGAGCGTCTCGTCGCCGAGCTGGTCCTCGGCCACGTTGAACGCGTAGATGAACGGCTTGGCGGTGAGCAGGTGGAGATCGCGCAACGGTGCGAGCTCCACCTCACCGAGGGCCGCGGCGGCCGACACCGGCCTGCCCGCGTCGAGGATCGCCCGGACCTGCTCCGTCGCAGCAAGCTGCGCCGCGAGCTCGGGGCGCATGCGCGCGTCGCGCCGGAGCCTCGCCAGCCGGTTGTCGACCGTCTGCAGATCGGCGAGGACGAGCTCGGTGTTGACGGTCTCGATGTCCGCCTGCGGATCCACGCGGCCCTCCACGTGGACCACGTCGTCGTCCTCGAAGGCGCGCACCACCTGGCACACCGCGTCGGTCTCCCTGATCGCCGCGAGAAAGCGGTTCCCCAGTCCCTCCCCCTCCGACGCACCCCGCACCAGGCCGGCGATGTCGACGAAGGTGACCGTCGCCGGCACGATGCGCGCGCTGTCGTAGAGCGCCCCGAGGCGCTCGAGACGCGGGTCGGGCACGGCGACGACCCCCACGTTGGCGTCGATCGTGGCGAAGGGATAGTTGGCTGCGAGCACGTCGTTGTTGGTGAGCGCGTTGAAGAGCGTCGACTTCCCCACGTTGGGCAGCCCAACGATCCCGACCGAGAGGGCCATTACGGGCGCGCCCCCGACACGAGTGTTTCCGCCGCGCGGTCCGCCGCGCGCGCCCCCGACACGAGTGTTTCCGCCGCGCGGTCCGCCGCGCGCGCGCCCATCAGGCCAGCCCCTCGACGCGAGCCATGCCGACGAGGTCGTGCTGAGGGCGGGCCCCGAGGTGGCCGATGACCTCCGCCGCGCACAAGGACCCGAGTCGCGCGCAATCGACCGGGTCGTGGCCATGGGTGAGGCCGTAGAGGAAGCCCGAGGCGTACATGTCCCCGGCTCCGGTCTTGTCGACGATCTCGGAGGCAGGCGCTGCCGGCACCTCGACCGGGTCACGGCCCCCCACGACGACGGACCCCCTGGGTCCGAGGGTCGCGGCGACGAGGACGCCGGTGTCCCCCGCCGACGACAGAGCGTCGTCCAGCGATCGGGCGCCGAAGAGCCGGAGCAGCTCCTCTTCGTTCGCGAAGAGGACGTCGACGTCGTTCAGCACGAGAGCGAGGAAGTCGTTGCGGTGGCGGTCCACGCAGAACGAGTCCGACAGCGACAACGCCACCGAGCAATCGTTCCCGTGCGCGATCTGCACAGCTCGGCGCATCGCTTCCTTCGCGCTCGGGCGGTCCCAGAGATAGCCCTCCAGGTACAGGATCGCCGCCCTCGCCACCAGCTCCTCGTGGACGTCCGCCGGACCGAGGGTGGCGGAGACGCCGAGGTGGGTCGCCATGGTCCGCTCCGCGTCAGCGGTGACGAGCACGAGCGAGCGGCCGGTCCCGCGCAGCTCGGCCTCTCCCGCCTCGGCACGGGCGATCGCGGCGTGGAGCTCCACGCCGGACGCGCGCATGTCATGGACGAACACCGTGCCCATGTCGTCGTCGGCGACCTTGCCGATGAAGCCGGAGGTGCCGCCGAGCGCCGCGACACCCGCGACGGTGTTGGCCGCCGAGCCGCCCGAGACCTCGACCGCCGGCCCGACGGCCTCGTAGATCCGCTCCGCCCGCCGCAGGTCGACGAGCTCCATCGAGCCTCGCGCGAGGGACAGGTCGCTGAGGACCCGGTCGGGGACGGCGGCGAGGACGTCCACGAGGGCGTTGCCCATCCCGACGACGTCGAGGTCGGCGTGTTGATCGGTCGAGGCGGGACCCGGCACGGCGGTCACGGTAGCGTCGTTCCCCGTGCAACCCCTACCCGAGCCCCAGGCGAGCTCCACCGCCGACGCCGATCCGCACCGCCTGCCCCGCACGGTGGAGCCGGTCGCCTACCGGCTCGAGCTCACCCCAGACCTGGACGAATCGACGTTCAGGGGCTCCGTCGAGATCGACGTCCGGGTCCTCGAGGAGACCCCTCGCATCGTCTTGAACTCGGCGGAGCTGGACATCTCCGCGGCCTCGGTGGCACCTCAGGGCGCGCCGGCCGTCGAGGCCGGCACGTCCGTCGACGAAGCCGCCGAACGCCTGGTGCTCACCCTTCCGGCGCCCCTGGCGAAGGGGAGCGCCACGGTGCGCATCGACTTCAGGGGCGAGTTGAACGAAAGGCTCCGGGGCTTCTACCGCTCGACCTTCACCGACGAGCAGGGCCGTACCCGCACCATCGCCACCACCCAGATGGAGGCGACCGACGCCAGACGTGCGTTCCCCTGCTGGGACGAACCAGACCGCAAGGCGGCCTTCGAGGTGACCCTCGTCGTCGACGAGGACCTCGCCGCGTACTCGAACTCCCCGATCGCAGAGGAGGTGCCCGTCGTCGTCGACGGCGTGGGCAAGCGGCGGGTCCGCTTCGGCCCCACGATGAAGATGTCCTCGTACCTGGTGGCGTTCGTCGTCGGGCCACTGATCGCGACCGAGCCGACGTACGTGGGCGGGGTGCCCGTCCGAGTCGTGCACGCGCCGGGAAAGGGGCACCTCACCGCCTTCGCGCTCGACGTGGCGCGGCACTCGCTCGAGTACTTCTCCGAGTACTTCGGGATCGCGTACCCCGGCGAGAAGCTCGACCTCGTGGCGATCCCCGATTTCGCCTACGGGGCGATGGAGAACCTCGGGTGCGTGACGTTCCGCGAGACCGCGCTCCTCGTCGATCCACAGCACGCGTCGCGCGTCGAGCTGGAGCGGATCGCTGACGTCGTCCACCATGAGATCGCGCACATGTGGTTTGGCGACCTCGTCACCATGGGATGGTGGGAGGGGATCTGGCTGAACGAGGCCTTCGCCACGTTCATGGAGGTGAAGGCGACCGACCACTACCGGCCGACATGGCACCGATGGACCTCGTTCGGGTCCGAGCGCGACTCGGCGATGTCGATCGACGGTCTCCACGCGACGCGGCCCATCGAGTACCCCGTGGCCTCGCCGGACGAGGCCGACGGGATGTTCGACACGCTGACCTACGAGAAGGGCGGGAGCGTGCTGCGCATGCTCGAGCAGTTCCTCGAGGCCGACGTCTTCCGGGACGGGATCCGCCGGTACCTTCGTGCGCACGCCTACGGAAGCACGGTGACTGCCGACCTGTGGAGAGCCCTCGAGGAAGAGAGCGGCGAGCCCATCGCAGCGATCGCCGAGAGCTGGATCCTCCAAGGTGGCCACCCCGTCGTGCGTCTCGGGGACGGGACGCTGTCCCAGGAGCCCTTCGCCTACCTTCCCGAACCGCCAGGCGGCGAGTCCTCGATCGGCAAGCGTTGGCTCGTGCCCGTCCTCGTGCGATCGGTCGGAGGGGGCGACCGCGGGGACGAGCCCGACGGCGACGACAGCCGTGTGGTGCGCGTGCTCCTCACCGAGAGCGCCGCGCCGCTCGCACCAGCGTCAGGCGGGGGAGTCGCCCTCCTGAACGCCGGCGGCTGGGGCGTCTACCGGGTCGCGTACAGCCCCGACCACCGGGCGCGGCTGGCCGAGCACCTCGAGGCGCTCACCGCGCTCGAGCGCTTCGACCTGCTCTCGGACACCTGGGCACTCGTGCTGAGCGGGCAGGCGGAGCTCGGCGAGCTCTTGGCGCTCGCCGCCCGGCTCGGCGACGACGAGGAGCCCGAGACCTACCACGCCGCCGTCTCCGCGCTCCGCCTGTGCGATCGCATCGCCGACGACGCCGACCGTCAGGTGGTGGAGGCCGCCGCGCAGGACCTGCTGGGACCGCGCGCGGCGGCCCTCGGCTGGGACCCTCGGGAAGGGGAAGGCGAGCGCGTCCCCACGCTCCGGGCACTCCTCGTCGAGACGCTCGGGACGACGGGCGGCACACAGGAGGTCCGCGCCGAGGCCGCGCGCCGGTTCGCCGCACGCTGCGCGGGAAAGGACTGGATCGACGCGAACCTCGAGGCGGCGGTGCTCGCCGTCGTCGCCGACCAGGGTCAAGAGAGCGACTACGACGCGGTGCTGGACCGCTACCGCCATCCTGCCAACCCGCAAGAGGAGCGCCGCCATCTCTTCGTGCTCGGCTCGTTCGCGGACCTGGGTCTCTGCCGCCGCACCTTCGAGCTGGCGCTCGGCGAAGTCCGGCGCCAGGACGGGCCCTTCGTCGTGCGCGCCCTTCTCGCCAACCGGGTGGGCGGCCCGACGGCCTGGGAGTGGGTGAAGTCCGAGTGGCCGCTCCTCTTGGACCGGTTCCCCGACGTGAACCACGCCGCGATGCTCGCCGGCGTGCGTACCCTCTGCCATGACCCCGCGCTCGCCGCGGACGTCACGCGCTTTTGCACCGACCACCCGCTGGCGGTCGGTCAGCGGACTGTCGTGCAGACCCTCGAGCAGCTCGCGGTGCACGTGCGCTTCGGCGCCCGCATGCGCGGGCGGCTCGGCGGCGAGCTCGGGATCGTGCCGCACTGAGCCGGGGCGGGCCGGCGTGAGCGCGGGAGTCGTCGCCACCGTCTTCGTGCTCGTCGCAGCAGCCGAGCTGCCCGACAAGACGATGGTCGCCACCCTCGTGATGGGGAGCCGGAGCCGGCCGGTCCTCGTCTGGCTGGGTGCCGCCGGAGCGTTCCTGGTCCAGGTCGGGATCGCCGTCGCCGCGGGACGTGCGATCGAGCTCCTCCCCCACCAGGCGCTCGAGATCGTGGTGACGGCTCTGTTCTTCGTCGGCGCGGTGCTGCTCCTCATCGTTCCCGAGTGGCGCGAGCAGAAGAGAGGCGAGCGAGAGGCCGACCGCGTCCAGCCCTCGCCGACCCGTCCCTGGCAGGTGGTCGGCACCGCGTTCATCGTCATCGTCGTCGGGGAGCTCGGCGACCTCACCCAGCTGCTCACGATCAACCTCGAAGGCAAGTACCACGATCCGTGGGCCGTGTTCGTGGGCGCGTACGCCGGCCTGCTCGGAGCTTCGGCACTCGGCGCCTTCGGCGGCCGGGCGCTCCTTCGAGTGCTGCCTCTCGAATGGATCCGGCGGGCTGGCGGTCTCGCGCTCCTCGGGTTCGCCGCGTACGGCATCTACGCTCTCGCCACGTGACGGACCGCGAGGACGAGCTCTTCACGCTCGCGCGGTCGACCCGCGGCTTCATGCCCGACGAGGAGGGTGCTGCACTCTACGGAGCGGCGCGGCGCGCGGGTGAGGCCGCGCGTGGAGCGCGCGGGAGTGAGGCCGCGCGGCGCGCCGGACCGCCGGTCTTCGTCGAGGTGGGCGCGTGGTGCGGGAAGTCGACGATCTACCTCGGCGCCGCGGCCGAAGCCACCGGGGCGGTCCTCTTCAGCGTCGACCACCACCATGGCTCCGAGGAGAACCAGCCCGGATGGGAGCACCACGAGCCGGACCTCGTCGAGCCCAGGGACGGGAGGATCGACACGCTGCCGTCCTGGCGCCGCTCGATCGCCGACGCGCGCCTCGAAGGCGTCGTCGTGGGGGTCGTCGGCGACTCGCCGACCGTCGCATCCTGCTGGACGACCATGGTCGACTTCTGCTTCATCGACGGCGGCCATGGCGAGGGACCTGCATGGGCCGACTACCGAGGCTGGGCACCCCTCGTCGCTGCAGGTGGGCTGCTCGCGATCCACGACGTGTTCCCCGACCCCGCCGGGGGCGGACGACCCCCTTACGAGGTGTGGTGCGACGCCGCGAGCTCGGGGGACTGGGAGGAGGACGCGGAGTGCGGAAGCCTGCGCGTGCTGCGGCGCCTGCGTGCGAGCGAGCACTGAGCGGCCCCGGCGACGGCGGCGGTCCCGGGCGGCGGCGGTCCCGGGCAGCGGCTCAGCGGTCTTCGGGCCGGTCGGCGCCGGTCCCTGCGAGGCATTGGACGTCGCTCGTGCAGAAGGGCTCGGCAAGGTCGATCGCCTTGGGCAGCGCCTCGCCGAGGAAGAGGCCGGACGCGCCGGACGCAGACGACAAGGCGTCCGCGGCGAGGACCATCGCGGCCGCGGTGTACGTAGTCCGCTCGCCGCCGGGGAACGTGACCTCACCCGGATAGACCATCCCGGTCCAGTAGCTCCCGTCCGGCAGCCGGAGCCCCTGTCCCGACGCGAAGAGCTCCAGAGCGGACCGCCCCAAGCCCGCGGCGCCGAGCGCGATCGCACACTCGGCGGTCTCCGCCGCGGTGACCCAGTCGTTGCCTGACACGCAGCGGACGCCGAGGTCGTCCATGACGAACGTCGCCCATGTCGCCTCGAGCCTCTGGCGAGCCGGCTCACCACCGAGCACGCCTGACAGCACCGGGTAGTACCAGTCCATCGCGAACTCGTCCTTCGGCGCGAACGCGCGCGGGTGCCGGGTGACCGCGTGGCCGAGGCGGGCGGCCGCGAGCTCCCAATCGGGTCGGGGTCGATCGAGCGCCTCCGCGGCGGCCACTGCGCAGCGCAGGCTGTGGAAGATGGACGACGACCCGGTGAGGAGCGCGTAGCCCTCGGGGCGCCCGGCTTGGTCGAGCGACCACCGCACCGACCCGTCGGGTCGCTGCCAGCGCAGCACGAAGTCGATCGCGCGCTCCACCACGGGCCAGTGACGGGCCAGGAGGTCGTAGCTCCGGGTGGCGAGCGCATGGTGCCACAGCCCCGTCGCGACATAGGCGCAGACGTTCGTGTCGATCCTGGCGTCCTTCACCCCGGCGGCGACGTAGTAGTTGAACCAGCTCCCGTCCTCGAGCTGCGTCGCCGCGAGCCAGTCGAACGCCGCCTCGGCCTCGTCGAGGAGCCCGCACACGGTGAGCGCCATCGTCGCCTCGACGTGGTTCCAGGGATCGCAGTGGCCGCCCGGGAACCACGGGATCATGCCGTCCGCGCGCTGGACCGAGGCGATGGCGCACCCGCTGGCGAAGACCTCGGCGGAGCTGAGCACCCCCGGCACCTCGGGGACGAGCGCGGTCGAGTCGCGACGAGCGCCGAGCGTCATGCTGCCGCCGTCACCGGCGTCTCGCCACTGTGCCGGCGGCCCGGCACAGAAGCACCGCCGGGCTTGCTGAGGTAGACGACGAGGCTCTTCCCGATCAGCGGGTCGAGCAGGCGGGCGGCGAGCCGGGTGAGAGGGGGGCGCTTCACGATCTCCCACACCAAGATCCGGTGGTACGCGGCGACGGCGGGATGCGCGTCGTTCTGGGGACCCACGAGGCAGCGCAGCCACCAGTACGGGGTGTGCAGACCGTGGGCGTAGTGGCGACCCGAGGGGACGAGCCCGCAGGACCCCAGGCGCCGCACGAGCGTCGACAGCCTGTAGATGCGCACGTGGCCCCCGGGCACGTCGTGGTACGCGTCGGAGAGGAGCCAGTTGACCACCTCGGGTCCGCAGCGGGGCACGGTCACCGCCATGGTGCCCCCGGGTCGCAGGACGCGGGCGAGCTCCGCCATGGCTCGGGTGTCGTCGTGGATGTGCTCGAGGACCTCTGCGGCGACGACGCGGTCGAAGGCCCCGTCGGCGAAGGGGAGGTGGAGCGCGTCGGCGCGGACGGCTCCCGCCCTGGTGCGCTCGCCGAGCTCGCCCGCAGCGAGCATCGCGAGGAACATCGCCCGGACCTCTTGGAGCTCGTCTGCGCCGGCGTCGAGCGCGACGACCTCGCACCCTCGGCGGGCCGCCTCGAACGCGTGCCGGCCGGACCCGCAGCCGAGATCGAGCAGCCGGTCGCCCGGGCGGAGCCCGAGACGGTCGTAGTCGACGGTCAGCACTGGGCCGCCCGAACGAGCGCGCTCTTGCTGGTCGGCGCGTCGGAGGGCGCGTCGGAGGGCGCGTCGGAGGGCGCGTCGGAGGACGCGTCGGAGGGCTCGTCGGAGGGTGCGTCGGGACCCTGCTCCCCCGGTGCCGGTCCGAGCCCCGAGAGCGCACGGCCGCCGAGGAGCGCGCGGTAGCACGCCGCCGTCCCTTCGGCCGTGACGCGCCACGTGAAGCGGCGGAGGACGCGTGCCCTGCCGGCGGCGCCGAGCCGCGCGCGGGCCAGGGGATCGTCGAGGAGCCCCGCGATCGCTGCCGCGAGCGCTCCGGGGTCGTCCGGCGGAACGAGGACCGCCGTCTCGCCG